>NZ_VDGD01000013.1:0-89708 GCF_024701725.1 Ochrobactrum sp. XJ1
AGAGAAGCTCCGCTTCGCTATCCGTGAAGGCGGCCGCACCGTCGGTGCAGGCATCGTCTCCTCGATCATCGAGTAATCAATTTGACTGGCGGTTACGCCGCCAGTCTGGCATTCTGCCGATCAGGCATTGCAATGCCGCATAGGGGTATAGCTCAGTTGGTAGAGCGACGGTCTCCAAAACCGTAGGTCGCGGGTTCGAACCCTGCTGCCCCTGCCAATAATTTCAACATGTTAGCTCCTCTCGTGGTAGTGGATATGTTGACGGTTTACAGCGCTTGAGGAACGGTTTACAGAAATTGTTCCTCAAGCGTTCTTGTCTATACGGACGATAACCGCATCGCTGGCATCCTGATCGGGAGCCAGATAGTGCTTCTCCAGCACAGCCTTGACGTCCTTGACCGAGTGCCCTGATATCTTCGCGATATCGTCTGCACTGTTTCCTTCAGCCCATCTCTCAGTGATGAACGTGCCGCGCAGATCGTGGAACGTCAGGCCGTATATTTTCAGTTCCTGCAGCTGCTTCTTCCAGGACGCCTGGAAACCATCCTTGGTCCAGCTGGTGTCCCTGGTGGTCAGACAGATGCGCATTCCCTTCTTCGGTGTGTTGTCCAGGATCTGTTTCAGACCGATTCGGACTTTTACCTTCAGTTTCTTGCCGCCCTTGGATTGGCGAAACTGCAAATACTCGCCGTCATACTGATTCCAGGTGAGCGACAAAATGTCGCCCTGCCGCTGGCCGGTCTGATAAGCGATCTCCCAGGGCAGGAGAATGTGCGGCTTGGCTCCGGCCCGGAAAGCATCGATCTGTTCTTTCTTCCAGACGACGTTTTTCCGTGTGCCCTTGTAGAGCCTGCCGATCCCCTTGCAGGGGTTCTTCTCGATCAGCTCATCCTCGAAGGCATAGGAAAAAACCTTCGACAACGAGAAGAGCAGCTTGTCTGCCTTGCGCGGGTTTTTCGCAAAGCTTCGATGCCATTTCCTGATGTCGGCCTTCATGCCTTTTTGCTGGGTTAGCCGGACTGGCAGATTTGGCCATTCCTTGCGTATCAGCTTGAAAGCATAGAGATGATCGTCCCTTGTCGACTGAGCCAGACGAAGGAAATCCTCGTTCGGCTTGTCTTCGGTTCCGGTAAAATATTCGATCAGGCTTTCCAGTGTATCCGGGGTTTTCGTCGGCTGGAGCTGTTCCTTGAAACGGAGATGCTCTGCGGCGAATGCCTCGGATCCTGGTTCCGACACCATCTTTGGACCGCCACGCCATGCGTAGTAGTGGGTCTTGATGGTGCCGTTAGCCTGCTTGCGTTTGACCTTATGAATGCCCTTAATCACGATGATCACGGGTTTTCTTCCTCCAGGCTCTGTAATCGTCCAGAGTGCTAAAGGCGTCATTTGATGGAATCTCGTCAAGGGTCGGTTTACCGACGCTTGCATGACATTTTGGAATCAACCGGATGGTTGTGTTGCCGAACAGCACTTCGTGAGAGCGGCGGTGCAAAAGTCGGCCACGGTAGCGGCGGCATAATGCTGCTGCGGGCGGAGTAAAATCCGGCCACCTATTTCCTTTCTGCAACGAGTGCAGGGGGGACAGGGGATCTACACCGTGGAACTTTATCTGAGGGTTCGGCTGGCTGTTTCAGAAGGAATGACGAAGCGCCAGGCAGCTAAGCATTTCAACATATCGCGCGACAGCGTGGCCAAGATGGTGGCCTATTCGACGCCGCCCGGCTATCAGCGGCGATCACCGATCCGGCGTCCGAAGCTGGATGCATTCGTTTCGACGATCGACCATTGGCTCGATGAAGACCTGAAGGTGCCGCGCAAGCAGCGCCATACGGCCAAGCGGGTGTTCGACCGCCTGCGCGACGAATGCGGGTTCACCGGCGGCTACACGATCATCAAGGATTATATGCGCGAGCGTGATCAGCGCCGCCAGGAGGTGTTCGTGCCGCTGTCGCATCCGCCCGGCCATGCGCAGGCGGACTTCGGTGAGGCGACGGTCGTGATTGGCGGCGTGGAGCAGAAGGCGCGCTTCTTTGTGCTCGATCTGCCGCATAGCGACGGGTGCTATGTGCGGGCCTATCCGGCGGCGGTGGCCGAAGCCTGGGTCGATGGCCACATCCATGCGTTCGCGTTCTTCGGGGCCGTACCGCGGTCGATCGTCTATGACAACGACCGCTGCCTTGTGGCGAAGATCCTGCCGAACGGCACACGCAAGCGGGCAGCGCTGTTCAGCGGCTTTCTGTCCCACTATCTGATCCGGGATCGCTACGGTCGTCCGGGGAAAGGCAACGACAAGGGGAATGTCGAGGGTCTCGTGGGCTATGCCCGTCGCAACTTCATGGTACCGATCCCACAGTTCCCGACATGGGATGCGTTCAACGCTTTTCTGGAAGAGCAGTGCCGCAAACGCCAGCGCGACAAGCTGCGGGGCGAGAGCGAGACGATCGGAGAACGGCTGCAGCGCGATCTTGCGGCCATGCGTCCCTTGCCGGCGTCGTCGTTTGATGCCTGCGATCAGGCCAGCGCTGTTGTGACTGCCCAGTCGCTGGTGCGCTACAAGACGAACGACTATTCCGTGCCGGTCGCCTACGGCCATCAGGACGTCTGGGTTCGGGGCTATGTCAATGAGGTGGTAATCGGCTGCCGCGGCGAGATTATCGCGCGTCATCCGCGATGCTGGGAACGCGAAGACGTCGTCTTCGATCCCATCCATTACCTGCCGCTGATCGAGCAGAAGATCAATGCGCTGGATCAGGCAGCGCCACTCCAGGGCTGGGACCTGCCGGAGGAGTTCGCGACGCTGCGCCGGCTGATGGAAGGCCGCATGGCCAAGCATGGGCGGCGGGAATATGTGCAGGTTCTCCGTCTCCTGGAAAACTTCGACCTTCCCGATCTACATGCAGCGGTGAAGCAGGCGATACAGCTCGGTGCGATCGGCTTCGATGCGGTCAAGCATCTGATCCTGTGCCGGGTCGAGCGCCGGCCGCCGCGATTGGACCTGGCGATCTATCCCTACCTGCCAAGGGCGACGGTCGAGAAGACCTCGGTAAAAGCGTATATGCGCCTCCTGTCGTCTGATGCGGGAGAAGCGGCATGAGCACCGAAGCACCAGAGATCCTGCTCGCCCATTATCTCAAGACCCTGAAGCTGCCGACCTTCCAGCGGGAGTACCAGAAGCTGGCCCGGCTATGTGCCACTGAAGGTGTCGATCATGTCGGATATCTCTTCCGGCTTGCCGAGCGGGAGATGATCGAACGCGATCGCCGCAAGGTCGAACGCCGGATCAAGGCGGCCAAATTCCCGGTCGTCAAAAGCTTGGATAGCTGCGACTTTACCGCCATACCTAAGCTGAACAAGATGCAGGTGCTGGAACTGGCCCGATGCGAATGGATCGAGCGCCGCGAGAACGTCATCGCCCTGGGCCCCAGCGGCACGGGTAAGACGCAAGTGGCCCTCGGCCTCGGGCTGGCCGCATGCCAGAAAGGCTTGTCCGTCGGCTTCACGACGGCCGCCGCCCTGGTCAGTGAGATGATGGAGGCGCGTGATGAGCGGCGTCTGCTTCGGTTCCAGAAGCAGATGGCAGCCTACAAGCTGCTCATCATCGACGAGCTGGGCTTTGTGCCGCTGTCGAAGACCGGTGCGGAGTTGCTGTTCGAGCTGATCTCGCAACGCTACGAGCGCGGCGCTACTCTGATCACCAGCAATCTGCCTTTCGATGAATGGACGGAAACCCTGGGGTCCGAGCGTCTAACTGGTGCCCTGCTCGATCGCATCACCCACCATGTCAACATCCTCGAGATGAACGGCGACAGCTATCGTCTCGCCCAAAGCCGCGCCCGAAAGGCAGGCTGAAAACCTCCCGAAAAATCGCTACGCCGGCCCGAGACCCCCGCTCGGGCTTAAGCCCTCCCGGCGGTCTCAGGCCGGCGCCGCAGTGGCCGACTTTTGCTCCGCCCCGTGGCCGGTTTTTACTCCGCCGTTGACACCTGTGCTTCGCGGTAGGCATCGGCCATATATTGGCGCTTTTCCGGACCACTCTGCGCAATCATGCCGAAAGTCCATTCCAGCGTTTTGAACATGGCCTCAGCTTCCTTAACTCCATCGTCACTCATGCCGGATCAAACGCTCCATTGAACTCAGGATCTACATAATAGGCGAGCTTTCCAGCGATGATCGGCCGCTGTCCCGCGAGAAACAACAATTGTCCGTGGGCTGGCAGATTGCGCACCTCGTCGGGCGTGAGCAGTGGCCGGGCGGTATGTTGCTGGCTGTAGGAGATCCCGGATTTCTCGCTATCAAGGGCGCGGGCCATGGTCTGGAACACGACGGTTTCCTGTCCGAGCAGATCGGAGACGAGGCGGGCGCTGTCGTGATCGTTGATGCCGAAGACCTGAAGCACGCCGGCGTTTGAGAGGAAGGTGCCGGCGCGCTGCCCGTAGGTGGCGCGCAGCTGGTGGACATCTTGCAGGATCGGCCAGAGCTGGACCCCGTAACCCGCCATCAGGCCCATAGCGCGTTCGACGGGAGCCAGGTGGCCGAGGGAGGCGAATTCATCAAGCAGATAGAGGACCGGCACGGCCGGTTTTGCCGGATCGCGGGCCATGTCGAGCAGGCTTTGGCTGACGAGCAGGCGCAGCCAGCGTGAATAGGTGGACAGACGATCGGGCGGCAGGACAAGGAACACCGTCATGTTGCCGTGCTTGAGATCGGCAAAGCGGAAATCCGACCTGCTTAGCGCCGTTGTCATGCGCGGGCTGTCGAGGAAATGGGTATGGCGCTGCGCGGCTGACAGCACACCGGCGGCCTCGCGATCGGACTTGCCCAGGTGGCGGTTTGCGGCTCTGGCGATCAAGCCGCCTGCCTCGTCGGAATCCTGCATACGCTTGAGCAAGGCGGTAAATGTCTCCGGAGAGACCGTGAGATATTCACGCAGCGTGCCGAGATGACGCCTGCCTGGAGATTCGACGGCGACGATCTTGAGCAGCAGCCCGGCAATGAGGGCCTTGGCTTCCTCGTTCCAATGAGCTTCACCCGCCATGCCCGGTTCATCGAACACGAGGGCGTCGGCGAGGGTGCTGGCGTCTTCGGCGACATCGAGGCTGGCAGGATCGAGCGTGTCGAGAGGATTGAACGCGGCCGATCGCATGCCGGTGACGCTGAAGGGGTCGAGGACATGGACCGGCCCGAATTTTTCCCGCGCGCGGCCAGCTATTTTTGCATTCTCTCCCTTGGGGTCGATGCAGATCACGGAGCGGTCCGCGGTCAGCAAATTCGGGATGATGGTTCCGACACCCTTGCCGGTGCGCGTCGGGGCCATGGTGAGAAGATGTGCCGGCCCGTCATATCGCATGAGGCTTTTTGACTTCGGATCGCGGCCGATCAGCAAGCCGGAATTGGAGCGGGTGAGGGGAGCGACTTCCTTGTTTGTGGCGAAGCGCGCCGAGCCATGGGTATCGTCGGCCATATCCCCGAAGTGGATAATCAGCGGATTGGTGATAACGCGGAAAACGATCCAGACGAGGACCAGTAGCGTCACGAGGTCGAGCGCGAGAAATGGAATGCTCCCGACGCCGAAGCCCATTTGCTGAAGCGCGAAGCGGCCGCCGAAGCCGACGACGAACAGCGCCATGACGAGGAGGAAGAGAACGCCAAGCAGCGGCTTCCAGATTCTAAAGGGAGCCGTCAGCAGAGAGACAAATGCCCATAGCGGATCACGGGCAGCGGCACGCAACATATTCTTGAAGGCGGCCCATGCAAGCGTTGCCCGGCTCATGAGGCGGCCTCCGTGCTGCTGCTGTTCTCTGTCGTGCCGGCTGGCGCGGTCCCGAGCAGATCGGCAAAGAGCGCCTTGTCATTGTCACGGGTGAGGAAGCCGGGCAGCTCGCGGCGCAACCAGTCACCGAGGCGCTTGGTGAATTCCGGATCGTTGTTGTTTTCGAGACGATGAAGCACAAGAGCGCCGAGTAGTACCTTGCGGCGTGTGTCGTTGGCGCGATCCTGTTTCGAGAGCCGGGCTTTCAGCGCCGAGCGCTGCGCATCCAGCTCAGCCAGGCGCTGTTCGATGGACTTCCTTGCCACGGTTTATCCTTTCACTTCGTTGCGGGAGCGGCCTTGAGCTTGACCATGATGATTTTCGGATGATCGCCGGTGCGCTCAATGTCCACGAGGCCGGAGGCCTCGACCAGCTCGGAGAGGCGCGCAAAACCATAATTGCGGGCGTCGAAATCCGGAGCCTGTTTCGCAAGATGGCCGCCGACACGCGCGAGATTGGCGCGGCCATCTTCCTCAGCGGAAGCGGTCACGGCCTTCGCGAGCATTTCGAGCGCGACTTTATCGAGTGCCGGTTTCATCGGCGCAGGTTTGGCGGCGGGCGTTGTAACTTCTGTCGTCACAACAGGCTGACGCGCTTTCCGCTCTACGGCAATAGCCGGCGCTTCCTGCTCTGGCGCTGTGGCGTTCAGTACATCGAAATAAACGAACTTGTCGCATGCTGTGATGAAAGGGCGAGGCGTCTTGCGCTCTCCAAAGCCGTAGACCGTCACGCCCTGTTCTCGGAGCCGCGCCGCAAGTCTGGCAAAGTCGCTGTCGCTTGAAACGATACAAAAGCCGGAGAAGCGGCCTGTGTAGAGCAGGTCCATGGCGTCGATGATCATCGCGCCGTCTGTCGCGTTCTTCCCAGTGGTATAGGCGAACTGCTGGACAGGTTGAATGGAGTGCTCAAGAAGGCACTCTTTCCAGCCTTTGAGGTTTGGACCTGTCCAGTCGCCGTAAATGCGCTTGACGCTGGCGACCCCATAGTTGGCGATCTCGGCAAGCAGACCAGTGACGATCTTTGGAGAGGCGTTGTCCCCGTCAATCAGTAAGGCGAGTGTCCCTGCAGTATCATTAGCCATTCCTTCCTCCCGTCCGTTTTGTTGGCCTACAACCTAATCAAACATGAATGTTTCGCAATAGTTTATCGTCCTGTGGTAGCATTTTCTCGCACAGCTATGATGCCGCATACGCGAATTTCGACCACCATTATTGTCCATATGTAGCGCAACAGGTGCCGACACCGTGGCCGATTGAGCGAAGCGATTGAGGTTACTAAGGGCGCACTTACGACTTGCTGCGCAAGTCAGTGCTCTGTATCCTCTCTCAGAATTCGAGGATGTCGTTTGGCGATCTACCATCTCAGCGCAAAGCCGATATCGCGGGCGTCCGGGCGCAGCGCCGTGGCGTCGGCCGCCTATCGATGCGCCGTTCGCCTGACCAATGAGCGAGACGGGCTTGTGCATGACTTCACCCGGAAAGAGGGCGTGGAGCATACGGAGATCGTGTTGCCGGAAGGTGTTTCGGCCGATTGGGCACTAGACCGTTCGGCCCTGTGGAATGCGGCCGAGCGCGCCGAAAATCGCAAGGACGCTCGTGTCGCCCGCGAATTCGAGATTGCGCTTCCGCATGAGCTTTCGGCCGAAGGGCGGTTGAAGGCAACGCAGACCTTCGCTCAGGATTTGGCAAACCGGTATGGCGCGGCTGTGGATTTTGCCATCCATGCGCCGCATGAGCAGGGCGATATCAGAAATCACCATGCGCATGTGATGATGACGACGCGGGCGGTCTCGGAAGAGGGATTGGGCGAGAAGACCAATCTTGAGCGAAAGAATGCCTGGCTGCTGGCGAACGGTATCGCCACCACCGATATGCAGCTTCGGGACATCCGCCAGTCATGGGAGCATATCGCCAATACACAGATGATGCGTGAGGGGCTGGATATTCGCATCGACCACCGTTCGCATTCCGAGCGCGGACTTGAGATCGCACCGACCGAGCACATGGGCGTTCATGCCTCGCAGATGCAGCGGCAGGGGATGGAGATCGAGCGGGCGCGACTGGACGAAGAGGCGGCGCAACGCAACGCCGAGCTGATCCGGCAAAAGCCCGAGCAGGTTTTGACGCTGATCACAGCTGAGAAGAGCGTGTTTGATCGGCACGACATTGCGCGCGCACTGCATCGCTACATCAACGATGACGCCCAGGCGTATCAGAATGCCTTTGCTTCCGTCATGGCCTCGCCGGCGCTGGTGCAGCTTCAGGCCGAGCGGAAGAATGCGGAAACCGGCGAAGTTCTGAAGGCTCGCTATTCGACGCGGGAAATGTGCGAGACCGAAAGTGGCATGATGTCGGCGGCCGAACGCTTGCACCAGGCGCAGAACCATGGCGTCGATCGCCGGCATGTCGCCCGCGCGATCGGGCGGCAGGATGAGGCGATCCAGAAAAGTTCGGGTGATGTTTCGGCGCGGCTTTCGGACGAGCAGCGCCAGGCGATCGAATATGTCACCGGGCCGGAACGCATCGCCGCTGTCGTCGGGTTCGCCGGCGCTGGCAAGTCCACCATGTTAGCAGCGGCGCGCGAAGCATGGGAGGCGCAGGGCTACAAGGTTCATGGCGCGGCGCTGGCCGGGAAGGCTGCCGAGGGCCTGGAGGAAAGTTCCGGTATTGCGAGCCGTACTCTGGCGTCATGGTCCCGCGGTTGGGAAAACGACTGCGGCACGATCGGCCGCGGCGACGTGTTCGTCATCGACGAGGCGGGCATGGTGGGAAGCCGGCAGCTTGCCGGCTTCATTGGCGAGGTCGAGCAGCGTGGCGCGAAGATCGTGCTTGTCGGAGACCATCAGCAGCTTCAGGCGATCTCGGCCGGCGCACCGTTCCGCATCCTTGCCGAACGTCTCGGTCATGTCGAACTGTCGGAAATCCGCCGGCAGCGCGAGGGCTGGCAGCGGGAGGCGTCGGTTGCCTTTGCCACCCATCGGACGGCCGAGGGATTGGCCGCCTATCGGGACAATGGCAACATCAGTTTTGCGGAGACCGGCGATGAGGTGCGGGCCGCGATCGTGCAGGACTATCTTGCCGACCGTGATGCGCGTCCGGACGGTACCCGGGTTGCCATGGCGCATCGCCGCGCCGATGTGCGGGCGATCAACGAGGATATTCGTTCCGGCCTTCAGCAGCGCGGCGAGCTGGCGCAAGGTGAAGAAAACGGCGCGCTGACCTTCCAGACCAATGACGGCAAGCGGGAGTTCGCGCCGGGCGACCGGATCGTGTTCCTTGAAAACAGCCGTGACCTGGATGTGAAGAACGGGATGCTTGGGACGGTGGAGACCGTCGAGCCGAATTCAATACAGGTGCGGCTCGACGGGAAGTCTCATGCGTCGGAAGGAACGGCCGACCTCGTCAATGTGCCGATGAATTCTTACCAGGCCGTTGATCATGGCTATGCGACCACCATCCATAAAAATCAGGGGGCGACGGTCGATCGCGCCTTTGTGCTGGCGTCCACCACCATGGACCAGCATCTGACCTATGTCGCCATGACCCGGCATCGCGACGGGGCGCAGCTTTATGCCGCGCAAGACGAGTTCACCAATGCCGGCCGTCTCGTGGAGCATGGGGCCGCACCCTATGAGCATAATCCGGAGGCGCGCGAGAGCTATTTCGTGACGCTGGAAAACGACAAGGGCGAGCAGCGCACGATATGGGGCGTCGATCTTAAGCGCGCCCTGCAGGAAGCCTCGCCGCAGATCGGTGACAAGATCGGCCTGCAGCATGAAGGGGCCACGCCTGTCACGCTTCCGGACGGAACGCAGACGCAGCGCAATTCGTGGCGCGTGGTCGAAGGTGGCGAGCTGGCCTATAGCCAGCTTGAACACCGCCTGTCGCGTTCCGGCGCGAAGGAAACGACGCTGGATTATGTCAGGGACTTTGCCGAGCGGCGCGGGATCGCGGAACAGTTCGGGGTGAAGAGCGAGATCGAACTTGCTCCTGCCCCAAAGCAGCGCCAAGAGGTTTTGTCCCGCGCGGCCCATCCGGTGCGGGAGCAGCAGGACCGGCCATCCGAACGTCAGGTTTACGAGGAACGTGCCGGCGATCTGGCCGGCCCTGTTCGCCGCGAGGATCCTCGCAAGGATCTCGCATCGAATATCGGTGGCGATCGTCAGCAGGACGGCCGGGAAGGGGAGAGGGAGGGTTATCGCCGCGTCCGGTGGTCAGAGGTTATGTCGCCGGCTGGCGCCGGCGAGGGCCGCGCAGAAGCGGCCGGCCAGGCCTTGCAGCCCGAGACGGCCAAGCCCGCTCCCCTGGTGCCGGTGATCACGCGTCACGATCGCAGCATTGAGGACGTCGCCCGCGAAAAGGCGATGCTGCATATGAAACACAATTGGGATTCGATCAAATCCGTCGCCTCAAGTGTCTTCCGTGATCCGGATAAGGTCACAGACCAGTTGCGAGCCGCCATCACCGAGAAGGATGGCGACGGCAAGGTGGTGGCGAAGACTATGGCTGAGCAGCCGGAACGGTTCGGGGAGTTGCACGGCAAGTCTGGCCTGTTGGGTAACAACAGGGAACGTAAGGCGGCCCTGCACTATGCGAAGTCGGTTTCCACCCATATCGGATATGCTTCCACTGCCTGGGAACGGCATTTGGGTTCAGCGCGGGAATCCGAACAGTGGCAACGTGAAAAGCGCGATGTGGTCGAGGTTCCCGGTCTCACACCGCGCAGCGCTGAAATCATCGCCCAGGTGGAAAAGACGCCGATCGAGAAGCGGGGCCAGTTTATCGCGGAACTGCGATCGTCCCCGGATGGCCAGACAGCGCTCGAGGAGGCCAAGCTGGTTGCCGATGCACTCAGGCAGCGGTTCGGTCATTCCGATCCTCGAGACTTCGCCAAGGAGCTCGAGAAGCGTCCGGAGCTGGCCAAGCAGGCCGAGCAGATCAAGACGACCGCTCGCATGGTAGAGCGCACGCGCATTGCAGAGTTGAGTCATGACCATACGTTGAAGCAGCAGCTCACCCGGTCGCAAAATCTAGGGTTAGGTCGGTAGGTGGGAGATGAAGTGTTTCTAGCTATGCTTGCATTTTCCGCAATTTTCCTGCATTTTCTCACCGCACCTTGCCGAAAGGGTCATTTCAATGGGTGAGGATATTCTAACCATCCGGGAAGTCGCAGAATACTTGAAGCTAAACGAGAAAACGGCTTACCGCCTCGCGGCAGAAGGTAAGATTCCAGGGTTTAAGGTCGGTGGCGCGTGGCGCTTCCGTAAAGATGAAATCGAGAGGCTTACTAGAGGCCTTAGCGGGCGCGACGAAAGCGCTGGAGATACTTAATGCCGCGCATTTTTGACAATATTGAAACAGGCCTTCTGCCGGCACTGCGAAAGACCCTATCGATATCTGAACGCGGAGATTTCTGCGTAGGTTATTTCAACTTGCGTGGCTGGAAATCAGTAGATGATCTGGTTTCTGCATGGCCAGGTGGAGAGGGCAATCAATGCCGCCTTCTCGTTGGTATGCAACGCCTGCCACAGGACGAACTTCGGATTGGTCTGGGAACCGGCAAGGAAGATCTTCCACTCGACAACCAGTCAGCGCTCCGATTGAAGAGGAAGCTAGCGGAAGAGTTCCGCGTTCAATTGACTCTGGGCATGCCGAATAATGCTGACGAGGCCGGCTTGCGCCGACTTGCTAACCAGTTGAAATCAAAGCAAGTCGCAGTTCGGCTTTTTTTGAAACATCCGTTGCACGCAAAGCTCTACCTACTTTTTAGGCCAGATCCAAATAACCCGATCACTGGCTTTCTAGGTAGCAGCAACCTTACCCTCTCTGGCCTTTCAAAACAGGGTGAGTTGAACGTCGATGTTCTTGATCACGACGCCACGGAGAAGCTCGCGAAATGGTTTGATGATCGTTGGTCGGACCGTTGGTGCATTGATATCACTCAGGAACTGATCGAAGTCATTGAGGAGAGCTGGGCGCGCGAAGAACCTATCGACCCTTATATGATTTACGTCAAAATGGCCTACCATCTGGCGCAAGAAGCTCGCGCAGGCCTCAACGAATTCCGAATACCACCTGAATTTGGGAAGCGGCTTTTCGCCTATCAGGAAGCTGCAGTTAAGATCGCCGCTCATCACCTGAATAAGCGCGGCGGTGTCTTAATCGGCGACGTGGTTGGCTTAGGCAAGACGTTGATGGCCACTGCGCTCGCGAAAATCTTCCAGGATGATCACTTCACTGAAACGCTTATCATCTGCCCCAAAAATCTGGTCAAGATGTGGGAAGGTTATGTGGCCGAGTACCGCCTTCTCGCAAAGGTGCTGTCGGTAACGAAAGTTACGCGGGAGTTACCAGAGCTTCGAAGGTACAGGGTTGTATTAATTGACGAGAGTCATAACCTTCGAAATCATGAAGGACGTAGATATCGCGCAATTCAAGAGTATCTTAGGGAGAACGAAAGTCGTTGCATATTGTTGTCTGCAACACCGTATAACAAAACATACGGAGATCTCTCAAATCAACTTCGCCTTTTTATCCCTGAAGAGCAGGATATCGGTGTACGCCCTGAAAGATTGCTTCAGGATATAGGGGAAACTGAATTTATCCGACGTCACCAGTGCCCTGTAAGATCTCTTGCAGCTTTTGAGAAGAGCGATCATGCTGATGACTGGCGGGAATTAATGCGACTATACATGGTCCGTCGCACACGAACATTTATTCAAGACAATTATGCTCAGATCGATCCTTCGAATAATCGGAAGTTTCTGACCTTCGAAGATGGTTCGCGCTCCTACTTTCCAGAGCGGGTGCCGCGGACTCTCCGGGTTAAAATCAACGATAAAGATGCCGGTGACCAGTATGCAAAGCTTTATTCCGCGCCAGTAGTGGACGCCATAAATCTTATGCATCTACCACGTTATGGTCTGGGAAATTACGTTGCACCGAAACCTCACAAGCCACCGACACCAAACGAAGCAAAACAGCTTGACGACCTCTCCCGTGCAGGCAAGCGGCTCATGGGCTTCTGCCGTACCAACTTGTTCAAACGGTTGGAAAGCAGTGGCGAGGCTTTCCAACAGTCATTGGAGCGACACGTTCTTCGAAACTATATCTTTTTGCATGCCATAGATAATAACCTTCCCCTTCCGCTTGGAACGCAGGATGCGGGACTTTTGGACACTGCGAACTACGACGAAGACGTCGACGATCAAAGTGCAGATGCCGAGCTTTTCGCGGAGGGTGAGGACGAAAAGGTTCAGGACGCCGTAGTTCTCGAATTACACGGCGAGGCAGCCTTCAAGGCGCGTGCCTCGGAAACGTATGCACTTTATGCGAACCAATATAAGAAAAGGTTCAAGTGGCTCCGACCGGACTTGTTTGTTGCTCAGTTGAAGAAGGACTTAGTTGCCGACAGCGCCCGGCTTTTGAAAATTATTGACGATTGCGGTCAATGGGATCCTTCAAAGGATGCTAAGTTGGCAGCTCTGTTCGATTTATTGACGAAGAAGCATCCTGGAGAGAAGGTCATGATCTTCTCACAATTTGCCGACACGGTTCGTTATCTTGAGCGCCAGTTAAAGGCAAAGGGCCTCAAATCACTCGCTGCGGTATCAGGAGAAACATCTGACCCAACAGAATTTGCGTGGCGGTTTAGCCCGGGCAGCAACAATAAGCGTAGCACTGTCAAACCTGACGATGAGTTGCGTATTCTGATTGCTACCGATGTACTCAGCGAGGGCCAAAACCTTCAGGATGGTGCAATTCTGGTGAATTACGATCTGCCCTGGGCGATTATTCGTCTTATCCAACGTGCCGGTCGTGTTGATCGCATAGGGCAAAAAGCAGAAAAAATCCTATGCTACTCATTTCTTCCGGCCGACGGAGTCGAACGCTTAATTCAACTGCGTTCACGTGTGCGTCAGCGGTTAAAGGAAAATGCTGAGGTCGTGGGGACTGACGAAGCGTTCTTCGAAGATGAAAGTGAGCGAGAAGAACTGGTCGACCTTTACAACGAGAATGCCGGAATTTTGGACGGTGAGGCTGATACTGAGGTAGATCTCGCCTCGTACGCCTATCAAATTTGGAAGAATGCGATTGATGCAAATCCGGGTTTGCAGAAATCGGTGCCGGAGCTTCCGTCCGTCGTGTATTCCACCAAGGCGTACACTCCGCAGGACGGCCGTCCGCAAGGTGCTCTAGTTTATATGCGGACAGGGCAAGGCAATGACGCCCTCGCGTGGGTTGATCAGCAAGGGATAAGTGTCACTCAGTCCCAGTTTGAGATTCTGAAAGTCGCTGCCTGCGAACCGAATACGCCCGCCTTACCTAGACAGGAAGACCACCATTTGATGGTCGCCAACGGCGTGGAGCACATTGCGGCCGAAGAGAAACAGGTTGGTGGCCAGCTCGGGCGGCCATCTGGTGCTCGATTCCGCACCTATGAGCGCCTGAAACGTCATGCTGATAAGGTAAAAGGATCTCTTTTCGACTTGCCGGAACTCGGCAAGGCCATTGAGGAGATATATCGATTTCCATTGCGCCAATCTGCAACGGACACTTTAAACCGGCAGCTTAAGGTGGGCATTAATGACGACAAATTGGCCGAGCTGGTTTTGGCGCTCCGAGAAGAAGATCGGCTTTGTTTGATACAAGATGAGGAAAATTCCGGTGAGCCGCAAATTATTTGCTCACTGGGGCTTGCGCGTCTGACGGTATGACGAAGGGGATGGGGATGAACTTTAACGCAGATGGCGCCAAAAAATTACTTGAGCAATTTAAATTCGAAGAGCTTTTTGTCGAGGAACTTGGTTGGGACCGGCATGGAGCCGGCCTGTCCGTTACAGTTTCGAATACAACGTTTAGCCTCAAGGCGGTAGCTGAGAAGCGTGGAATGGTCGCCTGGGTTTGCCAGGTGACCGGGGAGGATCGAATTCCGGACCGCGCCACGCGAAAGAAAATCGAAATCTCGGTTTCCAAGACGACTCTTGAGCATTTAATTATCTTTACCGATGGGAGGCGTGCTGAACAAATATGGTGCTGGGCACGCCGGGAAACAGGAAAACCAACCTCGGTTCCAGAGCACTTTTGGTATGCATCATCCGGTAATCGAGGCTTTTTGCAAAAGCTGGAAGCTATCGCTTTCTCACTATCCGAGGAGAGTAGCCTAACGCTGGTCGATGTAACGGCCCGTGCCCGTGCTGCGTTCGATGTGGAACGCGTTACAAAACGTTTCTACGATCAGTTCACCAAAGAGCACACCGCCTTTTTGGGTTTCATCAGCGGTATCACTGAGGTTGCAGATAAGGAGTGGTACGCCTCGCTGATGCTCAACAGACTGATGTTTATTTATTTTATGCAGCGAAAGGGCTTTTTGAATAGTGAGCGCGATTATCTGCGTGATAGGCTGGCGCGCTGCCAAAAGGAAAATGGCCAAGACAAATTTTACTCGTTCTATCGATACTTTCTTCTACGTCTCTTTCACGAAGGACTTGGAGGGAGGACGAGGAGCCCTGAACTCGACAAGCTCCTAGGCAGAGTACCATATTTGAATGGCGGGCTTTTTGAGAAGCACTCAATTGAAGAACGTTGCCCGGATATCAAGATTCCAGACGAAGCCTTCAATCGCATCTTCGCATATTTTGATCGCTACCAGTGGCACCTGGACGAGCGTCCATTGCGCAATGATGACGAGATCAATCCAGATGTTCTCGGATACATCTTTGAAAAATACATCAACCAAAAGCAAATGGGTGCATATTATACGAAGGAAGATATAACTGAGTATATCTCTAAGAATACGGTAATTCCCTTTTTACTCGATGCCGCCAAGAAAAAATGCAAGGTAGCTTTTGATAACCCAGGCGGTCCGACGATCTGGGATCACCTGAGCAATGATCCAGACCGGTATATCTTCTCCGATGTCAAACATGGAACTGAGCGCGAGCTGCCTCCCGATATAGCTGTCGGGATCAACGACGCCGGACAACGCTCTCAGTGGAATCGTGCTGCACCAGCAGACTTTGGTTTACCGACCGAAATTTGGCGGGAGGTGGTGGCTCGACGGATTCGATATGCAGAAACTCGTGCAAAATTAGAAGCGGGAGAGGTCCGTGAGATCAATGACCTTATAGCCCTCAACATCGATATTCGGCAATTTGCTCACGATGTCATTGAGCGGTGTGAAGGCCCGGATCTGTTACGGGCAATCTGGACGGCGATTGAAAATGTTACTGTGCTTGATCCGACATGTGGATCGGGCGCTTTCCTATTCGCCGCGCTTAGTATCCTCGAACCGCTTTACGAGACCTGCCTTGGGCGAATGGAAGCATTTGTCGCCGATCTTGAGCGTTTAGATGAGGGGCTTACGCCAAAGAAGTTTGAGGATTTCAAAGCTATACTAGGGAGGGTAAACGGGCATCCGAATGCCCGCTACTTCACTCTGAAGAGTATCATTCTCAACAATCTCTTCGGCGTTGATATCATGGAGGAAGCCGTTGAGATTTGTAAGCTCCGATTATTTCTAAAGCTTGCAGCACAGGTAGAGCCCGACCAGAAAGCCGGAAATCTGGGTATCGAACCGCTTCCTGATATTGATTTCAACATTCGCGCTGGCAACACGTTGGTGGGCTATGCGACGCTGGCCGAGGTTAAGAAATCTCTAAATAGCAAATTTGACTTTGAGAATTCGCTCGATACCGTCACGAAGGAGGCCGCTGACCTTCAGCATGTTTTTGATGCATTTCGAGCCAAGCAAATACAGGGCGATGGTACGGTCCCTCTAGATAATAAAATCGATCTCAAAGGTCGGTTGGCTAAATTGGAGAACGATCTTAATCGGAATCTTGCTTCTGAATCAGGGGTGAAGCGAGGCGACCAGATTGGATATGAAAAATGGTTGAAGGCGCATGCGCCGTTTCACTGGTTTCTTGAATTTTACAAGATTATGGATCAGGGCGGTTTCGATGTAATTATTGGTAATCCGCCATATGCAGAGATACCTCGCGATTTGGATCGCCCGTTGTTGCGTCGAACGTTCAGTACCGCACTAGAACGGTGGAGCCGCGACGAAGATCTTTACACGCTTGTCGTTGAAAGAAGCTTGAAGCTCCTGCAGGCGTCTTCAGGGCAGTTTGGTATGATCTTGCCCCTCTCGGTTGCGTTTTCTACCAAAAGACCATTCGTAGAATTGCGTAGAATCCTTAGTGTGGAAGGGACGTTCGCTGCTTGGTCACATTTCGATCGGATACCCAGTGCTTTGTTCGGTAACGAAGTTAGGACCAGGTGTTCGATAACTCTTTTCTCCCGAGTTAAATCCTTGTCACCTCGTCGGAATGCTACTACGCCGTTAAAGCGTTGGAACGCAGAATCGCGAGATCAGCTTTTCTCCACGCTGGGATATGCCCAGTTCGATAGCGATATGCTCACCCGTGTCCCGAAGCTTGGAAGCGCGGTACAGGCAAAAACCCTTGAACATTTAAATTCACGCAAGCTACCTCTTGGCATGGAACTGAGAGATTCTATCTCGTTCTCTACACTTGCTGCCGCTGCCCCAAAATTCCCACAGCCAGCAGTGTATATCGGTGGAACAGCCTATAACTGGTTTCCCGTTTGGCGAGACATCCCACAAACCACCGATATCAATGGCAAGCCGTCGCTTCCAGCTCGAACGGCAGGATATAGATTTAGGACACATGACGAAGCAAATATCGTCTTTGCGCTGCTTGGTAGCTCGCTTGGTTATTGGTGGTGGTCAGTCGCCTCTGATGGCTTCAATCTAAAAAAGTGGCTCCTTGATAGCTTTCCGATTTCGCCGGCTATTTTTTCTCCCAAGACGAGGTCCGAACTGGCAATTCTTGGTGCTGAATTGCGCGATGAGCTCAAGAAACACTACGTGTATAAAGACAATAGAGGGCGGATCGGAAATTACTTTTTGCCGGGTTGCTCTAAACAGATCATGGCGATTGATGACGCGATCGAACGAGCCGGTATTGGGATCGTTCCAGGTTTCTTTGCTGATATACGGGAGCATAATGCGATTTTTGCTCGATCAGGATTGGCTGAGGGTGAGGACGAAGAAATTTTGAGTGACGACTGACAGTTGGAGGCACAGCAAGGATCGATCGGAAGACGATCCATCCTTGCTGTAAATCTTAGGTGGCACTCTTATTTTGCAGCGCGAAATAACCGAGGCAGATGGTGGATGTAGTAGCCTTTTTGCTGAATTTCAGCGATAACGGCTTTCTCGTCTTCGATGCCAAATCCAATGCGGGCACGAATGCCACTTTCGAAGCTCTTCCAGTAAGACCACTTCTGATCCTTGGGAAGGTTGGTGCCGGCGCGGTCTCCGGTCAAAGCGACCGTTCGCCCTCCGGCGCGGTGCGCATGAAACATGAACGAGCCGGATTTGTCGTAGCGTGTCGCCCGCGTGAATACCGCAGAATTCACCTTCACGTTCTGCTGGGCGATGACGTAACCGGCCGCGGCCATCACCTGACGGGTCATATGGCCAATCATCTGCTTCCAGCGGTCCTCGGTCAACGTATCGACGTCAGCTTCGAAATTTTGGAGCAACGACTCCTCGACTCCTTCAAGGGCTGGTTTGCCGAGATCGGATGCGGTCTTCATACGCAGAACGGTTTCGTGGTCATTGAGAAAGGCCCAAAGGCGCTGGCCCAAATCCGTGTTAAACAGCGACGAGAAAGTTTCAGGAACATAGGTAAGCATGCCATACTCCGTTGCTTTAGACACGCCATATATGGCGCCTACAAAGCGACTTGTCAAGGATGGTGTGTCGAAGCCTTTCGTCGGTCTACATCACAAATACTGGGCGAGGAAACTCTCGACATAGGTAATCATATCGGTGACATCCTGCGGCTGAAACTGGCTTGGGTTGCCGTGGGCGGCATTGTTGCGGATATCCGCCATGGCGGTGATGCGCTTCTGTGTAAGGAGGTTGTAGACACCGGCCTTAGTCAAGTCGGCATTCATCTTGTTCAAGCTGCCGGGAATGATAGCAGCCTTTGAACACATGTCCCGCATGGCTGTTTCCAGAACCACGCCGGTGATCACGGCTGCGGCGGTAGCATAGCCACCAGCTAGAAGCTCACGTGCCTGGTTCAGCTCGGTATCGAAAACCTCCGCTTGTACGAGCTGGCGCACCGAGGTCATAAACCCGCCCTCGAAGTCTTCCTTAGCGGCCAGATAAATGGCTTTCAGTTCCTTCGTCATCTCGTAGTTGGTGCGATATGCGCTAGGCTCCTCGCACTTAAGAAAAGCCTTCAGGTGAACCGAGTCCGCACCGCAGGCTAATGAGAGAAGGTGGCGGGCCTTGACCTGCCAATTGAGCAATTTCTCACTATCGACGCGTTCGCCGGCGAAATATTCTGAATGCTCATAGCGTTTCGTCGCTTCGACTTCTCCGAGCTGCGTCTCAAGGTCTTCGAAGCGTTTCACTAGTACTGCTGTATTTGCCATGCCCGGTCCCCTTGTTGATCTTTCATATTCGGTTGTGTCGAATTCACAACTGCAATCTTGCGGGTCGCTCTATATATGATAATGTCCTTTATCATATATAGAGGAGGGAGTGTGAATGGCGATCACTGCGAAGGACGTGCAGCAGCTTAACGAATACGCAAAAGGTGTCATGGACCGAGCCGAGCATCATGCCGGCAATGTCAAGGGATCGGCGCTAACCGTGCTCGGTGGTATAATCTGGCGGGCTGATGCGGATTCGATCCGGATACGCCAATATGCCGGGTCGCCAGCCAATATGCTCTGGATCAAGGTGAACGGGAAAGACTACGCTTTCCGCTATGACCATGCTTCGCAGCAGATTGAGATACGAGACGGCTCCCAAAACGGGACGATCCTTCACGCCATCGACGACGCAGTTCCGATTACTGCGATCGAAACCATTATGCGCGGCCTTTGAAAAGCGGTGCGATGATGACGGATTTTTCCAATAAGAAAGATGCTGAGATCGATCAGTGGATCGCGAACTTTGAAAAGCGCGGCCAGACCGACGCTGCGCTTTACTATGAACTCCTTGAAGAGCGCGGCCGGCGTTCCGGTAAACGTCAGGGGCTAGATCTTGAAAAATCACTTTCCGCCCTGAAGCAGGCGGCTATCTCTGGGATCTGCATTACCTATGGTGACCTGGCGAAGGCAAGTGGTGTCGAATGGAGCAAGGCACGTCACCAGATGAACGGAAAACACGGTCATCTGGATCGGCTTCTGGAAATCTGTCATGCGCGACAACTCCCCCTGTTGACGGCGATCTGCGTCAACCAAAGCGGCCTGCAGGATGGCGAACTGGAAAAAAATGCCCTCTCTGGCTTTGCCGAAGGTTCGAGGCGGATCGGCCGCTCCTTTGCGGATGAGCTGGCGTTTCATCATGCTTGCCGCGAGGAGTGCTGGACCTGGGGCCGGACGCAATGAGCTTGGTGGCTGTATCCGATGCTGAGATATTTCCTGTCGCAATTGCGAAAAGCGCAGAACGGGTCCGCACGCGGTTTCTTGAATTCTTCACCGCCCAGATTCGCAATCCGAATACCCGCCGATCATACGTCAAAGCTGCTTCCGAGTTTTTAGGCTGGTGCGATGTGCGTGGCGCACAATCGCTCGACGCGATTACCCCTATTCATGTTGCCGGCTGGGTCGAGGAACTGACTGGATCGCACTCGGCACCAACCGTCAAACAGCGGCTAGCCGCGGTGCGCCACCTGTTCGACTGGCTCGTTATGGGGCAGGCGATGGCGTCCAATCCTGCCCATTCCGTCCGCGGACCGAAGCATTCCCGTAGAAGGGGCAAGACCCCTGTCCTCTCGTCTGAGGAAGCCCGTCAGCTCTTGGACAGCATTTCCACCGATAAGTTGATCGGTAAGCGCGATCGCGCCCTGATCGGGCTCATGACCTACACGTTCGCCCGGATTGGTGCCGCGACGAGCATGGAGGTGCGCGACGTATTTAGCCAGAACCGTCGGTTATGGGTTCGGTTGCATGAAAAAGGTGGTAAGCAAGTCGAACTGCCCTGTCATCATTCGCTTGAAGCCTATCTGGACGACTTTATCGAGGCGGCCGGCCTGCAGGGTACGCCCCGAGCGCCGTTGTTTCAGACCATCCGGCGCGGCACTGATCAGTTCTCCGGCAATCCCCTGCCCCAAGCCAACGCCTATGCAATGATTCAACGTCGTGCGGTCGCGGCAGGTATCAGCACCGCCGTGTGCAATCACACCTTTCGGGCAACGGGTATTACCGCTTATCTGAAAAACGGTGGAACGCTAGAGAAGGCAGCCAATATTGCCAATCACTCTTCTACCCGCACTACGCAGCTTTATGATCGCCGGAGCGATGATGTAAGCTTAGATGAAGTCGAGCGAATATTGATTTAGAACAATCGCTTATGGGGTGATTCGAGCGATGACAAAGATTAATCATAATAGACCGACGCTTCGCCTTCTCGACAACTACCGGCGCGAGCTGAGGTCCCAAGCGCACGAATATAGCAGCTCCGAGACGGCTTCGGAAATTTCGGTCAGTGGTAGAAAAAAGAAAATGCCGGGTGTGAGCCAATCGGCGCAGGAAATTATTCTTTCTATGTTTGACGCCGCCGGTCGCTATCTGGATGCTTTCTCAAAAATATTGAAAACCCTGTCGCTCGATGCTGGGAAATCGCTCCGGAAGAAGAGGGCTTCGTTTCAGAAAGAGATGGAGGATGCCAAGTCGGATCTTATAGAGGTATGCGTTAAACTGGTCGTGGAAGCTTTGCGTGAAAAAATTGAAGGCAAGAAAGGTGTCGTAGAGTGGCTAACTTGGTTCCAGGACGAGGCGCAACGTACAAACGATTATGGGCTACTCGATATTCTTGAGGTTGGGATAAAACCGGCCTTTCAAAGGCTTGACGCTACCATCGAGGAGGGCGCCTTCCGACAGGCTATTAGCTCTGCAAGTCCATAATGAGAGCGTCAATTTTCTCGCGAATATCGTATTCGACTGAATTGATCGCCATTGCATTCAAGAGATAATCCAGCACATTTTGACGATCGTCGGGGGCGATGTCGGACAATGCCTTCGCTGCTAAGTCGCGGTTCAGAGCAGCAGCCTGGTCAGGGGAAATATAACCGCCATCTTCAAGACTGAGAAAATCTTGCATTGTCATCTTAGGTTCTTTCTACAATTCATAGCCACCACGCGGGCGTGGCAAGTTCTATGGTCGCGCCTCATTTGGCGCAAACCTATCCCTTCCGCGATGGGAAAGGCAAAATCGTCGATGCTTCACCACTGGTGCGATCTGTCACGGCTTCGCGAAGCTTCAGCCCGATGACTTCTGCATTTCTTGAGAACCATCCTGGGGGCAGCGCGGTAAGGTTTTCGATGTCGCCGGCCTTCATGGTGAATTCTACGCTCAGGAGGTCGGACTTGCTGCGGACGGCCGAGTCCACGATCAGCTGCATGGCGTTGGCAAGAACTGTCGGCTCGGAGATTGGCCAGTTCTTGTCCAGAGGTTCTTCCCGGCTCCATCCCTTGGCCGAATACAGCTTATACAGTGACGTCGCATGGTCAGCAGGGATGATGTCCAGATCCGAAAGGCGCCGTATCTGTGCTTTTACCGAAACCCGCCAGCGCTCCTTTAGGGACAGCAGAGACGCAAGGGAAGCGCTCTTTACCTCATAGGAATATGTCGTTGCGGGCATCAGGAATGCGCTCGCAAACCGAAACGCCTGGCGCTCGATCTCCTTGAGATCCTTCTTCAGCTCTTCCTCGGTAACGTGGCGATGCAGGATTGCATGACCGAGTTCGTGCGCGGCATCCATCTGCCGGCGCGGGAACGACATCTTGTCCGTCGATAGCAAAATATGCGGCCGATTGCCTCCTTGAGCCCAGCTGCAAAGGCCATCTAGTTTTGAAGTCCCCATCTCAATGGAGCCGACAATACATCCTACGCGCTCAAGCAGCGGCATCATGTCGATGCAGGGGCCATCACCGACGCTCCAATGCGTGCGCAGGTCAGAGGCGATCTGCTCGATATCCTCGTCACGGAGCTGCTTATAGGATGCGCCTTGCAATACGTCCGGAATATCGACCTCTGGGAAATCCACATAATGCTCCACGATGCTGCTGATTTCCTGCAGCCAATGCATCTGGGATTCCTGGTAATTCAGATCTTTCACCAAGGTCGATGCCAAGGTGCGGTAAAACAGAGGCCGGTCGCTGTTGGCGACCGGTCTAAGAAAAAACTCTCTGCGAACATGAAGGTGAGCCGCCAACTCGGCTAAGGCATCGGCATCAGGGGCGCTGGTCCCGTCCTCCCAGCGGGTAACGGTGCTGGGGTTGACGCTGATCAGAGTAGCCAATGCCTTCTTGCTTAGAATTCGCCGTGCTGCTCTCGCCTCGATCAATCTTTCAGGGACGAACCCCGGAGTTCCTACACGCATGCATTTCCTTCCCCGGCTTTATCAGCACGGGTCACTTCGTATCTCGGTCGTTGTCATTGTCGCCATCAGGCTGCTCTGGGGGTACAAACGGTTTGATCGTCTTTTTCAAGCTGATGATCGGTGTCTTCGCCCCAGTACCAGACGACGGCGCCGGAGCGATTACCGGTTCATCGGCATAACCTTCAAGGTATTTGTCGAGCGGCTCGTAGAAAAGATATTGCTCATAGGCCGCATCGATCACACCGATGGCGAATTCGCTGATCTTTCCACCCCGCTCACGGTCACGAGCGACAAGGAACAACACAAAAATGTCACCGATCTTGGGCCCTGTTCCATCAAGGTCGAGGCGTGGCGAGAGGTAGTAGTTGAGCGTTACGCCAGCCTTACGCGACACGTTTTTCACGGGCAGCGCTTTCGGCTCCGGCATTGCTGCAAGACCGAAGATGATCCCCTGCCCGTTCACCTCGAACCGCATGAAAGGCTGGAAGATCTTCAAATCGGTGAGCGGAATGATGCCGTTCTCGAGCAACTTGCCACCGTGAAGTTCACAGGTTTCTCGAAACGCCTTCTCCATCATGCGAAACCGGGCATGTCCCTCCAGCTCTCGGCTTGGCTTGGGGTCGAGGCCAGCGTGGTCGCGTACCATCGTGAACGCCTTGAGTGCGGAAGCGCTCAACCGGTCTTCCAGATCTAGGAAGAGATTCTTGAACAAGGCCGGCGGGAACCGTCTTTTGATATAGTGCTCCACAGTGCGCTCCGCATCGAATTGCAAAATACAGGATTTATATATTGAAAAATTGCGTAAAGAGCAAGTGGGCAGAATGATCTTCAATTTGGCATCCCTGAAAAACTCATGGGCACGTCTCTCCGCGACCAGGCTCTATTCCGCCGCGGCTGTGCCGCAGCTCCACGGAACCCCGTTCCGGGTTTCCGCCGACAAGCGGTAACGATCCTTCGTGCTACCGGCATGCTTGCCGGGAGATGACGCGCGATTGCGCGAGTTCGTTTGTCTGATGGGGGAACCGAGGGCCTTGCCCTTCTCGCCCCCAAAATAGCCTTCCGCCCAGCTTCCTCCACTGCGCTTGCGCTGCGTTCCGTGCAGCCGGTTCCCCGCGAAGGCTATTTTCCCCCTCCATCCCACCGCTCGCGCGGCCCCGGGAAGCAGGACGAGGTCCTGCTTCGCAGTCCAAGGAAAGAAAGGAGAAGGGAATGTGCGAACCTACTTTCGAGGCATGGTTTTTCAGCTTTGCGGGCGAACTGGCCCGGCTCAGCGGTGAGCTGCCGGATTTTGATGCCGCCTATGACCGGTATTTCCCGGCCTATGAGAACGGCATTTGCGGCGGCACATGCGCCCGTCAGGTCGCCGGGATCGGCTCGGCCGCCGTCTATGCCGACGAATGGGAGGACGCTGAATGATGCGTTTCGCCCCCTCACGCGATTTCTATATCCCGAAAGGCTCCGTGAAGATCGCCGACAAGGCGGGTGACGGCCTTGTTTACATATACACCAGCGCCAAGGGCAGACCCGCCGCCATCGCCTTCCACGGCAAGGCCGCAAAGCCCGATTGGCACCACAGCTTTGCCAGCGCCGAGGCCCGCGAACGCAAGATCAGGGAGCATTTCGAAGGGCGGCGGCGCTGGGCCGAATGGAAACAGGAACGCCGCGACGAGCGCAAGAAGCCCCATGGTTTCGAAGTCGGCCACGTTCTCTACGCCTCATGGGGCTACGAGCAGACCAATATCGACTTCTATCAGGTGACCAAGATCATCGGCGCTCACATGGTTGAGGTTTGCGCCGTCAGCCAGATTTCCGCCGACAAGGGCGATGAGCCGTGGATGACCGGCAAGGTCGTTCCCCACCTCGACGCCTTCACCGGCAAGCCCATGCGTCGCCGTGTCAACGGACGCTCCAAATCCGTGCGCATCGACAATGTGCGAACTGCCTTCCTCTGGGATGGACGCCCCATCAACTGGACCGGCTACGCCTGACGGCCGCTCCCCTCCCCCACTGACATTTTCCGATTACATCAACATGAGGACCACTCCCATGAACGCTATCACTGTATCCGAAACCGCCGTTGAAGCCGTCGCCGCCGAGATCGAGGACAACGCCCCCGGCATCACCTATCTGTCATCGGACGCCAAGGAAATTCCGCTTTCCCGCCTTGTTCCAAGCCCTGCCAACGTTCGGCGCTTCAATGCCGCCGTCAATGTTGGGGAACTGGCTGACAGCATCGAGGCGCATGGCCTGATCCAGAACCTCACTGTCCGGAAGGCGAAGCGCGGCAACAAATACGAGGTCGTCGCCGGTTCGCGCCGCCTTGCCGCCCTCACCCTTCTGGTCAAGGAAGGCCGACTGGACAAGAGCACGCTCATCACCTGCAACATTCGTTCCGGTGACGACAGCGACACCGAGATTTCCCTTGCCGAGAACACGCAGCGCGAGGCCATGCACATCGTGGATGAGATTCTGGCCTATCGCCAGCTTGTCGAGGACGGCATGACCCCGGAAAGCATTGCCGCCCGGTTCGGCCAATCCGTCGCCACCGTGCGCCAGAGGCTCAAGCTCGCCAATCTCTCCCCGCGCATCCTCGACGAGCTGCGCGAGGATAAAATCCGCATCGATCAGGCCAAGGCGCTGGCGATCAGTGACGACCACGCCGCGCAGGATCGGGCATGGTTCGAAACGCAATCATGGAACCGCGACCCCTATTCACTCCGTGCCATGCTGACCCGCGATCATGTCCGCAGCACCGACAAGCTCGCCTTGTTCGTCGGGATCGAGGCTTACGAGGCCGCCGGCGGTGCGATCATGCGCGATCTGTTTGCCGAGGCCGACACCACGTTCCTGACGGATCGCGCTCTTTTGGTGACGCTAGCGAACAGACAGCTTGAACAGGAGGCCGATACCCTCAAAATCAAGGGGTGGAAATGGGTGGACGCAGGACTCGAGGCTTCAGCCATCCACAATGGCGGTTTCGCCCGTATCTTCCCCAAGGACAACGTTCCGACCAAGGTCGAACAGTCCGAGCTTTCCACCTTGGCCGAGCGCTTCGATGAGATTGCGGGCCGCATCGAGGACTATGCCGAAGGCGATCCGGCAATTGATGCCGACGAGGCCGAGCTTGCGGAGATTGAAAGCCGCATGGACGCAATCTGCAACGCTGCCAAGGTCTACGATACCGGGGAAAAGGCGCTGGCCGGATGCATCGTAACCATTGGCAATGGTGGAACCCTGCGGATCGAGCAGGGGCTTGTCCGGCCTGACGATCTGGCGGCGCTGCGTTGCTTGCGTAATCCGCAGTCCGCAGAGCAGGCCGAGGAGGTCACAGAGAGCGGCGAAGCCGCCAGCGCCGGGAACATCCATGGCCTTACCGCTGGTCATGGTGATGACGGTGGCGAGGCAGAGCAGGCAGTGACCTATTCGGCGGCGCTCATTGAGGAGTTGACCGCGATCCGCACCGCCGCCATGCGCAACGAGCTGGTGACGCGCCCGAACCTCGCCCTTGCCGTCATGCTCTACCCCTTGGTCCTGAAAACCTTCCTGACCGGGAACGGCTATTGGCGAGTTGGTGCAGCCATTGAGATCACCGGCCAGTTCAAGGATCTGGCCCCGTCGATCAAGGAGCCGGAGGCGTGCGCGGCGCTGACCGAATGGACCCGCATTCACGAGACATGGGGCTACAAGCTCCCCGGCGATCCCGGTGACCTGTGGGAATGGCTGCTGGAACAGCCACCGCATGAGCTTCTGGAACTTCTGGCCGTCATCACCGCCGCCAATATCAATGCCGTCGAGGCCAAGCACGATCACGACCGCGACCACCTCGCCCATGCCGATCAACTGGCCGCTGCCCTGAAACTCGACATGAACAGCCATTGGGAGGCGCAGGCTCCGTTCCTGTCCCGGCTGTCCAAAGCTCAGATTGCCGAAGTCATGGAGGATGCCGATTGCGGGAAAGCCGCGATCAAGGCGGCGGCCAAGGCCCCGAAAGCCGAGGCCGTGGCGCTGGCGGAAAAGGCCCTTGCCGGAAAGGCATGGCTCCCCGGCCCGCTGCGCTCGAACGTTGATGATGAACAGCAGAACCAGGACGGCCAGCAGGCTATGGCTGCTGGGTAGTCATAAGCGGGAATGTAGCCCGTTTGTCTCAAAAAAGAATGGAACCCGGCGCTTGCGTCGGGTTTCTGCAAGAAAAAAGATAGCAGATTGTAATCTGTTTATAAGCAAATATGGGTCGCGTGAGCTGGTTCAAGCCGGGATCGACCCGGCCCAAACCAGTTGAGAGGCGCCCGCGCCCCGCCTCTCAAACTCTCCCCCACCCTTCCCTTTTTGAGTGAGCGACTGCTAAAGGCCACCACTGCAGATTTGCACCTTGCAGAATCAGTCCGAATCGCAGTTTCTTGTAACGATGAGCACAGCGAAACCAGTCAGAGAAAAAGTGGCGGCCCATCGCCAGCGTTTGCGTGATGCGGGGCGGATCTATGTCAACACCGATCTTCCTGCAGACTTGGTGGACTGTCTTGATAAGATCAAGGCAGAACGCGGGCTGGCATCGCGGGCTCAGGTGTTTGAATTAGCTTTAAAGGCGTTTGTCGAAAATGAAATGAGGGCATAACGAAAAAACCCCTCGCCGCT
Organism: Ochrobactrum sp. XJ1; assembly: GCF_024701725.1. NCBI lineage: Bacteria > Pseudomonadati > Pseudomonadota > Alphaproteobacteria > Hyphomicrobiales > Brucellaceae > Ochrobactrum > Ochrobactrum sp. XJ1. The sequence goes on from NZ_VDGD01000013.1 coordinate 27,876, forward strand.
GGTAACGGCTAGGGGTTTTCGGTCAGTTACGACATCGGCTTTTGAGGCCTCTCAATCTAGTCCTCAAGATAGTCGAGTGTTCAAGAACCTGCAAGAGGTGTCTCTTGTCGGAACGATGAATCTTTGTCCGCTGTCCACAGTCGTGCCCGCCTGAAAAAGGAGGCGGAAAAGACCATGTTTGAACAGATTGGGGCGGTGCTCGAAAGAGCACCAGCCGAGCGGGAACGCACACCCGTTCGGCGGCAGAGCCGTGCGCGCGGCCGATGCGAGGGTGTCTTCTGGCGACGGACCAACCGACAGGACGTGCGCACGATCGTGCTGGCGGCACGACGCTATGAATTGGCAGGCCGGCAACCTGGTGCTCGCAATGGACCCTTGGGAGGCGTGGCGATCGAGCTGCTGGAGCTGTTTGCCAATCTCGTTGATTTCCGTACCGGTCGGCTGGAGCCGTCGATCGACACGCTCATGCTGAAGCTCAGGCGCTCGCGTGACGCGATCGTGAGGGCGTTGAAGAACCTGCGTGCCCATGGCTTCCTGGACTGGCTGCGGCGCTATCAGCCGACAGGCAACGAGGGGCGCGGCCCCCAGGTCCAGCAAACCAGCAATGCCTATCGCATGTCCCTACCAGATCGTGCGCGGCAGCTCCTCGGACGTTGGGGTGTGGCCCCTCCGCTTCCAGACGATCATGTTCAGGCCGAAGCAGAACGCGCCGCTGACATCGAGGCGCATCGGGTATCGCTCGATATTGAAGCCCGAACCCTGTTCGATGTTGGCGATAATCCGTTGGGCCAGGCGCTTGCTCGCCTTGGAAAGGCAATCAATCTACGTGAGTCCGTCAGACAGACTGAATCCTTGTCTGATTCTATAAATAATAGAAAAGAATAAGCGGACGTCGCCGTTCGGACCTCTTGCGAGGTCCTGCGACGGTTCCGGCCCGCGCTTATTGCGGGCCGGCTCGGCACCTGCAGCATCAAACAACGCAGCTTCGCACCTGCGGCCAATGTCCTATGGCTTTTGAAAAAGAGAGGAGGAAAAATTGGGTGCAAAATGATTTAGCAGCTTGTAAGCTTCTAGCTTTTTATTGTCTGATAGTAAGCTGCATGTAAATTGTTTATAAATACAAACCTGCTAGCTTTCAGCTAATTAGCAGATTTGGAGATGCGTGATGCCAGTCATTTCATTCGTGTCGAGCAAAGGCGGGGTCGGCAAAACAACGTCTGCCGTCGTGCTCGCCGGCGAGTTCGCTGCGGCCGGCCGCAAGGTGGTCCTGATCGACGCCGACCCCAACCGCCCGCTTGAAGCCTGGGCGCGCCTGAAGAGCACGCCGGACACCGTGCGGCTTATGATCGATGATTCCGCTGAGACCATCATCGATACCATTGAAGAAGCTCGGGCAAATGCTGATTTTGTCATCGTTGACCTGGAAGGCACGGCGACCGACCGAATTGGTTTTGCGATTGCCCGCTCGGATCTCGTTTTAATCCCGCTCCAAAGCTCTGTGCTCGATGCATCGGAGGCCGCTAAGTCCGTAAAGCTGGTTCACCAGATGCGGAAGGTCGCCAACCGCGATATTCCTTACAGGGTGTTCTTTACACGCGTCCCGCCAGCTATTCGCGAGCGGACCGCTCGCGACATCGATCGACAGTTTTCCGACGCGGCAATACCGGTCTTGCCTGCAACTCTGGTCGATCGCGCCGCTTACCGTGCACTGTTTTCTCTCGGTGGAATACTTCACGATTTGGAAGCGTCCGACGTTTCGGGATTGCAGAGTGCCAAGGAAAATAGCCGTGATTTTGCCCAGGCTGTTATCAACGCTTTGAGAGGAGAGGGAGCATGAGCACTGACGATAAGAAGCGCGCGACCCTCGATTTCGGGGATCTGGACAACACGCCAGCGCCGCCAGTCGATAACAATGCCGTTAAGGCCGCGACCAGAGCCGCGGGGTTTAGAGAAACACCCAAGGCTTCCAGTTCTGAAGCTGCTCCTTCCATTCGGACCATGCGCAGAACGCGTCGGAAAACGGGACGTACAGAGCAATTCGCGACTCGCCTTCGCGCGGAAACTATCGAAGCGATTTACAACTATGCGGATCAGCACGAGATCACGCTGGCAGAAACCATTGAGCGAGCAGTTGAAGCTCTCAAAAGAGAGGCGGAATGAAGCTCTTGAAGGGTAACGCTCAGCGTTATATATTTGTGGGTAAGGAAACGGCGTGAGAGTTTTCAAAAACGGCTGGTTTCAGAAATTTGCTCGAAAGGAGAAAATCTCCGACGCCATGCTTTGTGAGGCTGTTGCGCGCGCCGAACGCGGTCAGATCGATGCCGATCTGGGGTCTGGTCTCATCAAGCAGAGGCTTGCCCGGCCTGGTGCGGGAAAGTCTGGAGGATTCCGGACGTTGGTTTTCTTCCGAACGCAGCAGAGGGCTGTTTTTGCATTTGGCTTTGCCAAGAGCGACATGGCCAATCTTGATGATGCCGATGAGGCTTATCTGAAAAAGGCCGCGAAGCTGGTTCTAGGATTTACAGATGAACAGATGGACGCGGAAATCGCTGCGGGGCGTATGTTAGAGGTGAAATGCGATGAGTAAGACCTACAAGAGTGAGGCATTGGCAGCCGTCCACGAGATGATGGAAGGTTTCTACGAGTCCGGAGCGATCGACAAAAAGACGATGCGCGAATTTGATGAAGGCTGCCTGACAACCGTGGCCCCCCTGACTCCGGAAGAAATTCGCACGATCCGTGAGCGCGAAAGTATTTCACAGCCTGTTTTTGCCCGCTATCTCAACGTCAGCAAGGGGCTGGTTTCGGATTGGGAGCGTGGTGTTAAGAGGCCGAGCGGCCCGGCGCTCCGCTTGTTGACGGTTGTCCGCAACAAGGGCTTACAGGCGATTGCCTGATTGTGCGGCGGCTGCTGCACCGAGCCCAGAGGTGAACGCTCTTATCCAAATTGGGCTGTAGAGAGCCGTAGGGCTGTTCATGACAATGCCCCGGCGCTAAAACGCCGGGACCGTATTATGGTTCTTCAATGTACTGTCGGCTTTGATGCAGAGAGCATGTTGACCGCCATTTTCACGACTTTCCGAAACTTTCGCCAATTAGGTAAATTCTGCTCATTCACCCTTTCCTGAATTGCAGATAGCACCCAGCCCACACAAGCATCATCCTCTACGGCTCTATAAGCATCCGAGCGCGCGAAGCACGCAAGGATACGAGGACGAGCATCACCATTCTCTTTCGGAATGTTGGCGATCAGCTCCTGTTGAGAGCGGCGGTGCAAAAGTCGGCCACGGTAGCGGCGGCATAATGCTGCTGCGGGCGGAGTAAAATCCGGCCACCTATTTCCTTTCTGCAACGAGTGCAGGGGGGACAGGGGATCTACACCGTGGAACTTTATCTGAGGGTTCGGCTGGCTGTTTCAGAAGGAATGACGAAGCGCCAGGCAGCTAAGCATTTCAACATATCGCGCGACAGCGTGGCCAAGATGGTGGCCTATTCGACGCCGCCCGGCTATCAGCGGCGATCACCGATCCGGCGTCCGAAGCTGGATGCATTCGTTTCGACGATCGACCATTGGCTCGATGAAGACCTGAAGGTGCCGCGCAAGCAGCGCCATACGGCCAAGCGGGTGTTCGACCGCCTGCGCGACGAATGCGGGTTCACCGGCGGCTACACGATCATCAAGGATTATATGCGCGAGCGTGATCAGCGCCGCCAGGAGGTGTTCGTGCCGCTGTCGCATCCGCCCGGCCATGCGCAGGCGGACTTCGGTGAGGCGACGGTCGTGATTGGCGGCGTGGAGCAGAAGGCGCGCTTCTTTGTGCTCGATCTGCCGCATAGCGACGGGTGCTATGTGCGGGCCTATCCGGCGGCGGTGGCCGAAGCCTGGGTCGATGGCCACATCCATGCGTTCGCGTTCTTCGGGGCCGTACCGCGGTCGATCGTCTATGACAACGACCGCTGCCTTGTGGCGAAGATCCTGCCGAACGGCACACGCAAGCGGGCAGCGCTGTTCAGCGGCTTTCTGTCCCACTATCTGATCCGGGATCGCTACGGTCGTCCGGGGAAAGGCAACGACAAGGGGAATGTCGAGGGTCTCGTGGGCTATGCCCGTCGCAACTTCATGGTACCGATCCCACAGTTCCCGACATGGGATGCGTTCAACGCTTTTCTGGAAGAGCAGTGCCGCAAACGCCAGCGCGACAAGCTGCGGGGCGAGAGCGAGACGATCGGAGAACGGCTGCAGCGCGATCTTGCGGCCATGCGTCCCTTGCCGGCGTCGTCGTTTGATGCCTGCGATCAGGCCAGCGCTGTTGTGACTGCCCAGTCGCTGGTGCGCTACAAGACGAACGACTATTCCGTGCCGGTCGCCTACGGCCATCAGGACGTCTGGGTTCGGGGCTATGTCAATGAGGTGGTAATCGGCTGCCGCGGCGAGATTATCGCGCGTCATCCGCGATGCTGGGAACGCGAAGACGTCGTCTTCGATCCCATCCATTACCTGCCGCTGATCGAGCAGAAGATCAATGCGCTGGATCAGGCAGCGCCACTCCAGGGCTGGGACCTGCCGGAGGAGTTCGCGACGCTGCGCCGGCTGATGGAAGGCCGCATGGCCAAGCATGGGCGGCGGGAATATGTGCAGGTTCTCCGTCTCCTGGAAAACTTCGACCTTCCCGATCTACATGCAGCGGTGAAGCAGGCGATACAGCTCGGTGCGATCGGCTTCGATGCGGTCAAGCATCTGATCCTGTGCCGGGTCGAGCGCCGGCCGCCGCGATTGGACCTGGCGATCTATCCCTACCTGCCAAGGGCGACGGTCGAGAAGACCTCGGTAAAAGCGTATATGCGCCTCCTGTCGTCTGATGCGGGAGAAGCGGCATGAGCACCGAAGCACCAGAGATCCTGCTCGCCCATTATCTCAAGACCCTGAAGCTGCCGACCTTCCAGCGGGAGTACCAGAAGCTGGCCCGGCTATGTGCCACTGAAGGTGTCGATCATGTCGGATATCTCTTCCGGCTTGCCGAGCGGGAGATGATCGAACGCGATCGCCGCAAGGTCGAACGCCGGATCAAGGCGGCCAAATTCCCGGTCGTCAAAAGCTTGGATAGCTTCGACTTTACCGCCATACCTAAGCTGAACAAGATGCAGGTGCTGGAACTGGCCCGATGCGAATGGATCGAGCGCCGCGAGAACGTCATCGCCCTGGGCCCCAGCGGCACGGGTAAGACGCATGTGGCTCTCGGCCTCGGCCTGGCCGCATGCCAGAAAGGCTTGTCCGTCGGCTTCACGACGGCCGCCGCCCTGGTCAGTGAGATGATGGAGGCGCGTGATGAGCGGCGTCTGCTTCGGTTCCAGAAGCAGATGGCAGCCTACAAGCTGCTCATCATCGACGAGCTGGGCTTTGTGCCGCTGTCGAAGACCGGTGCGGAGTTGCTGTTCGAGCTGATCTCGCAACGCTACGAGCGCGGCGCTACTCTGATCACCAGCAATCTGCCTTTCGATGAATGGACGGAAACCCTGGGGTCCGAGCGTCTAACTGGTGCCCTGCTCGATCGCATCACCCACCATGTCAACATCCTCGAGATGAACGGCGACAGCTATCGTCTCGCCCAAAGCCGCGCCCGAAAGGCAGGCTGAAAACCTCCCGAAAAATCGCTACGCCGGCCCGAGACCCCCGCTCGGGCTTAAGCCCTCCCGGCGGTCTCAGGCCGGCGCCGCAGTGGCCGACTTTTGCTCCGCCCCGTGGCCGGTTTTTACTCCGCCGTTGACAAACGAGTTCCTGTCGGAGACCAACCATCCGGAAGTGTTCGCACAGACCAAGAAGGCATATAAAAAAGCGACTGGCTCGAAGCTCACCAAGATCATTGAGGATATCGCGGACAATGAAAGTCTGGACGATATCGACAACACCTATGTTGTTTTCGGTGTGTCACTCAATGTCGTGGAGAATGCTTGCCGTCGCTATATCTACACCTTCCTGAAGAAGTTGCAGGCATCGCAGATCGGTGGTCCGAACGTCTATGCTGATTACAAGCAGGCAGTTCTTGACCAGAAGCCGATCGCCGATGCGTGGTGGGAATGGTTCTGGACCCGGGATGGTCATGAGCATGTCGGCGAGGAACCACCGAAGCCGGTGTATCCGACCCTTCCTGACAATGAACTCAGGATCAAGGGCCAGAGCAATCTCGACACACAGTATGATGTGCGGATCCAGTGGAAGTTCATCACCGAAGTCAATGGCACTGGTCTTGGCAAGGCGGATGCAAAGCCTGGTGACGTCTGGCTCGAATTTACCGGCACGGATGATGTGACGGTAACGATCCTGTCGGCCAAGTTCGAGAACACCATGGATCGCTCGGACAAATACGAGAAGATCCGTGTCTGGCAACAGGTCACCGCCAACACCTACACCTATCTCGATGTCGTCGGGCTGATCCAGCGAAACTACGTTTACAAGATGGATTCCCAGATCATCAGCGCCAAAAAGGCACTGGAGGATGTCGATGAATCCGGCTTCATCATTCCGCTGCATTACCAGACATGGACCGATACGCCGCTGATCAATTCAACCCAGATGGCAACGGCCTGTGTGTTCGTTGTCTTCAACTGCTACGAGATCCACAAACAGAAATGGTATCAGACAGGCATCTTCAAGATTCTGTTTGTGATCGTTCTCGCCATTGTGTCGGTGATCTTTACCGGTGGCGCCGGTATCGGCATTCTGGGAGCCAACATGACAATCGGCACAGCCTTCGGTTTCTCCGGGCTGACAGCTGCGATCGTCGGTTCTGTTGCCAATGCGCTCGCCGCACTTGTCATCTCGACCATCCTGGAGAAGGTCGTTGCCGATCTCGGTATCCTCGGTCAGATCATCGGCGCGCTGATCGGTTTCGTCGTTGGCTCCATTTCATCGATCTCGACCGGTGGCCTTGCCAGTTTCAACTGGGGTGATCTCTTACGTGCAGACCGGATCCTTGCCCTGACCAATTCGGTCGGCAAGGGCATAGCTGGTGCAATCAATGCAGATACGATGGGTTACGCGCAGAAAATGCAGGATCTGCAGGAACGGGCCGACGAGGAGCTGAAGAAAATAAATGAAGCGTATTATGCAGAATTCGGTTATGGTAGCCAAGGTCTGATTAATCCCTTCATGTTTGTGGATCCAGACACTTCCCTGAAAGCAGAAAGCTCCAGCACGTTCCTTGCCCGGACATTGATGACCGGCAGTGATGTGGCCCAGATGAGCCAGGATCTGCTCTATGATTTTGTTAAATACTCTTTGAAATTACCAGATGCATTTACTTGATTAATAGGTGACGACAATGGCTCTTTACGATTCAATTTTTGGCTATGGCGCCGATACAACCGGATTGAACCTTGGTGCGTCCAATCCTGTTGGTTCCTATATGCAGTCTGCTCCCGAAGTTTCAGCACCTGCTGTCAATCCACTCTCGACCGGACTCGATAACTGGAATGGTTTGCGCAATGTCGCAACCAGCGGTGTCGGTACAGGTGGCGGTGTCGCCGGAGCACCGGGTACGGCAGGAACCGGATCCGGTCTTGGTTTCAATATGGGCACGCTCAACGTGGCTCTGCAGGGTCTCAGCACCATTGGTTCGCTGTGGCAGGCATGGGAAGCCAACAAGCTTGCCAAGGAACAGTTCAAGACCTCGAAGGCATTTGCCAATGCCAATCTGGCGAACCAGATCCAGAGCTACAATACCGCTCTCGAAGATCGGTCCCGTTCCCGTGCATTCACGGAAGGCCAGTCGGCGGAAGAAGCGCAAAGCTATATCGACAAGAACCGTTTGCAGGAACGCCAGATTTAAACGATAATCTATTTCAGATTATCTAGATAATATTTTAAGGATTTTCAGCATGGCTCAGTTGACTTGGCGCAACGTTGAAGCTCCAGACTTTGCCGGGGTCTCACAGTCCCAGCAACTGGCTGCTTCCCTGATCGGTAACAGCCTGAAGGGCCTCAGCGGTGCCGTTGCGGATATGCAGCGCACCCGTGGTGATGCTGCTACCACAGATTACCTGAACCAGATTGCCCGCTACTCGAACCAGGGTGATCTCGATGCCGCCCTTGCATCGGGTGCCGTGACTGCCGGAAGCAATGTCAATCCGGATGCTGTCCGCTATGCGATGGAACGTCGGGGTGCGCTTTTGGAAGATCAGTCCCGCTCAATTGCCAATGACCAGACCTCCTGGAATAACAATCGTGTGCAGGGCTACGAAGCAGCCCGTCCGGCAGCTGTCAATGCCGTGAACCAGATCCGTTCTCTCTATGCGCAGGGGACTGACGAGGCCCGGGCCAAGGCAGCACAGCTGATGCAGCAGAGCTCCAATGTCCTTTCGGCTGCAGGCATGAACCCACAGGATGTGATGAGCATGATCGATGGCAGCCTGAAGACCACGACAACTGGTCTTGCTGTCAATGATGCGTTTCAGCAATGGGGGGATCAGCAGGTTTCCCGAGCCAATCGGGATGAGGCCAAGACACTGTTTGCCTCGGTCCTGCAGAGCTCGAATGGTTCTGAGGATGCCGCTCGTGCAGTCCGTGAATCCAGCGCCAATCCGGATGTGAAATCCCTGGTTCTTGATCAGATCAAGTCCCGCGGTGAATCGCTCTTCGGACCCGGTGTCGATCCGAACCAGTTCATTATGGATCAGCGTATCGAACAGCAGCGTGGTGGTCGTCAGGGTCTTGTCGACAAATATGAAGGTGCTGGTCGCTACGACACATTGTTCGGTCATTCCCAGCGTTCTGGTGGCGCCTTTGCCGGAACCGATGTCTCGACGATGTCGATCGGCCAGCTTGATCAGTTCGCCAACCAGTACGGTCCATGGGTCCGTGAGGAATTGGCTCGTCAGGGTCAGGATCCTCGCATTGCCACGCCGATGGGCAAGTTTCAGATCGTCAACTCGACCTTGCAGAGCGCTGCCAAGGAAATGGGTCTTTCCCGTGATACGGTCTTTACCCCGCAGGTCCAGATCGCAGTTGCCTCGCATATTGCTGACAAGGCTCTGGCCGGACCCAAGACGATGGCTGGCAAGATGGATGCCATTCGGGGTCAGTGGGAAGGCTTCAAGAAGGCTTCCGATCAGGAACTGTCAGCAGCCATTACAGCCTATGAGAATGGCGACAAGTCAGCCCTGTTTGGTGATGTCGGTGGATCTGTCGGCAGCACAGCCAATAACCGTGTCGCACAGGCTTTCGGTGATCCTGGATCCATGGCCAGCGATGCAATCAGCCGGGCAGTGCAGGCAACCAGCGACCTGAATTCCGCTGATGCCAACCAGGCTCGTCTCGATGCCGGTGTCTCACTTGCCAACCAGACCTCGATATTCAATGACCGTCTGGCTGCAGATAACATGTTTGGCAATGCCAATCTGATGGAGACACTGGTCAAGCGTCCTGATCGTGGCATTTCCCGCATCGATGCTGCGAATAAGGTCTCGGAAACCCTTGGTTCCAAGGAAGATTATCCGCCGTCGGAAATCGCCAAGAAGATCGGCGAGATCCAGCAGACCTATGGTCTCGACACGGATATGGCCGCAGCCTTCCTGCAGAACGCAACGACCCGCACATCCTGGGGTCTGCGCTGGCTGAAGGGTGATCTTGCCGTCGATAATGATGAAGCCCGCAGTCTGATCAAGGGTTTCTACAACAAGGATGGCCAGACCGAAGCCGAACGCCTGTCGGGAACCGTGTCGAAACTGGCAGCTGTGCGTGCGCAGCAGAACAGCCAGGCACTGCTCCAGCAGGCACAGGAAGCAGCCAAGAGCGCCCAGCAGGAATATTTCAACGCCCAGTCCCGGGCCAAGAGCAATCCGAAGATCGACGTTGAAAAGGCCCGTTTGCGTTATGAGGCTTCGCACGCACAATGGCAGAAGGTTCTGCAGCAGGCAGCGGGAAATCCGCTCAATACGCCGAACCTGAATTCCCTTCTGGGAAGATAATATTTTCAGCTGGTATTAACACCGATTTTCAATAATATATGGGGCTGTTAAGCCCCATAATATTTTCTAGATAATCGGATAAAATAATGGTTGATATTATCGATCCGCGAGAGCAGTCACTCGACGCCTTTATTGCTGGCGTGGCTCCAGTTGTACCGGAGACTGTCTCGACCCCGAAGGGTGATCGTCCGATTTCAGAAGCCGAGCAGCTGCGCCGCAGCATTGCCCAGACCCAAGCAGCGGTTAGCACGCCGGAAGGCATTGCCTCCTATACGCTGTCGAACGAGCGTGGCAACGACCAGACTGCCGGCAATGTGGTTCAGCAGGACTGGCAGACCCTCAATCCGAATGAATTCTACAGCAAATATGGTGCCGATGTTTTCAACCGCATGGCAGCACTGACAACCGGTGGCGATGAAGTCCGTCGACTGGCCGGTGCATCACGTGATGTCGGCACACATATCACCGATGGTCTGGTCGATATCGGATCGGCAGCTGTTCAGGGGCTGAATGGCGCCAATGATTTCCTGTTGCGTGGCGTGCTCACCGGTCCACTTCTGGATCGGGCACTGTCCGGCAATGCTGCATGGGGGAAGGCAGCAGAGGAATTTGCCAATACCTTGCGCAGCGATGCATGGCAGCAGCGCAACAAGGTCGCCGGTATGCGGGCAGAGCTCGACAATGCCGATAACCAGGACAAGTTCAAGGCCGACAAAGCCAAGGGTTCGGAACTGGAAGCAGCTCTTCGCAGCTATGGTCGCGGCATCCTGTCTGGAGCCAACCAGCTCTATGAAGATCCGTTTCTGGTCGAGAAGGGCATCAACAATGCCGTTGGTTCCGTGCTTGCCGCAGGTCCGATGACCCGTGGCATCACGTCTGGTGCCGCAGCTGTCGAGCGTATGATTGCAGCCCGGACCGGTGTCTCTGCTGCCAGTGAAGTCGGTAGTGCTTCCTTCCCGCTTGCCATCGCTGCCATGGAAGGTGGCGGCAATGATGTGCAGACGATCCAGGAAGTGCAGGATATGCCTCTGTCGGAACTGGAAAAGCAGCCTGCTTTCCAGGAACTGGTTCAGTCCGGTTTCTCGCCTGAAGAAGCCCGGACCCGTCTGGCAACGAGGGCAGGTGCTGTTGCACTCTCGGTCTCCGCTCCGATCGCAGCTGCCACCGGCAAGCTGGTCGAACGCTTCGAGACCAATCCCTTTGGTTCCAATACCGTCAGGGGCATGCTTGGTGATGCTGGTCGTGAATTCACCGAGGAAGCCATCCAGTCCGGTGTCGGACAGGCGGCAGGTAATCTCGGTGTGCGTGTATCGGGTGCTGATCCGGACAAGAACATTGCCGAGGATGTCGGTGAGCAGACAGTGCAGGGCGCTGTCTTTGGTGCTGGTTCCGCCATTGCCATGCAGTCCCCCCGTCAGGCTTTGCGTGGTGCAGCCAAGGCTGTCGGTGCTACGGTGTCCTATCCGATCGGCAAGCTGAAGGAACGCGGTGAGCGACTTCTGGCAGAGGAGGAAGCAGCCTCTCCGGTATCTTCGGAATCTCTGGCTCCCTCGGTTGCAACTGCTGCCGAGACTGCTCCTGTCGTTGCCGAAGGTCTGAAGACCATGGCCGAGGAGAATGGAGCCACAGGCGAGGATGTTGACTCTTATGTCAACAAGGTGGTCGGTGCATCGCAGCTGCAGGAATCCGATCTTGTCTCGCTGCCTGACCAGATCGGCGAGACACTGGTTGCCCGCCGTGATGAACTGGGCCGGATGCCGAACAAGTTCGAGGTGCTGGCAGAAGCTGCCATGGTCGCCAATGACAGTAAGGCGAACCAGCAGGATCGTGTCGACGCCGCTTCCTATATCCTGAAGAGCATCGAGGATAATAAAAAGCTGTTCCTCGAGGATGTGCCTGAGTTCCTGGAGAAGGTCTCGCATGATCGTGAGGAATATCAGCAGTTCAACGATTATGCCCGTATCCTGCAGGTCATCGGCCAGAATCCGCAGATCCGTGAGGCACTCGACTGGGCTGTGAAAAAGATGCAGCAGCCGGACGTGGATCTTGCCACGATCGACATGCAGTCTCCGCAGGGCCAGCGTATCGTGACCAACACCGTCAATATGGCGGAGGTTGCCCCACAGGCGGTTAATCCGAATGTTGCAGCACAGGTGCTGGCACAGGCTGATGAGGGAACCATTGATCTCTCGCCGGAACGCCGTCGCATGCTGCGTTCTGCCATTTCCCTGAAAGATGCTGCCCGTGTCTATGAGGCACAGATGCGTGCACCGGAACCGGGCATGCTGCAGGACCAGGCTGATGAACTGCAAGGTGAACTGGACGAGACGCAGTTCAGTGACGAACAGCTCGACTTTGTCGGCCGCCAGATTGAATCTGAAGGTGGAGCCAAGGCGCACCAGCTGTCGATGCAGCAGCATGTTTCGGGTATCAACCAGGCGATTGCGTCAGGCAATCCAACCCTGACCCGTCAGCGTGTCCAGCATCTGGCGATGTTTGCCCGTTCGCAGATCAACAAGGTCAAGGCGATGAACCAGGCGATCCGCAATGGCGATCGCAAGCGTGTGTCCTATCAATCCTATGGTCCTGATGGCTGGCTGAAACCGGATGATTATTTCTCGGTGTTCTTTAATCCGGGCACGGAATCCTCGATCCGCACGGCCCGCAAGATCCATGCAGAAGCAATGGGTCTGGTTCGCCTTGCTAATGATTATGCCAGTCAGTTTCCCGAGTTCGGTATCCGTCCCGTAGACGTGCCTGCTCTAGCTCTTGATAATCAAGTTAATATTAACTCAGATAATCATGAAGTTAATCAAGATAATAAAAGAGGAAGCTCGACATCGACCGAAGCCGTCGAGCCCTCTGGAGCTACCACACCACAGGTGGCCGACGACACTGATCAGATGGAGCTTCCTCTTCCGCCATCTCCACCGGCCAGGGAAACGGTGACTGAGTCCTCGGCGGAGGAAGACAGCGTCACGGTTTCTACCGAACCGGTGAAGAACACGTCAAGTGATCCAGTTGAAGTAATAGAGCCGGAAGCTCCTGTTGATGTTCCGGTCGAGCCATCAGTTGAACCGGTGACCGAACCATCTGGTGAAGATGAGCAGATCATCGACGCTATCGATGCGGTTGATGAGAACGGTCCGTCTGACCTGTCGGTCTCGGAAGTCTATCCCGATCTGGTCCAGCCTTCTGGTTCGAACTTCTTCCATAAAGCCTATGTGCTGCCGAAGAAGGCTGTCTCGCGCATGGGGCGCCTGATGCGTCCGATGAACAATTTCTATCAGATGCTGGGTGATTCCGAACTGATGCTGCAGTTCATGGGCGGGGACCGCATCGGTGACCGCTATGACGTGACTGCAGACGATGTCGGTAATTATCGCCGGCTCCTGAAAGATTACGCTGTTCCGATGCTGGAGCATATGAACAAGCGTCTCTCGTCGGTACTGTCGAAGGTCTATGACAAGAAGTCCGGTGCCACGGTCCAGGACCGGATCGAGCAGGGCGATGCCCGTATTCTCGGCAATCGTGATCGTCTTGCCCTCAACCTGGTTCAGAAGATCGGCAACAAATACGGCTATAATCCCGAGCTGATCCAGACGGCTGTCATCGGTTCGCTCGACTGGGTGCTCAATGCTTCCAGCCGTGCTGTTCCATTGGATCGCCAGAAACTGGCAGAGCTGACCGGTGTTTCGGAAAGCGAGATCTCGGATGATCACATCAACGAGTTCAATCGCGGTATTTCTCTGAGCCAGGCTCGTCGTGATCTGGCGCTCAATATCGAGAAGTTCTGGGGCATGCGTCCGGACAGCAATACGCCCGACAACTATGTCCAGGGTGTACGTGAAGCTGTTGCTGCCGAGATCCTGCATGCATTCGAGGAAGTTGGATTGTTGTCGACCGGAACCGTCCAGGCATTCGGTGACAAGACCTTTGGCCGTGTCTGGTTCGATACAAGATCCGAAGAGACGCAGGAATTCCTGAATTCGCTCAATGGAACCAGTGAGCTCCTGGGTGACATGGCGCTCATTGATCGGGAACGTCAGGGCGTCTCGATTGGCGCTCCGGTTAACGAGGTCGATGGTTCGCAGCTGCGTAATCCGATGGTCAGCGCTACACCGATGGTGAAGAAGGCACTCGCCAATGCGCAGAAGACAGCCTATCTGCCGAACACGCTGGTGCATGATTTCATCCAGGCTATTGGCCGGGATCGTTATGTCTCGCTGATGAGCGGTCGTATGTATCAGCATGGTGACCTGAACAAGACCCATACCGAAGTCGGTCTCAACAAGGGTCACTGGGCCTCGATCCAGGGACGCCAGCGCTCGTTCGTCAATTCGTTCGAGAATGTGACGGCGCAGATGGAAGCCATCAATGCGCATGCAGCAGCGCAGGGCATTCCGATCGAGGAAGTTGGCTCCTATTACAAGCATCAGTGGAACAAGCTTGGCCGTATCCAGCAAGTGGGTCTCAGCACACCGCAGGCGGATAAGAATGCCCGTGAGATTTTCATGGCAACGAAGTCGACGCTTGATCTGTCGGTGCCGGGCAGTGACAGCTATAACCGTTTCATGATGACGGTCGGTCAGGGTATTGCCGACCAGACCGGGGTCAAACCGGAAAAAGTGACTCGTTTTGAAGTGGTGGCTGCCGTCGAGAAGACGGCCATGGCCGCTGACGGCAAGCTGCGTCCATTGCTCGATGCCCTGAAGGAATGGTCATTGCGGCGTGAGAATGCCCGGAACACAACGGTTTCCGGTGATCTTCTTAATCTGATGGTCGATGCAGGTCTCTCGAACCATGGCATTCATTCCCTTTTGGCTCTCGCAAAATACGAGAATGCCAGGGATCGTGGCCAGGATTTGAGTCACTTTGAAACATCGAACTATCTGGAAGCCGACGGCAAGACCAATGGTCCGATCAATGCGCTGATGATCATGGCATCGGGTGCCATTACCTCGCAGTGGCTCAAGACTGTCGCCAAGGGTGGCGCCTTCTTCGGTCGCCAGAATAAGTCGCTCAATAGCCATTATGCAGAAGATGCAGCTGATCTTTATCAGGCCGGTGCCTCGACAACCGAACGTGAGATTGCAGCGCTCGGTGCAGCCCTTCATGCTGACAGCAAGGAGGCCGGCCAGCATTTCGATATCTTCAAGCGGTTCCTTGCTGCACTCGATACCAATGTCGTCATGGACAGCCAGACCGGCGAGATCACCATCAAGCGTGGTCTCACCAAGAACCCGTTGACGATCACCATCTATGGTTCCGGTGCCAACGGCATTGCTGGCAAGGTGGTCGGTGAACTGGTCAGCACGATCTATGAAAAAATGTCGGAATCCCTGCAGACCCAGACGCCAGTCGGTGATCTCGTCTATCAGGACGGGCAGGGATCCTTCATCGAGGATCTTGCACATCTGACATCGGTGACACTTGCCAAGGGCAAGAACGGCTATTTCCTTGCTGGCGATCCGCAAGGTATCTCCGGCAATCCGTCCGATTTCCAGCTGGCGCCAAAGCAGTTCAAGGCCCTGCAGGAAAATGCACTTCGCATGCTGGTGACCCCGATGCGCAATGCTATCGCGCAGGAAGTGACCCAGCATGTTTCCGGAACCACGGATGCAATCCAGCAGGCAACGCAGATCCAGTCGATCATCCTGAAAGGGATGTTCAACCAGGCTTATGCAGCACGCCTTGCCCTGAAGCAGTCGGATCCGGAGAAATACGGCTATGCTCGTGGTGACGTATTATCTGAAAATGAAGTAAATGATATTCTTAATAATCTGAAACCATATTCTCCATTAATCGAGACTGGTTCGCAGAGCTATTTCCTTGCTGGTGGCGAGAAGGCAGAACTGTTTGAAACCACCGAGATCAAGATCGGTGATGAGACCTACAAGGTTCATCTGCCGGACAGCTTTGCCGGTTCGCTGACCGGTGACATGCGTACACCGGGTCTGATCTATGGTGCAACCCTTGCCGGTGTGTCCTCGGTTCCAACCCTGACGGTTGGTTCGGGTGACGGCCAGATGCAGCTTAACTCCCTGCAGGACGAGGAGATGACCAGCAGGACGACCCAGGTCTTCGACGGCACCAATATGCCTGCAGATATGATCGACGAATATTCCCGTCGCATGAACCAGTCTGTCTTCGAAACCTGGACCAAGAATGGCAATCCGGTCCGTGCGGCCTATGAAAGCTTTGCTGCATTTCTGCGCAACGATCCGGTCTCGCAGCTGTTCCCGGAAGGCGAGATCAGCGATCTGCAGGTGCAGACCATTAGCGAACTGTCGCAGAGCTATTTCAACAAGCGCAATCTCGACAGCGGCCAGCGGGTCAGCGCCGAAGAGGCGAGGGCCTATATGGAAACTGCTCTGGATGCCCTGAAGTTTGCTGCCGACGATACCGATATTCGTCGCAAGGTTTATGCAGAGTTCCCGCTCTCGGTTGACCAGATGGCCTCGGCAGAAAGCCCGTTCTCCAATCCTGGTTCGGTCGAGCTCGCAGCAGATGCATCCTATGAAGACATTGCAGCAGCGATGGAAGCCCGTCGTCTGGAACTGTGGAACGAGCTGCGTGAATCCCGGCAGGAACCGACCATCGAGCGTAACAGCCCGGAAATGCTGGAGGAATTTGCCTCTCTTGGTTCTATCGATGAATCGGGTGCCCGTGTCATTGGAGCCAAAGAGATCGGACAGATCCGCTTCCTGAAGGCATTCACGCCTGTCCAGCGTGAGATGGTTCTCCATGCATCGAAGGTTCTGGCTGACAGCGGGATCCGCCTGGTTATTGGTTCCAATGAACAGCTCGATGCCTGGGAGCAGGCTTATCATCCAGATGTCTTCCAGCCGAACAGCGCCTATCTCGGCAAATATGTTCCGGTTGGAAATTACATCACGATTTCAAATGTTTCAGCGGAAACGCTCACACATGAGCTGGTGCACGCCTCGACCTTCCTGACGGTCAACAAGGCTGTGTCCGATCCAAAGAGTGTGAACACGGAAACCCTGGAAGCCGTGCAGCGGACCGAGGGTTTGATGAGCGAATGGCTGGATCAGGATTACAGTCTTGATGAACATTCAGCCTATCAGACAGCAGCGCATGCGCAGAACATTGTGCGTGAAAAGCTGGCCCAGAACGAGAAGGCGCAGGCCATTAATGAGTTCATGGCCTGGGTTCTGTCGAACCAGACGCTGGCTGATCTCGCTTCCAAGGCAAAGGTCCAGAACCCGCTGTTCCGGATTGTCGGCGATGCACTGAAAGCTCTGAAGGCTCTCATCTGGGGAACCAGAAAAGGTCCACGTGTCGGTGATACGATCCTGTCGAACCTGCGTTTCAACACCCGTGTCATTATGGCGTCCCGCTCGGCAGTGGAAAACCTGCAGGAAGATTTCGATGCGGTTGCCCTGTTCCAGTCGCCGGTCTTCGGATCGAATGACCGTCTCTCCGATATCCGCCAGAAGCTTGGCCAGAAACTGGTTGCTCATCTGCGTGGTGACGGATCTCCGGTCGGGAATGTCCAGCGCAATGCCCGTAACAACGAGGCGGAAGCGATCCAGAAGGATGCCGATGATCTGACGGCAACCTTTGCCTATTACTTCCCCGACATGTCGACCATGCAGCAGAAGTCTACTTTCTCCATGGTTCTGCATGCGCTGATGGCTGATATCGAGCTCAACCCGAATGCGCTCTCGCGTATCGAGGAGCTCTATACCCATGTCATCGACAAGCTCGACTGGTCGGATTTCCGTCTCAATGACAATCCGAATGATCCAAACGACGAGCATCAGGCACTGGAAAAGTACAATGCGCTGATGGGTCTCTATAATTCCAAGACCGACAAGCATGGTCGCTCGACCCTGATGTCATCTTTCCTGGCTCTGTCTATGGTGTCGGACCAGTTCCGTGATGTGCTCTCGAAAATAGAAAAGCCGAAGAGCGAACAGAACAAGGAAGGCACGCTTGATGCCTGGCTGGAAAATCTCGGCAATGCCGGGATGGACCGGCTCTCGATGACCATGTCTGGTGAAAAATCTACTGACCTGAATGTCCAGGCAGCGCTCGATCGTCTGATGGGCGCCATGATCGACAATGTCGGTGACCAGCGTGCCTATATCGAGCAGCAGGCCGAAGGCGGTCTATCGAAACTCGATGAGTATGTTGCAGCCCAGATCCAGGAGAAATCCGAAAAGGTTATCGAAAAGTCCGGTGAGATCCTGCGCACCAGCAAGAGCCGTACCGTGAAAGCCAGTGCAGCGCTGGTGAACTTTGCAGCACATATGATCAACGAGCAGAGTGCCGAACAGGCAGCGCTCGGTTTGACGAGCTGGATGAACCGCCAGAAGGGTCTTGAGACAGTCCGGGCGCTGATGAATGACGTCATCAGCCGCACCAAGGAAAACGCCCCGATCTGGGATATGATTTCCAAGGTTCGTGCTGCCGTCCAGCAGACACGCCAGCAGTTCCGTGAGGAGTTGCCGAAGAAACTTGCCCGTGAGTTCAAGAAGCCGGTCACGGCAGAACAATGGACAGCCATGTTCCGCACGCTCGGCAAGACCGATCTGGCATCGCTGGTCGGCCCGTTCGGTGTCAGCGGTGCGCTTGAGATGATCTCGAGCCAGGCACGTCTCAATTCCGAGATCCAGTCACTGGAAAGTGCCATTCGCACGGCAGAACCAGTGCGCTCGGTCAAGATCTTCGAGAAGTCGAAGCAGCTTGCCAACTATCTCAATACCGGTGAGCATGGTGCAGAACTCCTGCGCAATGCAGAAGCCATTGCCCGTCTCCTTAATGTTCGTGGCATGGTTCGCCTCAGCAATCCGGATCCGCAGCACGTTCTCAATATTGATCGTCTGGTATCGCTCTATGCGCTGCAGTCGCTTGATCAGGGAACCAGGGATGTGGTTTCCGACCTGATCCGCAATGAACCAGGCGGCCTCAACTATGTGACCAACTATCTGGTTGGCCAGCGGGCAGAAGAAATGGACAAGGTGAAGGGCAACACGATTGCTCTTTTCAACCATTACAAGGGTGCCATTCCATCGGAAGCGCAGCAGGGTGGTTCGCTGATCATTGCATCGGACAGTGACCAGGCGAAGCGGATCCTGCGTGGATATAAGAAGATTGCTCCTTACACTGGTTCCTCTGCAGACCGTTCGCTTGGATCCCGCTCTTATTATTTTGCACCGGTCTCCGGCACAGCGCCTTTCAGCCAGGGTATCATGCAGACGGTGCACCAGACGGCATCCGGTGTGGATCCACAAACCGGTTACACGATCGGTGAGATCCAGGGTGGCCGTATCGAGGATCCGCGGATTATCCAGTCGGTATCGAACATGCTGCCACACCAGACAAAGACACGGGAGAACCTGCTGCCTGTCTTCGATGCGGCCGGCAAAGTTGTTGCCTATGAGCGTGCTGCCGATGTGGAGAAGCTCTCCGGTCTCAACCGTTCCACCGATCTGTCGAAGATGCTCGGTGTCTGGCGTGGTCGTCAGGCAGAAGAATATCTTGGTCTCGAGCTCAACAAGGAACTGGTCGACAAGACCCATGCCATGTGGGAAGAGGCTCAGAAGACCGGTCGCACGAAGGAATTCGTCAATATCGGTGCACTTGGTTCCAAGGATGATCCGGTTCTGGTCGAGGCAGCAAAGCTGATCCCGAACCAGTCACGGGACTATATTCAGTCCAAGTTTGGACGTGACAATTTTTGGGTTCGCCGGGATCTGTTGCTCGATACTTTTGGCACGAGACAGGCTTCTGTCGGTGACATGTTCACTGGCCAAACCCGTTTCAATCCGAAGATCGCCAACGAGTTTGCCCTGATTGCTACCGGTGCACTTGGCAAGAAAGCCTATCCGATCCTGGTCGGTCTGGAGAAGAACGTGCAGGAATTCATCGGTGCCGCCAAGCAGCGCATCGTGGTGAAGTCTGTCATCGTTCCGGCTGCCAACCTGATTTCCAACATGTTCCAGCTCGTCAACCGGGGTGTGCCGGTGCGCACTGTGATCAAGGGAATGGGTGGCAAGACCGCAGAGATCAATGCCTATATCAAGCGCCGGGCCCGGGAGATCGATCTCGAAGCCGATCTGCGTGTGGCCAAAGGTGACCGTAATTTCGGCAGGATCCGTCAGATCCAGACCGAACTGCGCTCACTGCAGGACAGCTATCGTCGCATGAGCATCTGGCCATTGATCGAGGCCGGTGAGTTTTCGGCAATCTCGACAGGGCAGGTGACAGCAGAAGATCTGGCACTTGCCGATGGCAAGTGGACCGACTGGATCGAACAGAAGGCAGCTGCACTTCCCGGTCCGTTCAGCACGGTTGCCCGCTATGCGCTGATCACCCGTGACACGTCGCTTTATCAGGGACTGGCCCGTTCGGTTCAATATGGTGATTTCATCGCCAAGGCGGTGCTCTATGACCATCTGACGTCACGCAAGAAGGTGAAGTCAGAAGAAGCCATTGCCCAGGTGAGCGAGGCATTCGTCAACTATAACCGTCTCGCCGGCCGTTCGCGCCAGTATCTGGAAAGCATGGGCCTCCTGTGGTTCTGGAACTACAAGCTCCGCATCATGAAGGAAGCAGCACATACGATCCGCAACAATCCGGTGCGTTCGCTTCTGATGTCTGCCCTGCCGCCTGTTCCCATCATCGGGGATATCGGCCTGGCGACCAGCGACAACTTCCTGTCGGTGCTCAATGACGGACGGCTTGGTTATTCCATCGGCCCGAGCATGGGACTGCACAGTTTCGGTCTCAATCCATGGATCAATATGATCCGTTGACGAGATAGAGCCAGCTGCGTTAGCAATATCCTGTCCAGAGGCGGAGGGGATATCATGAAACGTAGCTGGCTTTTGCTTGGAGCGCTGGTCGTAGCCGGTTGTTCCCAAACTGCATCGCCCACTTTTATTGACGGACATTATTATATGGCTGGTGATCCAGCCTGTACCCAGTTCAAGTCCAACAAGACCAAGCCTGTTATCTGGTGTCATACGGCGCAGGGCAAGCCGACGGAAATGCGTCCGGCTCTGACTGACCAGCAGCTGCAGATGTACCAGACGAACCAGATCGTAGCAGCACAGCAAAATGCTGCCGTGTCCTCGCAGATCGCAGCCAATAACCAGGCGATCAATGCGCAGACCATGGAAATGCTGAAACAGGTTCGCAGGGGCGGGTACTGAGATAAGAAAAGAGACCAGAGTGGCAACTCCGGTCTCTCTTGTCTGTGGATGCACCCCGTCGAGGAGTCTGACAGGGATCCACTGCCAGCTGTTAGCGACCTGCTGGCTGCGCATGCTGAGGGGACGCGGTCAAAAACCTCAGCAATTCCTATTCAGAACCGGTAATAAAGACGGTGCCGGATGCGATGATATCGGGCTTCAGAGTGATATCGAACTCGAGCATGCCCATGAAATCCTTGTATTCTTCCCGGCAATATTCATCGAGATTGTCCCCGAGGAACCACCAGGATCTATGCTCCTTCAGGAATTCATCGACATTGTCTCGCACTTTTTGACGAGCTTCCTCGACGCTTTCGGCCATGACGATGATGTCGCCGGTACGATAGTTTTTCAGGCACGTGGCTCGGGACCAGTGGTAGAGATTCATTCACTTGGCTCCTCTCCACCGAAGATAACTTCACCCATCAGATGGTTGATGGCCATGTTCTGAGGACTGAAGTTAGCGACAAAGCTTGGATAATAATCATCGGTATTGTCGGTGCCGATTTCCAAAACAGGCAGGCCGGTCAGTGCATCCTTGAAGATAAGAATGTCGTGCGTTCGGTCGTGTTCCCAGGCTTCTTTGTCTGGTTTCTCTGGTTTCATTTCCGCGACAACCAGAACGGCCGGGAAGACGTTGTTCATCTTCGCATTTGGGTCCAGAACAAGTTCTTTGAGATGGCTTCGGTAACCATCATCAGGATCTTCGATGGCCTTATAGGTCACGTCATCGAGCCGGAATCGGCATACCTGGCTGTCTTCACACCAATCGTCATCGGATGTCTTTTCATTAGTAAAATCCACAGCATCAAGCATGTGTTTACCCACGAGGTCTGGAAGCGTCGTCATCGAATTCACCTTGATGATTATTGGATTGGTTTATCGCGAGACAGCCATACTTACGACGAAGGCCGCCTTAGCTAGCTCGATCGGTTGCTTCGTACCTGTGAGATCCCATGGTTCCAGCGATAGCTAGTCGCCTTTCTCATATTCACCCCAGGTCTGGGTCTGCCTCTCGATAAGCCAATCGGGAGATGAGATCCCCTCAAGGGGGATCCCGGTTTCGTTGTTGGTCGGCTTTCATGACGCCGTATGCGACGATCGTGACACCGGCAAAAATGGCCAGGAATGTCAGGATCGGGAGGATCCATACGACGAACAGGAAGAATGCCGCGGTGACGAGCGCTCCCAGAAGGAGCGCCTTGAAGAGAGCCATCGTTTAATGAGCCGTCGGCTTCACCAGATTGGCGAACAGGGACTTGGCAGCCACTGCCGGTTCAACCTTGGGGAGTTCAGGAGCAGACGAGCCGACATTCGGGAAGATCGATGGCGAAGCTTTGGCTGCTTTGACAGCGTCAACTTGTGCCTGAAGCTTTTCGTTGGACAAACCATCAAGAGATTCAGTCGGCGACGGCGCAGTATCCGCAATAGGGGTCTCCTGCGAGGTCGAAGACGAGTCGCTGCCCACAGTCTGAGCAGCTTCGGTAAAAGCCGGTTCTTCGGTTCCAGCTTCTACTGGTTCCTCTTTCCAGGGCTTTTCTTCCGGTGGTTCGGTCACAGTATTTTCAACTGGTTCCGGTGCTTCTTCTGCCTTGGCTTCAGCTGCAGCAACAGTTGCATCAGCTTCTGCTTCAGGCTTGGTTCGACGCTTACGACGCTTCGGCGCCTGATCGGATGCCAGGGCTGCATTGTCCGCATCGACCGTCTGGTCATCATCGTCATCTGCCTCATCGGGATTGGATGGAACGAAGTTAACCACAGCTTTGACCAGGTTGAGGTCGATCAAAATATCGGTGTTTTCGTCCGGGATAAACCGGTTGTGAATGAAAGCGGCAATCGCATTCGCCACATCACGTTCTGTAAGAATAATCTGCATTGGTTATACCTCAGCGAACAGACGCATAAGATTTTGAAATACAGGCGTTCTCACGCCCGAATGGATGGAGGCGATGGCGTCGGCCACATGTTCCGCCTTGTCGGGGATCTTGCCCTGATGCAGCGGCCAGTTGGCTTCAGGATAGTAGCCAACGGCTGCATCGATCATCTGGCGCTTGGTGGCATTGCGATCATTTGTCATGATCAGTTTGGATTCTGTGGCAGTGACCTCGATCAGAGGAATACCAAGAGCCCGAACAGCACCGAGAACGCCAACACATACCCCGTAACTGGCCATAGCCCGTGCCGATTGCGAACCAACTGGAACCTCTACAAAGATGACTTTCGCTCGTCTGGAGGCAGACATGACCGGTCCGGCCAGCTGTTCTGCCAGAGACAGGTCTTTGGAATTCTGACGAACCTGCTTTCCCGCTGGATCCACTGTCTGAATCAGGGTCAGCTGAGGAGTAGTTAGCACGCCGGTTTCCAGATCCAGTGTGGCTTCAGCGAGACCCCAGCTACGCAAGCTGGGGTCCATGCCGAGAACGGGGATCTTCATGTGAAGACCTCCGGTTAGCTGTTTCCGAACAGGGACGAGGTCTTGGCTGCCGTTTCACCTGCCTTTGGAGGTGTGCCTGGACGACCGGAACGACCTGCCTGGCCGCCCTGACCATCCTTGATCGAACGACGATCACGGGTCTGGCCCTTGTTGCGTTCGACCCAGGAACCGTAGAAAGCAGCAGTCTGGATCTGTTTGCGGGCTTCAGGCACCGTCAAGTGAGACGGATGGTGGAAAACCTTGTCGGTGACATTCTCGTCACGGCTGTCGGCAGTGTCGACGTAATCGCCGGCATCATTTTTGACCTGCTTGTTGCGGGTCTCCTTCAGGATCCCGAGCACGGCTTCCTTGCCGAGCAGACCAACCAGCATCGGAACCGATTTCGGCAGTTCCTTCTTCTGGTCCGGATCGTAGACATTCACGACCTTGTCTTCAGCATCCTGCGCTGCAAGAGGTTTGTCGGTGGTCATCAGGCAGAGATCGTCGATGATGGTGAAGCCCGGGAGCGGCACCTTCTTCTTCGGATCGTTTTTGTCCTGGAACCAGTTTTCACCATTCTTGTTGGTGATCCAGAAGGTTTCACGATATTCGGTGTCGTCTTCCAGCTTGCCGATGATCGTCACGCTTTGGGCGTTCGAATTAGCAGCTTTGCCGGCATAAGCCGCATGGATGGTGATTTTGTAAGGTCCGGATTCCAGAACACGGAAGCCGCCGAGACGATCCTGGGATTCCTCGAGACCTTCAGTGGTCAGATTTCCAAATACAGAGCTCATAGATGTTTCCTCTTTGTTGAGCCGAAGGATGGAGCCAGGGACTAGCCCTGGTAATATTGATGAAGGTGACCCAGGAGAGACCATGCATCGTTGTCGATGTACGTTTCTTCCTTGGAGAACATCCCCATAGGAGAGCGAATACGTTCGCCGACAGTCTGCTTGGTGAGGCGGGTCTGGAAGACGTGCTTGAAGCCGAGTTCACGTTCTTCCTCGGTGATCGTCAGGAGCTTGGAACCGTATTTCTCCAGTTCCACGATCGGGACTTTCTTGGTCGAGACCACGGTCGAGAAATATGCCTCGACACCGTTGTTTTTCAGCGATCCCTTGACCGGAACAGCGGTTTCCATCTGATGCTTGGCTTCGTTGAGCTCAGAACGGGTATGACCGAGAATGAGGACCGGTTTGCCAAAGTTGACGACCTTGTCCTGCATCAGGTTCTTGAAGAACTGTGCATAGTCGCCCCAGGCTTTCTGGGAATTGGCCGAGCCGATGATGTATGTGCTTTCGTACATATCCATCAGGAACGTGACGGTATCGACAATGATGCCGTCCCAGTCCTTGGGATTGGCCGTGGCGTGATCGAAACCTTCATAGACCTGGTAGGGATCGGTGATCTTGTAGGTCTTGTAGCCATTGCGGAATGGAAGACGCTTGCCGCTTTCGCAGTTCAGGTACATCCATCGTTCCTGGTTCGGGATCTGACGCAGGCTGGCAGATTTACCGGATGCCGATTCACCCGAGATCAGCACCAGCTGCTCATTGATTTTCTCGTCCATTGTCTCTCTCGATTAGTGAGGATTTTCGAGCCCGCAGAAGAGCAGCCTGATTAACTCAGGCCGCCTGCTGGTATTTCTGCGCAACAGTCCGCATGATGGTACTGTCGATCTCGTTTTCGGAGATCGGATCCTTCAGCATCTTGTTGAAGGCGTGCACCCGTTCCTTCACCGAAGCCAGATCCCAGCCTGCATCGACGAGACACAGGGCATATTTGATCATCTGGTTGTTGCGGTTTCCGGTGGCGATACGTCCAGCGAACCAGCGTTCCAGGTTGTCCAGGGATTCCAGGGCCTGATAATGCTGCTTGTGCTGGTCGTTACGGCTGGTCTTGGGAATGAAGTCCAGCACATCGAGGAGCTCGCCATCGAGATTGTAATGGTAGGTGCCTCCTTCGAAGCTCTGCCATTTCTTGGCTCGCTGGTTCGCTGACTCATCCGTGTTGAACGGCAGCCATTTCATGATGCCGTTCATGAACTCCTTGTATTCGGCCTGATCGAGCTCGAGGAAATAGTTGGTGGGCAGGATCAGACGGAACCGGTGTTCATCCGGTGTGTGTCGCTTCGTTGTATAGGTCAGGAACTTGTAATCCCGCATCAGCTCGTGAACTGCTGCGAGCGAGATCCCGCCATCGACATCGATGACGACCAGGTTGAAACCGGGGATGACATTCTCTTCAGCCCGGTGCCCATTCTTGAACTGGTGATTGGCCCAGTGCATTCCCGGCGCCTGGGTCAGGATATGCAGCTTCTCGAAAGGAACCTGCTCATCCAGATAGTTGTAGGCCCAGTGGTCCGAATAGGCGACGGTCATCTTGCCAAGATCGGTCTCCTTCAGGGCTTCACCCCGGAAGAGCTCGATATTGTCGACGAACGACTTCTTGATGATGATGTGGTTCTTATATCCCCATGCGGTTGCAAGGGTCATCATCTCGTTTCGTGCTGCCTGGCTCTGCTTGTAGAAGGGCAGGGCCTGGTTGAGATCAGCATGGGTCAGGTCTGCATTGACGCCGGCAATGTACTTGGCCAGCTTTTCATAGGCTTTTTCACGATTGAGGATGGTCTGGAATGACTTTCCGGATTCCTCGATCAGTTTCATGGCCGAATGCAGATGGGTCATCTCGACTTCGGTGGAACCATCGATGAAGGCAAAGGCCCCTGCCAGTTTCAATGTCTTGAAATAGCGATGGGACATTTCCGATTTCTTGATCTCCTCGTGCTCCGGCAGTTGTTTGGCTGCCTTCTCACATGTGAGGCGATAGGCAAGAAGCTCGATGGCAACATCGTCCGGCATTTCCATTTTCCAGCCGAAGATGGCCGGATCTGCCAGATTGTAGAAGTGATGTGCCCAGCGCTGGATCGTGGCATTGTGCGATGGCTGCGTCAGAAGCGTGTAAAGCTCTGTTGCAGACATTTCCGATGCGGTCTGGTTCTCATGACCATAGCCGAAGATACAGCGACGGGCATAGCCGGTTTCGAGGAACTGGTAGAACTGGTCCTCGACCTGTCCGCCGCCGAAGAGCGCTGACGGTGTCCCGAACAGGAGCATGTTGGTCGGTGTCTTGCCATCGAGTTCTTCCTCGCGCTGGTTCTCGACCGTGTTCTTGGTCAGCTTCTGCTTGACCAGACCCAGATCATAGAGCTCCAGGAAGAGGTTGAGGACGTCGGTGGCACCGATCAGGTTGGAACCGATTTCATCGATCTGCAGATTGATTGAACCTGCAGCAGCCAGAAGCAGTTTCTGTCTGAGCTGCTTGACGGCTGGCGGAGTACCGCTGTCGAAGGTGAATGGGAATGCACCTGCAGACCGGTAGGATTTCTCCAGCTTGTCGAATTCCTCCTGTGGATCCTTGCCGGAATAACCGGC
This sequence comes from Ochrobactrum sp. XJ1, assembly GCF_024701725.1. NCBI lineage: Bacteria > Pseudomonadati > Pseudomonadota > Alphaproteobacteria > Hyphomicrobiales > Brucellaceae > Ochrobactrum > Ochrobactrum sp. XJ1. The sequence goes on from NZ_VDGD01000013.1 coordinate 54,911, forward strand.
CCGCTTGTTGGCGATCGTCCACATGTTCTGTTCGGCAATGACCGGAAGTGTATCCTCCATGAAGCGGTCACGGAAATCCTTGAGGAATTCCTGCTCGATGACCGCAACGGAGAGACCCTTGCCGAAACCGGAGGTGGCGAGAGCCAGGGCATAGATGTTGACCGGGATTTCACCCCGGTCCTTGGTGACGATTGTGGCTCGCATCATCGATGCCATCTTGCCGAGGAAGTAGGCCACTTCCGCCTGGAAGAAACCACGGTCGAGCTTCTGGGTCTTGGAACACAGGATATCGACGATTTCCTGCACGGCAGGATGATGCTTGACGGTTGAAAGGTCAGGGAGCGACAAAGAACTGATCCTTCTGCTTGCAGACGTTGAAGGCAGGGCAGAACTCGCAGGCTCGTGCGTCGCCTACCACAGCCAGAACAACGCCCTTGTTCCCCTTCGCTGCAAGGTGAGCGAAGGCTTCAGCCTTGTCGTCGAAGTTCTTGGTGGCTCGTCCGTCTGTCTTGTTGGGATCGGCGTAATATTTATACACCGTCTCACCGCGCCAGAGCTCCTTGTCGTTGCAGTATGGGATCTGCTCGTCAGGAGCGTTCCGGTACTTGATGATTTCCCGGATCTTGGACCGGATGAAAGCTTCGGTATCTTCCACCGAAAGCATCTCGACCGGATATTCCAGCGCCTTGGTCTGTGGATAATTGGCGTCGTTGCGAGCCCGGGCCTTCTGCCAGTCCGTGAAGATGAACTGGATATAGATATGGTCCGATGTGATGAGCTCGGGATTGAGCCAGCGATAGATGCTGCCCTGCATCGAGTAATCGGTGTCTTTCCGACCCAGAAGGTAGGAATAGACCGATGTAGATTTGGCATCGAAGAGGCGGCCATCGAGCACCATGTCGAACTTGCCGCCAATGGTGAATTCCTGACCGTCGACAACGATCTTGCGCATGGCCCGCTGTTCCATCCACACCGGGATCGTGTTCGGGTTGGCAGCAAGCTGTTCCTGGGTCGGATTGACCACGATATTATCGGCGATGTGATCGGGATAACCGAGCTTCTTCATCGCCTGGGTGCCGTTCGAGGTCCATGATTTCTCGATGGAATCGTGAATGGCAGTTCCCATTCGGGAAGCGAGGAAGGCGGAGATATCCAGTTCACGTTCTTCCTGGTCCACCCGACGGGCGAGAACCAGCTGACGTGTGCTTTTCAGCAAACTGGTGGCAGAAATGTAATTGGGCTCGTTGATATAGTCGTACTCGTCGGTGAGCAGCCATACCGCCAACGGCAGCGACAAGCTGTGAATGTTGGTCAGTCGCATAATATAAACCTCAGAGAAAATGGTTTGGGATTTTCAAAAATACCTAATCAGGGATATTGACCATAATCCTAAGATAATGGTTTGTGAAGGTATCTAGAAAATCCCGAAGGATTATTTCTGCTTATGGCCGAGAGGAGGCGGGTTGAAACGCAACAGCTCCCGGAACTCGTTCGGTGACAGTGCAGCTGCCGCCTGCTCCAGCAGAAAGAGGGCGTTGCAAGCCTCATGAGCCAGATGAAGCAGACCACTCTCATCATCGGTGATGCCGAGATCGGCCATAACCTCCAGCATGTGCCGGAGCTTGGCATCCTCGTAGCGTTCACCTTCGACACGCTTCCAGGAGTGGGCTTCATATTTCTGTTCGCCGTATGCCAGCACCGCAATAACAAGCAGCAGTGCACGAGGCATGCCCTTGAACAGAAGAGTAGGTCGGAGCTTGCCACCATCAGCCTTGAATTCCTGATTTGCGACAGGTGCATTCATCAGTGCACCTGTGGCGTTTCAGGGGCCAGATCATCGACATTGGCGGCGATACTGCCATCGAACTGGATCTTGTTCATGAGACCCAGGTAGCAGATATTGGCCATGTAACAGTCGACGATGCGGTGGTTCTTGCGTGGCGGACGCTCGAGCAGCAGACGCTGCAGCATCAGCTTCTGGGCACGGTCGATCTCATCCTTGGTGATGACCTGCGTCTCGGTGCGGATCAGCACATTGAACTTGGTTCCGTAGGTCATGGTCTCGCCACGGCCCTGGGTGAAGACCTCGCCGCAGAACAGCCAGTGGTGCTGGTAGAGGTATTCTTCGGAGGAATTGTCGATTTTTTGCATAATCGGTCCCGTTCCGGATTCAATATGAATCAGGATTAATAAGAGTTTCGGTTCTGGATTATTTCGGCGGTGAGCCAGTGTTAATCTGACTCTTAAACCATGCTGGTTTTTTCGCTAGTGCCCATTCCCCCGGTATGACCGGGGAAAGAAGCCGGAAAAGAGGATTCCCCGGCTTATCTGGTTCTATGCAGCAAGCTTTTCGATATGTTTGCTGAAGACGGCGAACACATCTTCTGCCTTTGCATGGTTCGGAAGTACGGCTTCCTTGGACCAGTCAGGATAGAAGATCGAGAACTCACCGCCGAGCTTGACGTCGGGATGCCAGATATCGGGATGATTCTGCCATTCACATGCCATCACCAGATGGGTATTGGCGAAGAGCAGGGCATCGATATTGTCACGGACGAGCACATAGTTAGCGTCATGAATCTGAGCACAGGGCTTGATGTCATGACGAAACTCGCTTGTTCGGACCTTTGCCATGAACTCGGAACCGGCTCTTGAATTAAGCAGGCACCACGATTGTCCCATGGCATTGCCGGCTGTCCGTCCCTCTGCTTCAGCAGCAAAGGGTGTCTTGGAATTACCGAGAACGACCTGGCGTAACAATGGCGTCCTGACCCTAAGCCCGAAGGCAACTGTCACATAGCCGGTCTGGGTCGCCTGCTGCAGCCTGGCTTTGACCCAGTCATCCGAGACCTTGTAGAGCTCGTGATAACGGGTCTCGACCGACTGGGCCTTTTCCTTGGTCCAGCCAAGCTGCTCCATGATGCCGATATAGGTGCCACCATAGGTGAGCAGGAATGTCGGTGTCTTGGAATCCTGCCGGAGATGGCCGTATTTGTGGCCCTTGATGGCAAGCTGGTTGATGCTTTGTACTGAATTCGGATCGATGTCCGGCATCTGGTCACCGAAATAGCTGACGGCACGCAGAGAGTGGCCGTCATAGCCATCGGTGTAGACTTTCAGCTTGTTTGGATCCTTGGTCGTCAGTGCCGAGATACGGTCTTCTAGTGATGCAAAGTCGATGCCGCAGAAGAACCAACCCTTCGGTGCCACGAAACAGCTCTTGATGAGCTTGCCGAGGCTGAGTTTTCCATCCTTGACGTATGGTTCAAGGATATGTCCGAATTTCGTCATGAGCCATTCAGAAATGACCATTTCGACGTTGGCCGGGATATTCTGCAGGTTCGGTCCACTCGATGACAGGCGTCCGGAGACGGTGCCACCAAGGTTGAAGAAGCCATAGATCCAGTGATGACCATCCGGTCCCTGAATGGCATTCAGGAACGTTGGCATGAAGTTCGACAGGATGGTTCCAACCGCCATGTAATCCATGAGCGCTTCAAGCAAAGCTTTTACGTCTGGATCCTGGGTGTGGTTGACCAGCTTCTTGAGGGTTTTGCCACCGGTTGCCGGTTGTTTGGTGTCGGTCCGATCGATGACTGGCAGCTGCAACACATCGTAGAGCAACGTCTGGAGCTGTGGTCCGCTGTTCGGATTGAACGTGATCTCCTTGCGGATATTCTCGTTTTCCTTCGCAGCGTCGGCCATCTCCTGAATGGTCATGCGCTTCTTGACCCATTCCGAATTCTTCTGGTTCGTATAGGATTCAAGGCGCATATAGTTGAATTTCTCGATGATTGGCAGGCTGTTCATGCGCTGCAAGGCATCTTCTGAAATCCCCTCGAGAGCCGAGTTGACCAGCCTGACCTGCTCGATATCAAGCGGCATGCCGGTGAGTTGCATCTGGATGATGTCCTTGATCGCAGGCTTGAAGATCGTCTGATAGATCTCCAGCTGCTGGTCCCGGACCATTGTGTCCCAGTGCTTTTCATAAGTGAACCAGGTAGAAAGGCCATCGACCAGATTGTACTGCAGCAGTTGCGGCAGCGGGATCTTGCGAATGTCCTTGATTTCTTCCACGGCATAATTGCCAGCATATTCCTGAGCCTGGATCTTCAGGGAAAGATCATTACCGGCACAAGAGTTGGTTGCCAGATAGGTGATGAGCTTCGTGTCTTCCCAGTTGCGCAACATCACATCGAGCCCATGAAGCAGGCCCTCATTATCCTGGAGATTGTCCATGAATAGCTGATAAATCAGCACATAGACGTCATAAGAGATGTAATGATAGATCGCCCGGCGCTGGAACATCTCGAAGAATGTTCTGAGCAGGACACGCACTTGACGGGAGTGTTCCTCATCATCAAGGATGTCGATGGGGAAGGCGATACCCTCGCTCTTCGACCAGCAGAAAGTGATTGTGCCGAGACCTGCATCATAATGCTTGAGCGAGAAACCCTCGATGTCGATCGTCAAATCGCAGTCCATCTCGAGTAGTTGTTCAAGCCAGTCGCGGATTTCTCCGATTGTCTCGGGATAGGCAGCAAATTTGATGATATCGCAGCCTGGATCCAGATAGGTGCCGTCCATCCAGCATTTCAGGGCATTGACACCTGCTGCAATGCGCTGGGTGACTGCAACCGGATCATAGAAGAGCGTGCGATAGTTCGGAACATAGGCAACCTTCCAGGGGCCATATTCCGTATCGAGCATATAGCCGACCACGGCGTCGACTTTTGCTGACCTGGTGAATGTCTTGAAATATTCACCGTCAGCGACAAGGAGAAGTTCCACGCCCAGATCATTGAGCGTCGGGGCCAGCTCCTCTATGATATATGCCTTCTGTTCTGCAGCCGGGGTTTTCTTCTTGCCCGGTGTCTGGTGGAGACTGATCACGATGATCTCGTTTGGATCGAGACCATAGGGTTCGATATAGGCCCGCTTGATTTCATCCTTGCGGATGTCATTGACGAGAATGCAGATTTTATAGCTGGCATTCTCTTGCGGACTGAAGGTCAAATACCGCATGGCGTGTTCCTTACGACAGGTCACAAGGGGCGGGCAGCTCTTCCGCGGCGAGCCGTGTCCTGGTTGGGGGAGCCAGTGAGCCCGACCCTTGAAACCTGTCGATAATAGAAATGCATTATCTCAATAAAGCAGACGAGCTGCCGCGTAATAATCAATTTTGTCTTTTAGTTTATTATATTGATTATACGACCGGGGATTATCTGCAAGCGTAAAAGCTTCAGGCCGGGTGCGCTCGTAGTCCCGGAGTTCGGGAACGATGTCCCTGAGACAATTGGGAAGTGCATCCCGCATGTCCTGAAATGATCTGGCATCCTTCAGAACCAGGCTGAGAGCCTGTGTGGTCTTGGCACGATCAGCATCGAGTACTTTACGCTCGGTGGATATCGATGCCATTTCAGGAACCAGGGAAGGGTGCAGAGGCTTGTACTGGCCCATCGTTCTGGATCGGCCGGTGAGATGGGAAAAGATCATTCCCAGATAGCGGAACCCGTCCGGAGATCCGCCAAGGGCTGTGTTCTTGCTGACCATCTCCAGTTCGCGTCGGACAAGTTGCTGCTCCTCTTTTTCAAAGAGCAGCCCGACGATTGATTTCACGTTATCGAAGAGACGGCGGGAATTGCTGGTTGTCCCGACAATACTGGCCATGGAACCTCCTTACGGGAGGATCAGACCTCCGTATTTGTCTGCGAGATTTCCGAACAGGAAGATCTGTGATCGAGCCCGGGAAAACGCCACATAGAGCATCCGGGCAGCCTGGTTCGCGAAATTGCAGGTGCTGATGTTGCCAAGATCGATGAAGACCGTGTCGTAGGTGCTGCCCTGTGCCTTGTGCACGGTTGCAGCATCACGTGGTCTCAAATCTGCGATGTAGTCTTTCAGGTAATAGAAGCGCTCCCAGTTCTTCTCTCCCTTGTAATATTTGGTCAGCGCATCGTAATGCGTGCGGTCTGTCATGACCGGCACCCTGCGCCACACCTCGCCAAACGAATCCTGCAGATCGAGGAAGTTCACATCGAGCTCGACATCGTGTTCCTTGTCGATCATGAGCTTCTGGGGACCGCTGTTGGCAATAACCTCCAGCTCCTGCTCGACGGCGATCTGACCCTGTTTTGTGTGAACCATCGAGCTCGTGACCAGATATTCCCCGACGGTATAGGTATCGGGGAGGGTACGGATCTGCCTGATGTGATCGTTATATTGAATCACACGTTTGTTGGTGTAAGCCAAGATGCGGGAAGCATGGGTTTGCTGGCTGAATCGATGGCTGATCTCGGCCTGCATCTGGTTGTTGTCGAGTAGGTCGATAACACCAGGAACAATCCGGATCGGCTTGAAGACACCGGTCTCGACTGTCTGGCGCAGTTGGTCACAGATATGCATCAGGTCCGGTGAACCGGCATTTCTGACCGGCTGAGTCAGTTCGACCATTGGGGCATGATGCTTGTAGATTGGCGACAGGTCTTCCTGGACCGGTGCCAATTGATGACGATCGCCTACATAGACAAGCTTGCAGTTCATGGTTCCGTCGTGGAGCATGCGCCACAGCTCGGTATCGATCATCGAGGACTCGTCGACGAAGATGATCTTGCGCTGGTGGATCTTCCACTGCTTGCCCTGGGTGAGCCTGGTTCCGCCGTTAGTGAAGTCGTTCTGGACCTTGAGGTTGAAGAACGAATGGACGGTCGAGGTCGGACGATTGACGCTTTGGCCCAGAACATCTGCAGCCTTGTGCGTTGTCGCCGTCATGACGACCTCATCGTATTCGGGTTTCATGCCCATCAGCTCGCACATATCGAAGTAGCGCGGCAGTGTCTGGTCGATGATATAGTTCATCAGATAGGTCTTGCCGACACCGGCAGCGCCCGAGATGATGAATTCCTTGTCAGGACTGAACAGAAAGTTCATGAACGCATCGGCTGCGTCCTGCTGGCCCTGGTTCAGATTATATTTGTCTGTCATGGGAACCATTCCGTTGAGCATAGAAAACCCCGGCTTTTGACCGGGGCTTGCTATGCACCGCTTCATGAGGGTGCTTATTCTTCGGTATCGTCAACAAGGAAGTCCTTGCGGTCCTTGTTGCGGATCCAGGCGGGTTCCTTGCCCCGGCCCGACCAGGTTGCCCCTGTGACGGGGTCACGATACTTCTGGACTGCCTTGACGCCCTTGCGCTTGATCTTCATGCCACCGAGCGCATCGACAAGCTCTTCGACCGAGATGTCATAGGTTTTGACGACATCGATGATCTGGTCGATGACAGCACGCTTTTCAGCTTCCTGCTTCTCGCGGATCTTGCGTTCGACTTCCTCCTGATGCTTCTTCAGCTCGTCGACCGAAAGATCATCCAGTTCCGGTGAAACCTCGAGATCTTCCGACATATCCGAAGCCGGAGCCTCGACCTGGTCTTCAGTCTCACTCTTCACGGGTTCCCGGATATCGCGATAGATTTCAGGTTCCTGGATCTCCGATCCGGTCTCTGGTTCTTCGACGGGTTTATCGAAGACTAGACGTGGGGTTGGTGCCAGAGGCACTCCTTCCACTGCTTCGTTACTCATTGTGTACTCCTGTGGGTTTCATCACGAGAATCAGTTAGGCTCTTAATATCGAGAATGCTTGTTATTTTTAATTATTATTGTCAAGGTATTTTCTCAATAATCGGTTAAGATTATCCCGATAATCCTGTCCGCTTCTGACTGACGAATTCGTTGACGATCAGGAGCCGCACAAAGTCCTTAACTGAGCGCCCGGCACTGAGCTGACTGGTCAACCAGTCCTGCTGCTGCAATGTCAGCTTCTCGAATATATCTTCCATAAACGCCCGTCTCGTATCTGCCGGATCGATCCCGAGAACCTTGAGCCTTTGGGCAACGGTTGTAGGATGGATATCCAGCCGATCTCCGATACCGGAGAGCGAGAGGCCGATGCTGTTCAGTTCAATGATCTGATTATCGTCAGCTTTGCGTTTATAGGCCATGTTTATTACTCGTTGGTTTTCAGGATTTATATCCCTGCTCGCTCCTTAATAATCTCGAGCATTTTCGAGATACTATCCCAGGACACCGGAAAAGACACGGTCTTTTCAAAAACGGTGCCGTCCTCAGTGATAATGACGACGGATTCAGTCTGGTAGACCTGACCGATATAGGCAGCACGGGAATGAAAGTCGGGTGTCAGTGCAGCCTTGATTGTCGCCATATCCGGGCCGGATGCTGCGTTTTGGGGAGATGCCATTTTGTTATTGCCAATCTGGTTTGCGGAGAATGAAGCCCCCGCCTGCTTGGCCGGGCAGACGAGGGCTATTCCGATGATTAAACGTGCCGAATTTGAGAGTGGGTGTTTCTCGAAATGCGCCGCGGAGATCCTCTTTCTGGTTCTCTGCTCTGACTTGGTTCATCAGAATAGGATTATCTAAAGCGCATTTTTAAAATGATGCAACCCCTAATTGGATAAATACCTCAAAGAGATTAGCCTTTATTTTTAACGATTTACTTGGAGAGTTTTGAAGAAACTGAAGGACGGTTTTCAAATATTATTCGGATTCAGGTTGTACCTTCACCGAACCGGAAAAACAGTTCTGGATCCTATCTGTCCATCATTTGCAAGATGTGATTTGTTCTCTTAATGTTCTTGGTGTAGGGCATTGTTATGAACCACACCTGCAAGACTCCTCCGCTCGTCCCGAAAGGCGGTATCAAATATATCGGCACTCTCGATCAACCGGAGAATAAGACCTTCAACGATATCGAGGGTTACATTGCGCTCGGCGCCTGGTGCCAGAAGTGTGAGCATACAGCCTGGGTTGATCGATGGAGTTTGCAGCACAAATGGGGCAAGAGAACCTACCTTGGCTCCTTGAGAAACCGGCTCCGCTGCATGATGTGTAACAACAAGCAGGGGAACCAGTGGATTATCGGTCAGGTGCCGAGATAAGGATTTTAGCTCTGCTCCCCAAGTGCGGAAGCGGCGAGCATGGCGCTCCACGTCCTCTCAGGATTGTAACAGTGAACGTACCCATTCGCCGTCATCGCCTCTGTCGGCTCCTGTAGAGCGGCGAGAATGGTGGCGATGGCGGCTTTTGCGCTTGCCAAGCACAGATTTCGCTCCATGCCATTGATCTGCGTCCAACGGATATCACGAAGTTGCTCCAACGTGTGCGGCGATCCTTCCGGTAGAGAACGGAAGGGACCGTTTATCGCCTTAGCCACCTGCTCGATGAGTTCATCGTGGGTCACCACAAATCCTCCGAATAAAGCTCCGGACGTCCGGCTGTGTTTGCGATCAGCTGCTTGGCTCGATAGGCGATGTGATACCCTTCGACCCGATTGACGAACCGACCTGTTGAAGTCAGGAAGCCCTGTTTGTCGTGAGGGACAAGAGCGTCCTCAAAGCCCATGACAAAAAGCATGGACTTCAGGATAGTGTCATGACGGGCTGGCGGTGGTAGGCTGATCGTTGCACCGTGATAAACGGCAGCAGCAACTATGCGCTCAGTTGGATCGATCAATTCAGAAGTCATCGCCCATAGACCTTTCGTTGTAATAGTGCTCCCGCTCTGCCTGCACTTCTGGGTGTCCATCATGCTTTTTCATGCATGGTGTGCAGAGCCGAATTGGGTCGTCAAAATCCTTGCGGAAGTGCAACCCTCTAAGCTGAACGTGGCCGCAAACATCGCAAACTACCTGATTTCGTGAGAGTTCGTAGCTGCTCATGACGGCTTCCCTCCCAGCACGGCGCGGGCTTTGTCTCGGATGTGATCCGGTATGCCTGCATCTCCTGCGATGAGCGATAATACCTCTTGACCAATTTTCCCCGCCGCCGCGAGCTTGGCTTCGAGATCGGAGTTTTCTTTTTCAAGACGAATTATCGTAGGGTCGCAAAGTAGTTCGCAGTGCTCTTCCAACTCCTTAACCCGTGCAGTCAGCGCTGCGTTGTCGGCTTCAATTGCTGCTATGCATTCATCAAGCTCGGCAGGAAGGTCAACGCCCTCGATTGCGTCGCCGTAGCCGTCATAACCAGATCGCTTCCGGATCACGGCTAGAACCTTCGTCGCCCATTCAGGCCACGGGGTCATCTGAAGCTCGGAAATTTGGTCTGCCTGTGCGTCGTTTTCTGATTGCAGACGGGTATTCTCCGCCCGTTCCGCCGCCAATAGCTCCACAGCCTGTGAGCGGGTGACGAGTTCGCGGGATACCGCATAACCGTTCAAGTACTCCGGAATAGGTCCATTTCCCCAAGGTCTGTCCGTCCTATCCGTCATTCTGAATTGCGTCTCAACCGTCACCAACTCCCCGCACTTGCCGGTGGCATCCGGCGATACGGGAGCAACGGGGGTGGCTGTTCTGTCGGCCCAAGAGTTTACTGCCTTTATCAGCGGGGTCAGACGGTTTTCCACTTCCCTCATTGCCGGTGAAGTCATACCGCGTTCATCACGGCTTAGACCGATATTGCCCCGCACCCATGATTGGCGTTGTTCATCCATCATTTCAGCCTGTTGCTCTGGAGACAGGGCATTGAATGCAGCAACAGCTTTCTTCAAAAGATCTTCACTCGCCATAGTCGGCTCCTGTCAGAAATGGAAAGCGTCAGAGGCGATCCTGTCGCCAATGCGCAAGTTGTCGGTGCCGGGAACAGGCGCATCCATGGAGACGTGTTTGAAACTGTCGCGGTGATGGCCTGGTACAAATTTGGATAGGTTCTTTGACGCGCTCTCAATCGTGTGAGTGCCTTCAAGAATGGCCAGAACGATTTCCATAATGATGTCGTCGCGAACGTCTCGTGGATATTTGTACGGGACGATCTTATCGACTTGCGCATAGATCGGCTCGGCCAGAAGAGCACGCTTCATATACTCACCGAGTGGTGGAAGACTTGATGCGCTATTTCTTTTCAGCCTGTTATATTCGCGCTGATATTGCTTGTATTTGTCCGTCTGTTTAAAGCGTGCATAACAAGCCTTTCCTTTTGCGGAATGATTAAATGCTCGCTTTAATTCTCTCGTTCGGTCCCGTTTCCGGTATTCCTGAAGGTAATTCTGCCTTTTTTCCGATTGCCCTAGCTGCTTCATTTTGGCTATGCCTTTATCAGACTGTCGATAGCGTCTGGTTGCCGCTTTAGCTTTTTCGGATTTGTTGTATTCCCGCATGTATGCGGCTTTTTTCGCCTTCTTTTCTTCTGGTGTCACAGTCGTACCCCCAGGACTTATTCAATGTCTTCCCAGCGCTCGCCACCGTCGAGGGCAGCTCGCAGGAACTGTAGGGCAAAGAGCGTTTCGTTCCGGACCAGGAGCTCACCTGAAATCCTGTCCTCAATGGTCTTGACGCTGATGTTGAGTTTTGATGCCACCTTGGTCATCGGTATGCGGTGCTCTGATCTCAAGGCGCGCACATAGAGATTATGGAGGCAGCGGTTCTGTTCCTGTTCATCAACAGGAATGGGTGTGCGGATCGGAGAGTTCATGCCTGACGCTCTCTAGGAAAGACGAGCCAGCGCTTCCTTGAAAAGCACAGTGGCAAACCGTCTCGCTGTCATGCGGTTACGGGAAGCCAGATCTGCAACTTTCTCGCGCTGTTCGGGGTTGAGATAGACGTTGACGGTCTTGGGGCCGATACGTGGACTGACGCCAAAGGTCAGGTTGTAGCGCTGCCGGACGGCACGAACGTATTCCGGTGACGTGCCGACGGCATCAGCTATTTGGGCGCAGGTTTCCTGCGGATACAGGTAATTGCGCTCAATGATCGACTTCGCCAGGCCCTTTGCCCGGGCACGCCGGGCATCGAGGCTAATTCTCGAAGTCGTCATAGTGGTCTTCCAGCGCGTCATAAGGCTGGTCGTTCTTCCTGGTGTAATACAGGAAGAGAACCAGGAAGATGCATGTCAAAACGGCAAGCGTCAGCAACATGCCTCTGAACACTTCAAAGGACATCATGGATTTTCTCCATAGATTGTAACGGGTTAAGTCAGGTCTCTATCTCGACGATGGAAGAACCTGGATATTTTTCTCCAAATAGGAGGGCATAAGTCCAAGCTTCGGCATATGTCAGAAGCCCTTCTTTTTCCTCGATTGGATCATCCCCTTCAAAGCGAACCAGGACATCGTAGAAGGCAGGAATGTCCCTGCCGTCTGCAATGATGGAACCTTCGCCGTCGGGTGCATAACGCATCGGATAGATCTCAATCAGCGGGTGGTGCATTTTGCTCATGCGACTTCCTTGAGATTGAGTTGTTTTTGGATCATGCGGCAGCCATGCTGGATACAGGCGATCAGGTAATAGGACCGCCAAGGGTAATCGTGGCTGATGCACGGATCATCGAAGCCTATCTTGCGATAGAGAAAGTCACAGGCATCATGTTCGGTTTCGAACCACGTCTCAGCTTCACCGAGCAGTAGATGCCTGTCTTTCGACTTGGTAACATCGTATTGTTCTTCATAGATCGAAAATGCGTCACGCAACTGGTTCCAGTGTTCCCAGGCGTCACATGTTGGATCACTGAAAACATGAGGAGGACGGTCGTCGATCCACCATCGCATTTCATCTTCGAAATCAGCCTTGGTCTGACCAGCCCGTTTGTTCCATTTGGGCCGTGACTTCTGCCAATCCCTAATTTCTTTGCGCTGACTGAATCTGGGATTCCGTTTCTTGGTGGCCCAGTCACGAGAGCCTAGAACTGCGTCCAGTACCTCTTCGTTGAGATATTCCTTGAACCAAGCCCAAGTGGCGTCTCGGTCGTATTCACGGCCTTGATTGGATTTACCGAGCAAATAGTCGAAATCTGAATGTAGTGCCCAGCTGATCGCGTCTTCAAAGTCGCCCATTGCTTGGTAATGAGTGAGCGTCAGTTCTCCGCAGTCTCCGGTAATGACCATCTTGCCAGGTGTCCAGGTCAGGGTGAAAGCGCAATTGCTATTGTTGGCATACTTGCCGGATTCACTTCTGACATGAGACGCAAAGGGATAATCCCCCTTGCGCTCAAGCTTGGAGAATTTGTCCGTATAGAGACTGTTGAACCGGAAGGATCGGACCAGACCATCTCGAATGATATGGCCGCCCAGATCCCGTTCGGCACTGGTGACGGCATGATTTTTTCGTTCACGGTAGCTCAATTGTGTCTCCCTTGGTTTTACGAAGGTGATCACGATCCTGGCGCCAGCGTTTGATGCTGGTGTGTTTTCCTAAATGGAAACACGACACAATCTCGTTTGCTGTCATTTTAAGACGGTTGCCAAAGTCGGTCTCAACCGGCCAGACAGTGCCCCAGTCCTTGATTTCACAAGGACCGATGATGATGGCATTCCCGATTGCCCGACCGTCCCGGGTGAGAAGAAGACGACCGACACAAGGTTTCCTCATGTCTGGTCCCCCTTCGGTTTGTGCTTCAGGGTCTTGACCCGCACGATCTCTGGATCCCCGTCATTCCAGGCAACGGTATAATGCGTCCCGTGGATGCAATCTCTGGCTGCCCGTAAAGCAGAACTCGGGGAGCATGCCTTGTCGAAAGACAACCGGATGACGAACTCATGGATGCGCTTTTTCATCGGAGATCTCCTCGCAGGCGTAGAGAACCACGCTGGCTTCCTTGAACATGGTCTCGGCAGCCTCGAATTCTTCCCGCGGCATACTGGTTGTTCCGGGTCCGTAGACGACCGAAGAAACACCTGCCTGGATCAGAGTGCGGGCACAGGCCGAACAGCACATGTGGGTGACATAGACCGTGCAGTTCTTGGTCCGGATCCCTTCACGGGCTGCAAAAGCAATGAGATTGGCTTCTGCATGCGATGCGAAGAGATACTTCTGTGGCCGTTCCCGGCGCCATTCGCTGTCATAGACACCGCGAGGAGGGCCATTGTAGCCGGTCAGACGAACTTCCCGGTCAGGGCCGACCAGAACAGCACCGACCTTAGTGCTGTCCTTGGATTTGAGGGCTGCGTGTCTGGCGAAGCCCATGAAATACTGGTTCCAGTTCATTGCATTCCCCAATAATTGGTGTCCGGGGTGAGGGTCGATCCTTCATCGCGGGAAAGCGGCTTACAGATCCCTACTCACACTGACAGGCTCACGGCCTTGCCTCTTGCGTTTTGCTTGGGCTACCCGGACTCTCCCCGAAGGGAGATTGGCTTATTCCTTAATGTGGATGAGCGTGCCTGTCGGAACATTTGCTCCGGCATGGTTCACACAGATCCAGATGATCGGGATGTTGACGTTCGAGGGCAGGGGTTCCATCGGAGAACAGTAGAGATCCGAGAAGACTACAACTGCCGTTGGTTCGTGCTCGATGATGTGCTCACGAACACAGACCAGACTGGTGCCGCCTCGACCGATGACATGGGTTTCCTCGAACGGATCGTCCTTCAGGAAGACTTCTTCCTTCTGGATCATCGTGTCGAACTGGACCATCGTCATCTTTTCGGGAGCAAACGTGTCCTTGACGTATTTGAACTCCGAGTGGAAACGGATGATGTCCTCGTCCGTGATGGAACCGGAAACATCGAGATAATAAATCAGATGTTCCAGGCCCTCATTGTCATCGATAAGCGAAGGCAGATACATGTCCCGATAGCGACGGTTCGGACGTGACCAGCTGTAATCCTGGTTGCAGAGCTCATTGAAGAACTGGGCCAGGATCGTTTTCCATGGCAGTTCTGGCGCCAGGAATTTATTGAGTGTGGTCTCGATCTCGCCCGGAAGCTTGCCGGCCATTTTCGAGGCATGTGCCGCGGAAACTACCTTGGCAACCACCTGATGCTGGACTTGAGCCTGTTCACTGGCTCCGCCTGCTGGTTCCTGGATATCGCTGTCGCCAGCTTCACCTGTACCAGGGTTCGTAAACTGGGGTTTCGAACACATAGATGGCTTCTGCAGATGGATAGCGTCATAAACCTCTTCGGTCGTCTGACCGTCGAAATCATGATTGATCCAGGGATTGCAGCCGTTGAAGACGCAACCTTCGCTGTCGAGCATATTGTTGATGACAATGTCGGCCGCAATGTTCCAGTCTTCCGGATCCCGCTCACCACGACGAACCATGTGCAAAAGCGCTACGTGCCACAGTTCATGAAGCAGAACAGAGACACGGGTCGGTTCATCGAGATAGAGGAAGAAATACGGATTCCAGCCGATTTCTTTGCCATCTGTATAGGCCGTGGGCACCGTCTCGTTCCAGCGGAAGTCGAGAGAGCACATCAATGGAGCCAGAAAGGCACCATTGGTATTGAGGAAGACTTTCGTCTTGGTTCGATCCATCAGACGGGTGAGCTGGCGATAATCCAGCTCACCCACTGCCTGAAGGTCAGGCTGCAACGGGGTAATCGTCGTCATTGAGATACTTGCTCAGGGTTACGAGAGCTCGGCGGAAAGCAGGATGCTTCTTGAGCTCTGGTTTCTGGATCAGAAGGCCGCGATAGAAGAGAACCCGGAATTCCGATGGCAGACGATCGACATAGAGAGAGATCGCGTCGAAGTTCTTCTCTTCGATGAACTCCAGCAGATGTGTGATCGTTGCGTACCGGGTTGCTGAATCGACGGGCATGGTGGCATGCTCTGGATCGTCGACAATGTCCTTCAGCTTCGGAAGCGCTTCATAGACCTTGTTGAACTGGATGAAGTCGACAGCGACACCGGACGTGATTGTACCGGCATAGAGTGCTGCATCTTCATCCCGGATCGGGTTTCCCTTGATCAGCTTGTTCATGAACTCCCAGGTGCGTGGTGCGCAGAAGGTATGTTCATTGTGGTCTGGCCGGAAATCATGCAGCTGTCCCGGCTTGTAGCTGAGATAGGCGATGATCCGGGAATCCCAGTGCTGCTTCAGCATCACGTCTTCGAGGAATTCCTTGAAGTCGAGATCCATGATGAGGTGAACCAGACGGCTCTGCATGGCTGTGCCGATCGGATTGGTGATGGCACGATCCGTCGAGAGATTGCCGGCACAGACAATCACCACATTCGGGTGAAGTCGTTTCTGTCCGACCATTTTGTCCAGAACCAGCTTGTAGGCTGCTGCCTGGACCATCTTGGTGGCCGAGTTCATCTCATCGAGGAACAGGAGCCAGCCCTGTTTACCAGCAGGCAATTCGAGATCTTCCGTCGGGAAAGTGTCGAACGGCAGGAACGAAGCCTTGCCATTCTCGAAGTGAGGCAGACCGGAAAGATCCTCCGGTGCCGATGTCGAGAGACGGTGGTCGATCAGCTGCAGACTGAACTCATTGGCAATTTCAGCGACAATGGCGCTCTTGCCCATGGCAGGAGAGGACTGGATGAATGGAACCAGACCGGCTCGCATGCACTGGATGACATGCTTTTTGACCTGGCGAGGCGTACAGGTATAGGCGTCGAGACCGGACATTATACGGATAACTCCTTGGAAAGCCGGTGCTCAGGGAAGCCCAGCATTTGTGGTGTGATGATTTCGGGGAGGATCTGGCTGATCCGTTCACATTCGGAGGCGATGAGGAGATCCCACTGGGGATCTTTCTTGCGAGCAGCACCGAAGCCGAGCACGTATTCGTGCATCGGTATGTCCTTGTCGCCGTACTCGACTTTCAGCTCCTCATAGCGAGCCTTCGACCAGGCACCGTAACCGAGCTCTTCGGAGCGTTGCTTCAGGCGCTGGTCGAAATCAGGGATGAATGGAGCAATCTCGCTCCACTCCGGATATTCCCAGAGGCGAGGGGACAGGTTGACCTGAAAGTCGCCATTGGCTGGTGCCGAAGCGTAACAACGGTCGAAAATGCCCTGCCAGATCCGCTGACGTTTCTGCCAGTCGTTTGCACTGATGCCGTCTGGCCTGTCGGTGTTATCCCAATAGCCGAATTCCTCGACCCAGGGCTGTGACAAGAGGAGCGCTTCCAGATCACGGTCTTCCGTGAACGGCATGGCATAAAAGCTACCTCTATATGCGAACAGTGAAAGCTCGAAGGTGTAATCCGGATGAGCATATTTATCCGTGCGGCTTCTGCCGCCGCCGTAGCAATAGTCATCTGCCTTCATCAGATGCCCGAGAGCAGCAAAATAAGGCTCTCTCTCGGTTTCCTCGTCTTTATATATATAGCCGGTCAGCTTCCGATCGTGCTCAATGACGGAATAATGAGCAATGAAGCTCGCCTTTTTCTCCCGGACCTTGTCCATGATCTGCAGTCGCAGGGCATAGATCTTGCCACTGAGCTTGTGGAAGTCGGTCTCGGTGATACGCAGGCCGTTATAGATTTTCGTGCTCATGGTTCACCTACGCCGACAGCTGATGACCATTGCGGTCATAGGTTGGCTTGCGCTTTGGGCGAGGGGATTTCTTTTCTGGTTCCGGAACAACCACCGGAGCCTTGCCCAGTCGTGGGCCGGCATGTGTCGTATGGAAGTCGACACCTTCGATGGCTTTCCAGCGCAGGGAACCATAGGTGGTCAGCTCCGAGGCCAGCAGACGGACATAGCCGGTCTTGGTCTGGGCATAGAGCTCTTCGCCACGGGTGAAGAGAAAGGATTCAGTGTAGATCCCGTTATTGACGAGAATGACCTTGGCATCCCCGACGGGTTCGAATGTACTCATTGCGATGGTTCCCCCTGGTGTTGGGTCTTGGGACGGATGACCAGCTCGAGGCCAAGCACATCGAGTGCGCTCTCGAGCCGGAAGACGGATGCATCCGCATTGCCGACACGCCAGTCATAGAGCGTGGTCGTCGACATGCCCGACTTCCGGGCGATCTCGACTTCGGGTGTCTTGGATGCACGCAAATGCAGAAAAAACTGTCTGGTTACCGGTGACGCAGTGCGCACGGGTCCGCTAGGGCGAGCCATGATGACTGTCCTCTAAGATCGGTGAATGGTCAGATGAGAGGCCGAATTCGGTTTACAGCATCGCCGAATTCTTCAATGTTTCGAAGGGTCCGGTTTACAGTTCAGACCCTCTGGAAAGCCCAGAAAACGGCGATTGACATACTGCCTCCAAAACCGTAGGTCGCGGGTTCGAGCCCTGCTGCCCCTGCCATTTTATAACGGGTGCTCATGGCTTGACTATGGGCGCCCGTTTTCTATATTATAAGTTAGGCGGCAATCTATGCCGCCTTACCTTTTCGACGGTGGCGCAGGCTTCGGCAAGGCGACGTCGTTGAAAATGATAATTCCCTGCGGGATTTGTTGGCCGGGTAGGGAAGGATCGCCGCCGCACGATTGGATGGTGCGCCGAGTGATATTCGCAAGGATCGGATTTCCGATAAGCCTGTATGGTATTCTTTTAACCTTTGGGCTTGTTTTTTTCGGGAATCGATTCTATGTAGCGTCAACAGACACGCGGCGCGTGGGGCTGAATTTTCAGCTTTGCGTGCCGTATACGCGTGACTTCAGGCTTCTGATTCGTTTCGACGGGTTGGGGTTTGGGGGTAGCGCCGGATCAATGACAGAGCGGCAGATGGCATCCAAAACGAATCCGATCACCTTTTTTCAGCAGGTTCGCGCCGAAACGGCGAAGGTGACCTGGCCTACACGGCGTGAAACGGTCATCTCCACCATTATGGTGGTGATTATGGCGTTTCTGGCTGCCGCGTTCTTTTTTCTTGCCGACCAGCTTATGGCCTATGGCGTAGAATTTATTCTCGGCCTTGGTCGATAAGTTAGGATTGGGGAGTTTTTAGATGACGGCGCGCTGGTACATCGTTCACGCCTATTCCAATTTCGAAAAGAAGGTCGCCGAGGATATCGAAGCCAAGGCGAAGCAGAAGGGTCTGTCCGAGCTGATCGAGCAGATCGTTGTGCCGACCGAGAAGATCGTTGAAGTGCGCCGCGGCCGCAAGGTTGACGCAGAGCGCAAGTTCTTCCCGGGTTACGTGCTGGTTCGTGCAACCCTCACGGATGCCGTCTTCTCGCTTATCAAGAATACCCCGAAAGTCACTGGTTTCCTTGGCGATTCCAAGCCTGTTCCGGTTTCCCAGAAGGAAGTCGACCAGATTCTGAACCAGGTTCAGGATGGTGTCGAACGTCCAAAGACTTCGGTATCCTTCGAGATTGGCGAAAACGTTCGCGTTTCCGATGGTCCGTTCGCTTCGTTCAACGGCATCGTTCAGGAAGTCGACGAAGAACGTGCGCGTCTCAAGGTTGAGGTTTCCATCTTCGGGCGCGCAACGCCTGTGGATCTGGAATACGGTCAGGTCGACAAGCTCTGATCGTTTTGCCCGCAAGGGCATTCACCCTGACCGAATTTCGGGCGGGGTGAAATGGTGGAAGGGAAGGCGGCTTAGCCGGTCGTCGAGCTCCGAACCACCGAACTGCCCGCCAGTTCAGCTGGCGTCAGTCGAGAGCCGGAACTTCCGGCATTAATCGAGAAAGCCGGATTTTCCGGCAAATTAAAAAGGCAGAAAGCAATGGCTAAGAAAATTGCAGGCCAGCTTAAGCTCCAGGTAGCGGCAGGTGCGGCCAATCCGTCGCCCCCGATCGGTCCGGCCCTGGGTCAGCGCGGCATCAACATCATGGAATTCTGCAAGGCGTTCAACGCTGCCTCGCAGGAAATGGAAAAGGGTTCGCCGATTCCAGTCGTGATCACCTATTATCAGGACAAGTCTTTCACTTTTGTGATGAAGACCCCTCCGGTGACCTACTTCCTCAAGAAGGCCGCTAACCTCAAGTCCGGTTCGAAGACCCCGGGCAAGGCGAGCGCCGGCACGATCTCCCGCGACAAGGTTCGCACGATCGCTGAAGCGAAGATGAAGGATCTGAACGCCGCTGATATTGAAGCAGCGATGCGCATGATCGAAGGTTCTGCCCGTTCGATGGGCCTGGAAGTGGTGGGCTGAGACGATGGCGAAGATTTCCAAGCGCATTAACAAGATCCGTGAAGGCGTCGATCGCAACAAGCTGTACGATCTGTCGGCTGCTATCGGCCTCGTCAAGGAACGTGCTGTCGCCAAGTTCGATGAAACCATCGAAATCGCGATGAACCTCGGCGTCGATCCGCGCCACGCTGACCAGATGGTTCGCGGCGTTGTCAACCTGCCGAATGGCACGGGCCGTACGGTTCGCGTTGCTGTTTTCGCTCGCGGCGACAAGGCTGAAGAAGCCAAGAAGGCTGGCGCCGACATCGTCGGTGCGGAAGAACTGTTCGAAATCGTCAATGGCGGCAAGATCGACTTCGATCGCTGCATTGCAACCCCGGACATGATGCCGCTCGTTGGCCGTCTTGGTAAGGTTCTCGGCCCGCGTGGCATGATGCCGAACCCGAAGGTTGGCACCGTCACCACCGACGTTGCAGCCGCTGTTGCTGCTTCCAAGGGCGGTGCAGTCGAATTCCGCGTCGAGAAGGCTGGTATCATCCATGCCGGTATCGGCAAGGTTTCCTTCGACAATGCCAAGCTCGAAGAAAACATCAAGGCTTTCGCTGACGCCGTCATCAAGGCAAAGCCGTCGGCTGCCAAGGGTGAATACGTCAAGCGCGTATCGCTTTCCTCGACCATGGGCGTTGGCGTCAAGGTCGATCCGGCAACCGTCAAGGTCGTCGCCTAAGTTTTCATGGGCTCCGGTTCGCCGGAGTCCAAGTCTTTCCGGTTGGGGAGGCGTGGCTGCCAGCCAGTCCTGTAAAGCAGGGCGAAAGGCAAAAATTCCGGATCGCAAGATCCGGATAGCCGGACGAAAGTCCGGTTATCCTGTCCGAGATTGCAGGCGGATCATCATCTTCGGATGATTGTCCTTAAACATGTGGCCTGCATGAGACGTGGAATAACCCTGTTTCGCGTGAATACGCATGCAAGGTTTGAACCGTAGTTGCCTTTGAGTGACGCCTGGCTTCCAGGATAGCTGAAGGGGACAGGATCCTCGAACGTCGGGCTGACTGTGAAGTTCGTCCGGCAAAGGCAACCGGCAGGGCCATGTGGTCCTGCCTACTGGAGAGAGACAGTGGATAGAGCGGAAAAACGCGAATTTGTCTCGTGGCTGAACGGCGCTTTTAAAGAGTCCGGTTCGGTCGTCGTGGCCCACTATACCGGTCTCACCGTTGCGCAGATGAGCGATCTTCGCTCGAAGATGCGTGATGCAGGTGGGTCCGTTAAAGTCGCGAAAAACCGCCTTGCCAAGATCGCTCTTCAGGGCACGGAATCGGAAGGCATTTCTGATCTGTTTACAGGTCAGACGGTTGTTGCTTATGCAAACGACCCGATTGCTGCTCCGAAAGTAGCCGTCGAATTCGCCAAGGCTAACGACAAGCTCGTTATCCTCGGTGGTGCAATGGGTGCAACGACGCTTAACGCCGATGGCGTCAAGTCGCTTGCTTCGCTCCCATCGCTCGACGAACTGCGCGCAAAGCTGGTTGGAATGATCCAGACCCCGGCTCAGCGTCTCGCAGTACTTACCAGCGCACCAGCGGGCCAGATCGCTCGCGTTATTGGCGCGCACGCCCGGAAGAACGAGGCGGCGTAAGGCCGTTTTTCGCTGTCAATTGTTCAAACCTTGAAACTAAGGAAATACCAAAATGGCTGATCTCGCAAAGATCGTTGACGACCTGTCGGCACTGACCGTTCTCGAAGCTGCAGAGCTTTCGAAGCTTCTCGAAGAGAAGTGGGGCGTTTCGGCTGCTGCTCCTGTTGCAGTTGCTGCTGCTGGTGGCGCTGCTCCGGCTGCTGCTGCTGAAGAAAAGACCGAATTCGACGTCGTTCTCGCTGACGGCGGCGCTAACAAGATCAACGTGATCAAGGAAGTGCGCGCAATCACCGGTCTCGGCCTCAAGGAAGCCAAGGACCTGGTCGAAGGCGCTCCTAAGGCTGTCAAGGAAGGCGCTTCGAAGGACGAAGCTGAGAAGATCAAGGCACAGCTCGAAGCTGCTGGCGCCAAGGTCGAACTCAAGTAAGTTCGGACTATTCTGGCGGATGGTTTTCCATCCGCCAGTTCCCGCCGGACTTTCCTGGTGGGTCGGATGACTGGAACCCTTTTCCTGAGTGCCGGAACGGCTTTCAGGAAACGGGTTTTAGCCCGTTAAGAGCGCCGCGTGCCGGTAACGATGCGGAAGGCAGCTCTGGAAAGTTTGCACATGATCCTTTTCGATCCATCCGATCTGAAGGGGCCGATCTGAAGGACCATGTGCTCGAAGGACCGCCGAAGGGCGGCGCATGATAAAGGCCGCAAGGCGTGAGCAAGCCGCAAGGCTATAGAACGAGGAGCGACGATGGCTCAGACCCATTCATTCAATGGTCGCAAGCGCGTACGCAAATTTTTCGGCAAGATCCCAGAGGTCGCCGAGATGCCGAACCTTATCGAGGTTCAGAAGGCATCTTACGACCAGTTCCTTATGGTTGAAGAACCATCCGGTGGGCGTTCTGACGAGGGTTTGCAGGCGGTTTTCAAGTCTGTTTTCCCAATTCAGGATTTCTCCGGCGCTTCAATGCTCGAATTCGTTCGCTACGAATTCGACGCACCAAAATTCGACGTTGACGAATGCCGTCAGCGCGATCTGACGTATTCGGCGCCACTCAAGGTGACGCTGCGTCTTATCGTGTTCGATATTGACGAAGATACCGGCGCGAAGTCGATCAAGGACATCAAGGAGCAGGATGTCTACATGGGCGATATGCCGCTCATGACCGACAACGGCACCTTCATCGTCAATGGCACAGAGCGCGTGATCGTTTCGCAGATGCACCGTTCGCCGGGCGTCTTCTTCGACCACGACAAGGGCAAGACCCATTCTTCGGGCAAGCTCCTGTTCGCCGCGCGCGTCATCCCTTACCGCGGTTCCTGGCTCGATATCGAGTTCGATTCCAAGGACATCGTCTACGCACGTATCGACCGCCGCCGCAAGCTGCCGGCCACCACGCTGCTGATGGCTCTCGGCATGGACGGCGAAGACATTCTGTCGACGTTCTACAAGACTGTCACCTATACGCGTGACGGCGACAACTGGCGCATTCCGTATTCGGCTGACCGCTTCAAGGGCATGAAGATCATCTCCGATCTCATCGATGCGGACACCGGTGAAGTCGTTCTTGAAGCCGGCAAGAAGCTGACCGCCCGTTCGGCCAAGCAGCTTGCTGAAAAGGGCCTCAAGGCCATCAAGGCGACGGAAGACGATCTGTTCGGTTCGTATCTTGCGGAAGATGTCGTCAATTACGCAACCGGCGAGATTTATCTCGAAGCTGGTGACGAAATCGACGAGAAGGTCCTCAAGACTCTGATCGACACCGGCGAGACGGAAATCAACGTCCTCGACATCGATCATATCAACATCGGTGGCTACATCCGCAACACGCTGGCTGTCGACAAGAACGAAAGCCGTCAGGAAGCCCTGTTCGACATCTATCGCGTCATGCGTCCGGGCGAACCGCCTACGATGGATTCCGCCGAAGCGATGTTCAACTCGCTGTTCTTCGACGCTGAGCGCTACGACCTTTCGGCCGTTGGTCGCGTCAAGATGAACATGCGTCTGGATCTCGACGCGGAAGACACCGTGCGCGTTCTGCGCAAGGAAGACATCCTGGCCGTGGTCAAGATGCTGGTGGAACTGCGCGACGGTCGCGGCGAAATCGACGACATCGACAATCTCGGCAACCGCCGTGTGCGTTCGGTCGGCGAACTGATGGAAAATCAGTATCGCGTCGGTCTGCTCCGTATGGAGCGCGCGATCAAGGAACGTATGTCCTCGATCGAAATCGACACGGTCATGCCGCAGGATCTGATCAACGCGAAGCCGGCTGCTGCAGCCGTGCGCGAGTTCTTCGGTTCCTCGCAGCTGTCGCAGTTCATGGATCAGACCAACCCGCTTTCGGAAATCACCCACAAGCGCCGTCTCTCGGCTCTTGGACCGGGCGGTCTGACCCGCGAGCGCGCTGGCTTCGAAGTCCGCGACGTGCATCCGACCCACTATGGCCGTATCTGCCCGATTGAAACGCCGGAAGGCCCGAATATCGGTCTGATCAACTCGCTTGCAACTTTTGCCCGCGTCAACAAGTACGGCTTCATCGAAAGCCCGTACCGCAAGGTTGTCGACGGCAAGGTAACGAACGACGTTGTCTATCTGTCGGCGATGGAAGAAGCCAAGCACTCGGTTGCGCAGGCTAACGTCGAGCTGGACGAGCGGGGCGGTTTCGTTGACGAATTCGTCATCTGCCGTCATGCAGGCGAAGTGATGATGGCTCCGCGTGAAAACGTGGATCTGATGGACGTGTCGCCGAAGCAGCTCGTTTCGGTTGCTGCGGCTCTCATCCCGTTCCTTGAAAACGACGACGCCAACCGCGCTCTCATGGGCTCGAACATGCAGCGTCAGGCTGTGCCGCTCGTTCGCGCTGAAGCGCCGTTCGTCGGTACGGGCATGGAAGCTGTCGTTGCGCGTGACTCCGGTGCCGCTATTGCAGCACGCCGTGGCGGTGTGGTCGATCAGGTTGACGCAACGCGTATCGTTATCCGTGCGACTGAAGATCTCGATCCGTCCAAGTCGGGCGTCGATATCTATCGCCTGATGAAGTTCCAGCGTTCGAACCAGAACACCTGCATCAATCAGCGTCCGCTCGTACGCGTTGGCGATCCCATCCAGAAGGGTGACATCATCGCTGACGGTCCGTCGACGGATCTGGGCGATCTGGCTCTCGGCCGTAACGTGCTCGTCGCGTTCATGCCGTGGAACGGCTACAACTACGAAGATTCGATCCTTCTTTCCGAGAAGATCGTTTCGGACGACGTGTTCACTTCGATCCATATCGAGGAATTCGAAGTAGCTGCCCGCGACACCAAGCTTGGACCTGAGGAAATCACTCGCGACATTCCGAACGTTTCGGAAGAAGCGCTGAAGAATCTCGACGAAGCCGGTATCGTGTACATCGGTGCCGAAGTGCATCCTGGCGACATTCTTGTCGGCAAGATCACGCCGAAGGGTGAAAGCCCGATGACGCCGGAAGAGAAGCTCCTGCGCGCCATCTTCGGTGAAAAGGCATCGGACGTCCGTGACACCTCCATGCGTATGCCGCCCGGAACCTACGGTACGGTTGTGGAAGTTCGCGTTTTCAATCGCCACGGCGTTGAAAAGGACGAACGCGCCATGGCTATCGAACGCGAGGAAATCGAGCGTCTCGCCAAGGACCGTGACGACGAACAGGCTATCCTGGATCGCAACGTCTATGGCCGTCTTGCCGACATGATCGATGGCAAGGTCGCTGCAGCGGGTCCGAAGGGCTTCAAGAAGGGCTCGACGATCACCCGTGAACTGATGACCGAATATCCGCGGTCGCAGTGGTGGCAGTTTGCTGTCGACGACGAGAAGCTCCAGGGCGAACTCGAAGCTCTGCGTGGCCAGTATGACGAATCCAAGAAGCTGCTCGAAGCACGCTTCATGGACAAGGTCGAGAAGGTACAGCGTGGCGACGAGATGCCTCCAGGCGTCATGAAGATGGTCAAGGTCTTTGTCGCTGTGAAGCGCAAGATCCAGCCAGGCGACAAGATGGCTGGCCGTCACGGCAACAAGGGTGTGGTTTCCCGCATTCTGCCAGTCGAGGACATGCCGTTCCTCGAAGACGGTACGCATGCCGACATCGTGTTGAACCCGCTTGGCGTTCCGAGCCGTATGAATGTGGGCCAGATTCTGGAAACCCACCTCGGCTGGGCATGCGCTGGCATGGGCAAGAAGATCGGTGAACTCATCGACGTTTATCGCAAGACGGCCAATATCGAGCCGCTGCGCGATACACTGGAGCACATCTATCCGGACAACGACCGCAACGAACCGGTCCGGTCTTATGACGACGATTCCGTCCTCATGCTGGCCAACCAGGTGAAGCGCGGCGTGTCGATCGCAACGCCGGTCTTCGACGGTGCGGTGGAAGCCGACATCAACGCGATGCTGACGGATGCGGGTCTTGCAACGTCTGGTCAGTCGACGCTTTACGATGGCCGTACGGGTGAGCCGTTCGACCGTCAGGTGACCATGGGCTACATCTATATGTTGAAGCTCCACCACCTGGTCGACGACAAGATCCACGCTCGTTCGATCGGACCTTACTCGCTCGTTACGCAGCAGCCTCTGGGCGGCAAGGCCCAGTTCGGTGGCCAGCGCTTCGGCGAAATGGAGGTCTGGGCTCTGGAAGCATACGGTGCGGCTTACACGCTGCAGGAAATGCTGACCGTCAAGTCGGACGACGTGGCAGGCCGTACCAAGGTCTACGAAGCGATCGTGCGCGGCGACGATACGTTCGAAGCAGGCATTCCGGAGAGCTTCAACGTTCTCGTAAAGGAAATGCGTTCGCTCGGTCTCAATGTCGAGCTGGACGATACACGCGACGAACAGCAGCAGGCCCTGCCTGACGCAGCGGAATAAAGCTCAAGGGCGCGCCACGGTATTGCCGCGGCGCGCCCGTATAATCGTTTCCAGAATATGCGGAACACGGTTCCGCACCGGAAACGAAACTACGGCAAGCCAGTTCATAACTGCGTAGTACCGCGATTTCTTTTCAGGATGGCAAGGATTTTCAGCTTGTCATCGACGACACAGGGCGACGGATCGCCCTCAAGGAGAACGGCATGAACCAAGAGGTCATGAATCTTTTCAATCCTCAGGCTCCGGCACAGACGTTCGATTCCATCAGAATCTCGATTGCCAGCCCTGAGAAGATTCTGTCCTGGTCATACGGCGAGATCAAGAAGCCGGAGACGATCAACTACCGCACGTTCAAGCCTGAACGCGATGGTCTCTTCTGCGCGCGCATCTTTGGCCCGATCAAGGACTATGAATGCTTGTGCGGCAAGTACAAGCGTATGAAATACAAGGGCATCATCTGCGAAAAGTGCGGCGTGGAAGTCACGCTCTCGCGCGTTCGTCGCGAGCGCATGGGCCACATCGAACTCGCAGCCCCGGTTGCCCACATCTGGTTCCTGAAGTCGCTGCCGAGCCGTATCGGCACGCTCCTGGACATGACGCTCAAGGATATCGAGCGCGTCCTGTACTTCGAGAACTACATTGTTACCGAACCGGGCCTGACCTCGCTGAAGGAGCATCAGCTTCTTTCGGAAGAGGAATACATGATCGCCGTCGACGAGTTCGGCGAAGATCAGTTCACGGCTCTCATTGGTGCTGAAGCTATCTACGAGCTTCTGGCTTCGATGGAACTCGAAAAGATTGCCGCCGATCTGCGCGTTGATCTTGCCGAGACCACCTCGGACCTGAAGCAGAAGAAGCTGATGAAGCGTCTGAAGATCGTCGAAAACTTCCTGGAGTCGGGAAACCGCCCGGAATGGATGATCATGAAGATCGTTCCGGTTATTCCGCCGGATCTGCGTCCGCTCGTGCCGCTGGATGGCGGTCGTTTCGCGACGTCGGATCTGAACGATCTCTATCGCCGCGTCATCAACCGTAACAACCGTCTGAAGCGCCTGATCGAACTGCGCGCACCGGGCATCATCATCCGTAACGAAAAGCGCATGCTGCAGGAAGCTGTGGACGCGCTGTTCGATAACGGCCGTCGTGGTCGCGTCATCACCGGTGCTAACAAGCGTCCGTTGAAGTCGCTGTCCGACATGCTCAAGGGCAAGCAGGGTCGCTTCCGTCAGAACCTGCTCGGCAAGCGCGTCGACTATTCCGGTCGTTCGGTCATCGTGACCGGTCCGGAACTCAAGCTGCACCAGTGCGGCCTGCCGAAGAAGATGGCGCTCGAACTGTTCAAGCCATTCATCTACGCACGTCTTGACGCCAAGGGTTACTCCTCGACCGTCAAGCAGGCGAAGAAGCTGGTTGAAAAGGAACGTCCGGAAGTCTGGGATATCCTCGACGAAGTGATCCGTGAGCATCCGGTTCTTCTGAACCGCGCGCCTACGCTGCACCGTCTTGGTATCCAGGCCTTCGAACCCACGCTGATCGAAGGCAAGGCTATCCAGCTGCATCCGCTCGTTTGTACGGCGTTCAACGCCGACTTCGACGGTGACCAGATGGCTGTTCACGTTCCGCTGTCGCTCGAAGCCCAGCTTGAAGCACGCGTGCTGATGATGTCGACCAACAACATCCTGCACCCTGCCAACGGCGCACCGATCATCGTTCCTTCGCAGGACATGGTTCTCGGCCTCTATTATCTGTCCATCGTGGCAGACAAGGAGCCGGGCGAGGGCATGATGTTCGCCGATATGGGCGAGCTGCAGCATGCGCTTGAGAACAAGGTCGTCACGCTGCACACCAAGATCAAGGGCCGTTTCAAGACGGTCGATGCCGAAGGCAAGCCTGTGTCGAAGATCTACGACACGACGCCTGGCCGCATGATCACCGGTGAGCTGCTGCCGAAGAACGTCAACGTGCCTTTCGATATCTGCAATCAGGAGATGACCAAGAAGAACATCTCCAAGATGATCGATCACGTCTACCGCCATTGCGGTCAGAAAGAGACGGTTATCTTCTGCGATCGCATCATGCAGCTCGGCTTCGCGCATGCCTGCCGTGCAGGCATTTCCTTCGGCAAGGATGACATGGTCATTCCGGATACGAAGGCGAAGATCGTTGCCGACACCGAAGCGCTTACGACCGAGTACGAACAGCAGTACAATGACGGCCTGATCACTCAGGGCGAAAAGTACAACAAGGTCGTCGACGCCTGGGGCAAGGCTACCGACAAGATCACCGAAGAGATGATGGCGCGCCTGAAGGCCGTCGAATTCGATCCGGTGACCGGTCGCCAGAAGCAGATGAACTCGGTCTACATGATGTCGCATTCGGGTGCCCGTGGTTCGGTCAACCAGATGCGTCAGCTGGGCGGCATGCGTGGCCTTATGGCCAAGCCGTCGGGTGAAATCATCGAAACCCCGATAATCTCGAACTTCAAGGAAGGCCTGACCGTTAACGAGTACTTCAACTCGACCCACGGTGCCCGTAAGGGTCTGGCAGACACCGCCTTGAAGACTGCTAACTCGGGCTACCTGACCCGTCGTCTCGTTGACGTTGCACAGGATGCGATCATTTCGGAAGTCGATTGCGGCGCCGAAATCGGTCTCACCATGCAGCCGATCGTCGATGCCGGCCAGATCGTGGCTTCGATTGGCCAGCGCGTTCTGGGCCGCACGGCTCTCGATCCGATCCTGCATCCGACCACCGGCGAAGTCATCGTCGAGGCTGGCCGCATGATCGAGGAAAAGGACGTCGAGATCATCGAGAAGGCTGCCATCCAGTCGATCCGCATCCGCTCGGCCCTGACCTGCGAAACCCGCAACGGCGTTTGCGCCAAGTGCTATGGTCGCGACCTTGCACGCGGTACTCCGGTCAACCAGGGCGAAGCTGTCGGCGTTATCGCCGCTCAGTCGATCGGCGAGCCGGGCACTCAGCTCACCATGCGTACCTTCCACCTTGGCGGTACTGCACAGGTTGTTGACAGCTCGTATCTCGAAGCTTCGTACGAAGGCACCGTCAAGCTGCGTAACCGCAATGTGGTTCGCAACTCCGATGGCAACCTCGTGGTGATGGGCCGTAACATGGCTGTGCTGATCCTCGACAATACGGGCAAGGAACGTGCGGTCCATCGCGTGACCTACGGTTCGCGTCTGTTCGTTGATGAGGCCGACACGGTTAAGCGCGGTCAGCGTATTGCCGAGTGGGATCCGTACACCCGTCCGATCATGACCGAAGTTGAAGGCTACGTTGAGTTCGAAGATCTCGTCGATGGTCTCTCGGTTTCGGAATCGGCTGACGAGTCGACCGGTATCACCAAGCGCGTCGTTATCGACTGGCGTTCTACCCCTCGCGGTTCGGACCTCAAGCCTGCCATGGTCATCAAGGACAAGGCCGGCAAGATCCTGAAACTGTCGAAGGGTGGCGATGCCCGCTTCATGCTCTCCGTGGAATCGATCCTTTCGGTCGAGCCGGGCGCGCATGTTAAGGCTGGTGACGTTATCGCCCGTCTGCCGATGGAAAGCGCCAAGACCAAGGACATCACCGGTGGTCTGCCGCGCGTTGCGGAACTGTTCGAAGCACGTCGTCCGAAGGACCATGCCGTCATCGCCGAGATCGATGGTACCGTTCGTTTCGGTCGCGACTACAAGAACAAGCGTCGCATCATCATCGAGCCGAACGACGACACGATCGAGCCGGTCGAGTACCTCATTCCGAAGGGCAAGCCGTTCCATCTTCAGGACGGTGACGTCATCGAAAAGGGTGAGTACATCCTCGACGGCAACCCGGCACCGCATGACATTCTGGCGATCAAGGGCGTCGAAGCTCTGGCTTCGTACCTCGTGAACGAAATCCAGGAAGTCTATCGTTTGCAGGGCGTTTTGATCAACGACAAGCACATCGAAGTGATTGTCCGTCAGATGCTGCAGAAGGTGGAAATCACGGAATCCGGCGATACCGGTTACATTCCGGGCGACCACGTCGACCGCATCGAGCTGGAAGAGATCAACGAACGTCTTATCGAAGAAGGCAAGAAGCCGGGTTCCGGCAATCCTGTCCTCCTCGGTATTACCAAGGCTTCGCTGCAGACGCCTTCGTTCATCTCGGCTGCGTCGTTCCAGGAGACGACCCGCGTGCTTACCGAAGCTGCGGTTGCCGGCAAGATGGACACGCTGCAGGGTCTCAAGGAAAACGTCATCGTCGGCCGTCTCATTCCGGCCGGTACTGGCGGCATGACCAACCAGATCCGTCGCATCGCAACTGCACGCGACGAGCTGATCATCGATGAGCGCCGCAAGTCTTCGGGTTCTACCGAAGCCAATGCAATGCTGGTCGATATGACCAACAACGCTGCCGAGTAAGATCGACAGATATGAAACTGAAAAAGGCCGCCTTTCGAGGCGGCCTTTTTGTATTTCGATATTTCCTGCAAAAGCGGGTGCGGCTTGATGCTGGATAAAAAAATGCCGGTCGGAACCGGCACTTTCTTCTGATGCTTATTCTTCTTCTTCGTCGTCGCCGTCGAATTCGATCAGCGCGACTTCGCCGCTGAGCGCGGTGGCCCAGGCACTCTTGTGCGGCTCTTCTTCCGGTTCTTCGGTCAGCGTGCCCATCTCGAGAAGCTCGGCTTCATGGTAGCCTTCTTCGGCAAGAATGCTGAGGACCGTCTGGACGAGATCTTCATTCTCGTCTGATTTCAAAAGCAGGTGCACTTCTACCGGAGATTCTTCACCTTCATTCCAGACGTCAGCGATGACGAGATGGACGGTTGGCGAATCGTCGCCGGCTGTTGGGGATGTGGAAGACATTGAGAAACCCTTAATATTCTGTTGCGTTTCGACTCAGATGTGCTTCAATAACCTTTACCAAGTGGCTGCGCCATGCTTGCATAGGAAAATGACGGTTTTGATCGCGAAATATTAGCGAATAGACGTCAAATGCGGCGCAATAACCTGTCCGGGCGAAGCCAAAACGCTGGTTTCGGACCGTCCATTGAAGAAACTTGAGCCGCTGCCCTTGACGAAACGTCGCTAAAGACGTATCAGCACCCCATCTGAGCCGATGTGAGACAAGCTTTTTCGGGGCGACGCGCCCTGAAGTTCATCTCAAACAGGGTTCGTTTTACGATCGAAATGCAACTTGCCGTTCGCATGAAGCGTCAGCTTCCTCTGCTTTTGTTCGGGGTGGTCACCGGTTGTCGTGACTTGTCCCGAATTCGTGCATCAGCATGGCGGTGAAACGGCCCGTATGGGCGTGGATACGAGATTTTTTATAGAGGAAGGTTGTATGCCAACCGTAAACCAGCTTATCCGCAAGCCGCGCATTGCGCCGGTAAAGCGTAATAAGGTTCCTGCACTGCAGGCAAACCCTCAGAAGCGCGGCGTTTGCACCCGCGTTTACACGACGACCCCGAAGAAGCCGAACTCGGCTCTCCGTAAGGTTGCCAAGGTTCGTCTGACGAACGGCTTCGAAGTCATTGGTTATATCCCTGGTGAAGGGCATAACCTGCAGGAGCACTCCGTCGTCATGATCCGCGGCGGTCGTGTAAAGGACTTGCCGGGTGTGCGTTACCACATCATCCGCGGTGTTCTCGATACCCAGGGTGTCAAGAACCGCAAGCAGCGCCGTTCGAAGTACGGTGCAAAGCGTCCGAAGTAAGATTTTCCGGGGATACCGGCCGCCAGAAGGCGAGCTGAGCCCGATGTAATTGAAAGAAGAGACGAAATGTCCAGACGCCATAAGGCTGAGAAGCGTGAGATCAATCCGGATCCGAAGTTCGGCGATCTCGTTATCACGAAGTTCATGAATGCAGTCATGCTTCATGGCAAGAAGTCGGTTGCTGAAAGCATCGTTTACGGTGCGCTCGATGTAATCGAAGCCAAGGCCAAGTCCGAGCCGGTCGCGCTGTTCCATCAGGCGCTCGACAATGTAGCTCCGCACATCGAAGTCCGTTCGCGCCG
Organism: Ochrobactrum sp. XJ1; assembly: GCF_024701725.1. Taxonomy (NCBI): domain Bacteria; kingdom Pseudomonadati; phylum Pseudomonadota; class Alphaproteobacteria; order Hyphomicrobiales; family Brucellaceae; genus Ochrobactrum; species Ochrobactrum sp. XJ1. The sequence goes on from NZ_VDGD01000013.1 coordinate 87,202, forward strand.
CGTTGGTGGTGCAACCTATCAGGTTCCGGTTGATGTGCGTCCAGAACGCCGCCAGGCACTTGCCATCCGTTGGCTCATCAATGCTGCTCGTGGCCGTAACGAGACGACGATGATCGATCGTCTTTCCGGTGAGCTGCTTGACGCTGCTAACAACCGTGGTTCTGCTGTGAAGAAGCGTGAAGACACGCACCGCATGGCTGAAGCCAACCGCGCCTTCTCGCATTACCGCTGGTAATCGTCGAAACCTATTCAAAGAGCGACTATCATGGCCCGCGAATATAAAATCGAAGACTACCGCAATTTCGGTATCATGGCTCACATCGACGCCGGTAAGACGACGATGACCGAGCGCATTCTGTTCTATACCGGTAAGAACCATAAGATCGGCGAAACCCACGATGGTGCGTCGACCATGGACTGGATGGAGCAGGAGCAGGAACGCGGTATCACCATCACGTCCGCTGCCACGACCACGTTCTGGCAGGGTCAGGATGGCAAGAAGCGCCGCTTCAACATCATCGACACGCCGGGCCACGTTGACTTCACGATTGAAGTTGAACGTTCGCTCCGCGTTCTCGACGGCGCAATTGCACTGCTCGACGCCAACGCTGGCGTTGAGCCTCAGACCGAAACCGTGTGGCGTCAGGCTGAAAAGTACCACGTCCCGCGTATGGTCTTCGTCAACAAGATGGACAAGATCGGTGCCGATTTCTACCGTTGCGTAGAAATGGTCGGTTCGCGTCTTGGCGCAGTAGCACTTCCGGTTCAGCTGCCGATCGGCGCTGAAAACGAGTTCGAAGGCGTCATCGACCTGATCGAAATGAAGGCGCTGACCTGGGATGGCACGATCGGCGCAGCTGCGACCGTTGGTGAAATTCCTGAGCATCTCAAGGATCAGGCTGAAGAATACCGCGAAAAGCTCATCGAGCTGGCTGTGGAAATCGACGAAGCTGCCATGGAAGCTTACCTCGAAGGCACGATGCCTACGAACGAACAGCTCCGTGCGCTGATCCGTAAGGGCACCATCGAGGTCAAGTTCCACCCGATCCTTTGCGGTACCGCGTTCAAGAACCGTGGCGTTCAGCCGCTTCTGGACGCTGTTGTGGAATTCCTTCCGGCTCCGACCGACGTGCCAGCGATCAAGGGCATCGACGTCAAGACGGAAACCGAAACCACCCGTGAATCTTCGGATGAAGCACCGCTTTCGATGCTCGCATTCAAGATCATGAACGACCCGTTCGTTGGTTCGCTGACCTTCGCTCGTATCTACTCGGGCAAGCTGACCAAGGGCGTTTCGCTCGAAAACACCGTCAAGGGCAAGCGTGAGCGTATCGGCCGTATGTTGCAGATGCACTCCAACAGCCGTGAAGACATCGAAGAAGCCTTTGCAGGCGACATCGTTGCTCTGGCTGGCCTCAAGGAAACCACCACTGGCGATACGCTCTGCGATCCGCTGAAGCCGGTTATCCTCGAGCGCATGGAATTCCCGGATCCGGTTATCGAAATCGCTATCGAGCCGAAGACCAAGGCCGACCAGGAAAAGATGGGCATTGCGCTCAATCGTCTGGCTGCCGAAGATCCTTCTTTCCGCGTCAAGTCGGACGAAGAATCCGGTCAGACCATCATCGCCGGCATGGGCGAACTTCACCTCGACATTCTCGTCGATCGCATGAAGCGCGAATTCAAGGTTGAAGCCAACGTCGGTGCCCCGCAGGTTGCTTACCGTGAATCGATCACCCGTCAGGCTGAAATCGATTACACCCACAAGAAGCAGTCGGGTGGTTCGGGTCAGTTCGCTCGCGTTAAGATCATCTTCGAACCGCATGATGGCGACGATTTCATCTTCGAATCGAAGATCGTCGGCGGCTCGGTTCCGAAGGAATACATTCCGGGCGTCCAGAAGGGTATCGAAAGCGTCATGGGTGCAGGCCCGCTGGCTGGCTTCCCGATGCTCGGCGTGAAGGCCACCCTGATCGACGGCGCATACCATGACGTTGACTCGTCTGTTCTCGCCTTCGAAATCGCATCCCGTGCAGCGTTCCGTGAAGGTGCGCAGAAGGCAGGCGCTCAGCTCCTCGAGCCGATCATGAAGGTCGAGGTTGTCACGCCGGAAGATTACGTTGGTGACGTTATCGGCGATCTGAACTCGCGTCGCGGTCAGATTTCCGGCACCGAAGCCCGCGGCATCGCCACGGTCGTCAATGCAAATGTTCCACTCGCCAACATGTTTGGTTACGTGAACAACCTGCGTTCGATGTCCCAGGGCCGTGCACAGTACACGATGCAGTTCGACCATTATGAGCCGGTTCCGACGGCGGTCGCACAGGAAATCCAGAAGAAGTTTGCGTGACCTAAGGGTCACGCTCCCAATTAAAAGAATGCCTGAGCAGGCTAAATTTACGGAGAGCTCAAATGGCAAAGAGTAAGTTTGAACGTACGAAGCCCCACGTTAACATCGGCACGATTGGTCACGTTGACCATGGCAAGACGTCGCTGACTGCAGCGAT
>NZ_VDGD01000014.1:0-86121 GCF_024701725.1 Ochrobactrum sp. XJ1
CAATTCGACATCCAATTTCCTCCATGGCTAACCACATGAATTCATTGGCATGTTGCAGTTTAAAATAGAATGTACCCCTGTTATAAACATGAATCAGATAATATGTATTATGGAACTACCCTATATCCATCTGTCCTGAAACATCGCGACAACCGCTTGCGACGCTATCGACATCTAAGCCCTGAATATTCGCGGCACCAAACACTAGAGAAATGGCACTGAAAACGAGCATGTAACTTCCAGCGAATCGGACCTTTTTTCCACCTCGTTTCAGCTGACATTCAAACGTCGCAAACGGCGGAAATTACGGCGTTTTTCGGGCGCGCTCAGCGGCCATTTCTACTTTGTAAATCCGGTGAAAACCCATAGTTCCGTACCAGAATGCGAGCACTTAATTCGCTCAAGAAAATGTGAATATGTTAATTAAGTCAAAGTGTTGATAAGTTCTCTTGCAAGTGGCGCGCTTATCCATAAGATGCGGGCCATTTCAAAAATTTCAAAGGAGGGGTTCTCAAATGTATCGTAAATTTCTACTGACAGGTGTGTGTCTTCTGGCGCTGGCTGGCGCAGCTTCGGCAGAAGTCGTTCTCAATCGCGGCAACGACACTGATCCGGCGACACTGGACCATCACCGCACCTCGACGGTGGCTGAAGGCAATGTCATGCGCGACTTGTATGACGGCCTGACTATTCAGAACGCAAACGGCGAAGCAGTTCCGGGCGTTGCCAAATCCTGGGATGTTTCCGAAGACGGTACGGTCTACACCTTCCATCTGCGCGATGACGCAAAATGGTCGAACGGCGATCCGGTCACGGCCGGTGATTTCCAGTTCACCTTCCGCCGCCTGATGGACCCGAAGACAGCCGCCGGGTACGCCAGCATGCTGTTCATCATCAAGAATGCCGAAGATATTGCCGGTGGCAAGAAGCCGACTGACCAGCTCGGCGTTGAAGCCGTCGATGACCATACGCTCAAGGTCACGTTGAACGCCCCTGCTCCGTATTTCCTTGAGCTTCTGACCCACCAGACCGGCTTCCCGATGAACCAGAAAAGCGTCGAGGAAAATGGCGACAAGTTCACCACGCCCGGCAAGATGGTGACGAACGGCGCCTATATGCTGGAAAGCTTCACACCGAACGACAAGATCGTGATGAAGAAGAATCCGTATTACTATGAAGCGGATCAGGTGAAGATCGATACGGTCAACTGGATACCGTTCGAGGATCGCGCAAGCTGCATGCGCCGTTTTGAGGCGAAGGAAGTGCAGATTTGCTCCGACGTTCCGGCCGAGCAGATGGACTATGTGAAGAAGAACCTTTCCAAGGAATTCCGCATGGCGCCTTATCTCGGCGTCTATTATCTGCCGGTAAAGGGCAAGACCGCCGACAGCAAGCTGAAGGACCCACGCGTCCGCCAGGCGATTTCCATGGCCATCGACCGTGATTTCATTGCCGATCAGGTCTGGCAGGGCACCATGCTTCCGGGCTATTCGATGGTTCCTCCGGGCATCGCCAATTATGTGAAGGATGCGCCGAAGCTCGACTATTCAGACGACATGCTGGAACGCGAAGACAAGGCCAAGGAACTGTTGAAGGAAGCTGGCGTCGAACCGAACACACTTTCGATCGAACTGCTTTATAACACCTCGGAAAACAACAAGAATACCATGGCCGCCATCGCCGATCAGCTCGGCAATATCGGAGTCAAGGCTTCACTGAACGAAACCGAAGGTGCGACCTACTTCAACTTCATGCGCGACGATGGTCCGTTCGATATCGCGCGTGCAGGCTGGATCGGTGACTATAACGATCCGCAGAACTTCCTTTTCATCAGCCAAAGCAATGTGAGCTTCAACTATTCCAAGGTGAAGAACGCCGACTACGATGCGCTGATGGCGAAGGCAGAAAAAATTCTCGATCTCAACGAGCGCGCCAAGACGCTGGCTGAAGCTGAAAAGCTGAAGCTCGATGAGATGAGCAATATCCCGATCCTCTATTATTCGTCGCGCGCCCTTGTTTCGGACAAGATCGACGGTTGGAACGACAACCTCATGGACAGCCACAAGACGCGCTGGCTCTCGTTTAAGCAATAAATTTTCAGCTTGGGCTGCGCCTGTTGGCGCGGCCCTTTTCTCTTCCGGCAGTTCCGGAGGGCCCTCTTTTGTCGGGGCTAACATTTTTTAATAAGCATATGGGAGTTTTCAATGGTTCGCGGATTCTTGATGACAGGCGTTTGCCTGATGGCGCTAGCCGGTGCCGCATCGGCAGAAACAGTGCTCAACCGGGGCAACGATACCGATCCCGCCACGCTGGACCAGCACCATACAACCACCGTTTCGGAAAACCGTGTTCTTCGTGATCTTTATGAAGGTTTGTTGGCGCAAAACGAGAAGGGCGAAGCCATTCCCGGAGCGGCCGTATCATGGCATATTTCCGAAGACGGCCTCACCTACACATTCCACATGCGCGAGAATGCCAAATGGTCGAACGGTGACCCTGTTACCGCCGGCGATTTCGAGTTTTCCTTCCGCCGCATCATGGACCCGAAGACGGCTGCCGGCTATGCCAGCGTCCTCTACGCCATTAAGAATGCCGAGGAAGTTGCCACCGGCAAGATGCCCGTCGATCAGCTTGGCGTGAAGGCGCTTGACGACAAGACGCTGCAAATCACTCTCAAGAACCCTGCCCCTTATTTCCTCGAACTTCTCACTCATCAGACCGGTTTCCCGGTCAACAAGAAGGCTGTCGAGAAGTTCGGCGACAAGTTCACCCTGCCCGGCAACATGGTGACCAATGGCGCCTATACGCTTGTCAGCTTCACTCCCAATGACAAAATCTCCATGAAGAAGAACCCGAATTACTGGGATGCTTCCAATGTGAAGATCGATGCGGTGAACTGGATACCGTTCGAGGATCGCGCAAGCTGCATGCGCCGCTTCGAGGCGAAGGAAGTCGATATCTGTTCCGATGTTCCTGCCGAACAGATGGACTATGTGAAAAAGAACCTCGGCGGTCAGTTCCGCCTCGCTCCCTATCTTGGCATCTATTATGTCGACATCAAAGGCGAGCCATCGAGCAAGCTGCGCGATCCGCGCGTGCGCAAGGCCATATCGATGGCCGTCGATCGTGAGTTTCTCGCCAATGAAGTCTGGCGCGGTGTGATGCTGCCAGCCAGTTCCATGGTGCCGCCCGGCATTGCGAATTACGTCAAGGACGCGCCGAAGCTGGATTTCGCCGACGAGGATGTGCTGGACCGTGAGGACAAGGCCAAGGAATTGCTGCAGGAAGCCGGTGTCCAACCGGGCAGCCTTTCCGTGACGCTGCGCTACAATACCTCGGAAAACCACAAGAATACCATGGCGGCGCTTGCCAACATGCTGGGCAATATCGGCATCAAGGCAACGCTCAACGAAGTGGAAGGCGCCACCTTCTACAACTACCTTCAGGAAAAGGGTATGTTCGACATCACCCGTGACGGCTGGATCGGCGATTACAACGATCCGAATTCGTTCCTGGAGCTTTATACCACCGGCAATTACTTCAATTATGCCGAATGGTCGAACAAGGATTACGACGCGTTGATGGCGAAATCTGCAACGACGACCGATCTCGCCGAGCGTGCAAAAATCCTGGCTGAAGCAGAGAAGATACTGCTCGGCGACGGCGCTGTCGTGCCGCTGATGTATTATTCGTCCACCGCCCTCGTTGCCGACCGTGTTCAGGGTTACGAAGATAACCTCATGAATTCGCACGGCACGCGCTGGTTATCGACAAAGAATTAAAAACAAAAAAGAAACAAGCCCTTAGTGGGATTTGCCGGATCGTTCAAAGCGGTCCGGCAAAGAAGGGAAAAGAACATGCTGGGCTATACGCTCCGACGATTGGGTAGTGCGATACCCACGATATTCATCATCATCACGCTGACGTTCTTTCTGATCCGGCTTGCGCCCGGCGGACCTTTCGACCTTGAAAGGCCGATTGATCCACTGATCCTGGAGAACCTCAAGAAGGCCTATAATATGGATGCGCCGCTGTGGCAGCAGTATCTGATTTATCTGGGCAATCTTCTGCACGGCGATCTTGGACCGAGCTTCACACGACGCGACTTCTCGGTGAACGATCTTTTCGCTTCCGGCCTGCCGGTTTCTATCATGCTCGGCACGCTCGGTCTGACGCTTGCAGCGATCATCGGAACATTCCTCGGCACGCTGGCGGCGTTGAAGCAGAACTCAGCTGTCGACTATTTCGTCGTCGCACTGGCCACATTCGGCATCACCACGCCCAACTTCGTCGTGGCCCCTCTCCTCAGCCTTCTGTTCGGCGTCATTCTCGGATGGGTTCCGGCGGGCGGCTGGTCTTCGGCCAATATAACTTACTGGATATTGCCGGTCCTGACGCTTGCATTGCCGCAGGTCGGCGTCATTGCGCGTCTCGTGCGTGGCGCAACGATTGAGGCGTTGCGCGCCAATCACGTGCGCACCGCCCGCGCCTATGGCCTGCCATCGCGTGTGGTTGTGGGCGTGCATGCCTTGCGCGCCGCGATGCTCCCCGCAGTCTCCTATCTCGGCCCGACGGCAGCCGCCCTGCTCACAGGTTCGGTCGTGGTCGAGACGATCTTCGGCATTCCCGGCATCGGTCGTTACTTCGTGCAGGGCGCGCTTAGCCGCGATTACACCCTCGTCATGGGAACCGTTGTTGTCATTTCGGTCTTCGTCGTGGTGTTCAACCTGATCGTCGATCTTCTTTATGCATGGCTTGATCCGAGGGTTCGCTATGACTGATCTTACTGTACCGACGGAAACAGCCCGGCTGGAAGTTCCAAGCCGCTCGCTCTGGCAGGACGCATGGTTGCGCCTGCGCAAGAACAAGGCTGCCGTGGCAAGCGCTATCGTCCTTCTTCTGATGGCTTTTCTGGGCATTTTCGGCCCGATGCTGAGCCCGCACCCCTATGACAAGATTTATCCGCAGTTCGTGCGTGTGGCACCGAGCCTCGAAGCCTATCCGCGTGAAGATACAATCATGCCAGGCCTTGAACGCGAACTTGCCCGGGCGCGGCTGAAAGCTGCCGGCGAGCCGGAACTGAACGGCAACAATGTCGTTGTCGACTTTACCGCACAGCGTCCGACGGACGAGCGTGTGCTGCGTTATTTCCAGCGCTCCGACCTGTTCAGCAATCCGAAAATCGAGATCGCTACTGACGGGCTGTCGGGCAAGCTGACCCTCGACGTGGCACGCAATTATTTCCTGCTCGGCACTGATAATCTGGGCCGCGATCTGATGACGCGCATCTTCATCGGTGTGCGCATGTCGCTTGCCATCGGCCTGCTTGCCTCGGCGATGGCACTGGTTCTGGGCGTGTCCTATGGCGCTGTCTCCGGTTATCTCGGCGGGCGCATCGACAATGTGATGATGCGGCTCGTGGATATTCTCTATTCGCTGCCCTTCATCTTCTTTGTGATATTGATGCTCGTCTTCTTCGGGCGATCCATTTTCATCATCTTCATCGCCATCGGCGCGACGGAGTGGCTGGATATGGCGCGCATCGTGCGCGGACAGACATTGAGCCTCAAACGTCAGGAATTTGTGCAGGCTGCGGAAGCGTTAGGCGCGACACGGCGCGGCGTCATCACCCGCCACATCATTCCGAATGCGCTCGGCCCGGTCATCGTTTTCGTGACGTTGCTGGTGCCGAAGGCAATCCTGCTCGAAAGTCTCCTCTCCTTCCTCGGTCTCGGTGTTCAGGACCCCCTCACCTCTCTGGGGCTGCTGATTTCCGAAGGTGCCCAGAACATGCGCGGCGCAAGCTGGCAATTGATCTGGCCTGCCGCAACGCTGACCATCATCCTGTTTGCGCTGAACTTCCTTGGCGATGGCCTGCGCGACAGCCTTGACCCGAAGGATCGCTGAGATGACGAGTGAAAACATTCTGAGCGTGCGCGACCTGAAGGTCACATTCGACACGCATGACGGGCCGGTGCAGGCGGTGCGCGGCATCAATCTCGATGTCAAAGCCGGTGAAACCATCGCCATTGTCGGCGAGTCCGGTTCAGGCAAGAGCCAGACGACCATGGCAATGATGGGGCTTCTGGCCCAGAACGGCAAGGCAACCGGCCAGGCGCTCTATCGCGGTCAGGATCTGATCGGCATGTCCGAAAAGAAACTGAACAATATCCGCGGCGCAAAGATCACCATGATCTTTCAGGAGCCGATGACGTCGCTCGATCCGCTTTACCGCATCGGCGACCAGCTTGCCGAGCCGCTTCGCTATCATCGCGGCATGAACAAGAAGCAGGCGCGTCCGCGTATTCTTGAACTGCTCAAGCTGGTTGGTATTCCAGAACCTGAACGCCGCATCGACAGCTATCCTTATGAACTGTCAGGCGGACAAAGGCAGCGTGTCATGATCGCCATGGCGCTCGCCAACGAACCGGACATCCTGATTGCCGATGAACCGACGACTGCGCTCGACGTCACCATTCAGGCGCAGATTCTCGATCTTCTGGCCGATCTGCAGAAGCGGTTGGGCATGGCGGTGGTCTTCATCACGCACGATCTTGGCATCGTGCGGCGCTTCGCCGACCGGGTCTATGTGATGCGCTCCGGCGAAGTGGTTGAAACCAACGAAACGGAAAAGCTCTTCACCTCACCGGAGCATCCCTATACGAAGATGCTGCTCGATGCGGAGCCGGAAGGCGAAAAGGCCCCTCCCCGTGACGACGCGCCGGTGCTTGTTCGCGCCGACAATGTGAAGGTCAATTTTCTTATCAGCAAACCATGGCTCGGCGCTGCGAACTATCTCACCGCCGTCAACAATGTCTCGCTGACATTGAAAGAAGGCCAGACCATCGGCATTGTGGGTGAATCCGGTTCCGGCAAGTCCACGCTCGGTCGCGCCATTCTGCGTCTTCTCCCATCAGAAGGCCGCATCGCTTATCTCGGCAAGGAATTGCCGACGGAATCGCAGGCGATGCGTCCGAAACGCCGCGAATTGCAGCTCGTTTTTCAGGATCCTTTTGGCTCGCTCAGCCCGCGCATGACGGTGGGACGCATCATCACTGAAGGGCTTCTGATCCACGAACCGAACCTTTCGGCGAAAGAGCGTGATCGCCGCGCGCAGGATGCCCTGCGGGAAGTCGGCATGGACCCGGCCATGCGCAATCGCTATCCGCACGAATTTTCCGGCGGCCAGCGCCAGCGCATCGCCATTGCGCGCACGATGATCCTGAAACCGCGCGTGATCGTGCTCGACGAACCGACAAGCGCGCTCGATCGTTCGGTGCAGAAGCAGATCGTCGCCCTGTTGCGCGACCTGCAGAAAGACCACGGCTTGTCCTATCTCTTCATCAGCCACGACATGGCGGTCGTGCGGGCCGTTTCGGACTATGTGATTGTGATGAAGAACGGAAAGATTGTCGAACAGGGCGATACCGAACAGGTCTTCGACCACCCGCGCGAAGATTATACCAAGGCTCTGATGGCGGCGGCGCTCAGCGAAGAGCGCTTCGGTACGTGATGTAATGACGGAATGAAAAGCGAAAGGGCCTGATTTCAGGCCCTTTTCATTTGAAAGAAGCTCAAGCGACGCTGTGCAGTTCGGTGCAGACCTTGTTGCGGCCCAGATGCTTGGCACGATAGAGCGCCGCATCTGCCCTGCGGAAGACCGTTTGGAAATCTTCGTTACCCGGCATGCAGAAAGCGATGCCTGCGCTGGTCGTCGTTGAGAAATCTCCAGCCGAAGCCTCGAACACGATCGCCGAAAAGGCTTTCCGGATCGTGTCGGCCAAGGCAAGAACATCGCTATTATGTTTCTGCCTCAGGATCAGAACAAATTCCTCACCGCCGATGCGGGAAATGAGAGCCTGACCTTTGACATGATTACGCAGAACGCCGGAGAACGTGTACAGCACTTCATCCCCGACGATGTGGCCATGCGTATCATTGATGGATTTAAAAGCATCAAGGTCGAAGATCACGACTGAATCCCCGAGCTGCAGTTCATTATCGTCCAGCACGTCATAAAGCGCGCGCCGGTTCAGCAATCCGGTCAGGCTGTCGGTGCGCGCCTCGTTGGCATGACGACGCGCAATGCGCGACTGGGTGAAATTCAGCGACAGCGCGCCAATGCCCGTAATGCCTATGATTGCGGTGATGGCATTGATATCTTCAGCCCAATTGCTTGGGATCGTAGTCATGACCCACTGTTGTTGATGCAGGATGACAGCGCCGCACAGAAAGAATGAAATCGCTGTCAGGGCATAAAGAACGATCATGCCAATGACCGGAACCGGCGCTTCCCGATAGACATGGAAATATTCTTTCGCCGTCAGCAGGAGCAACAGGGCCGAAGTCAGGTTGAAGATCGCTGTGCCAGTGCCCGTCTGTCCGGCCAGAATGGGCAGCGTCGTAGCGCATATTACAGCAATCGCCAGCACGACCAGAAAGCTCCGTTGTATCGGACGTCCGGAAATCTGCCGTGACCCGACAATCAGGAAGATGAAACCGACGCTCTCCAAACCGAAGGCGACAATGGAGGCCGTAGCCAGCGGCAAAGGCCCCGCATAGTAAAGTACTGCCCCCGTGCCGAGCAGGATCATGCCAAGGCAACCCCAGAGCAGAAATTTGTCACGCGAGTTCTGATACCAGACGCTGAGAATCGTCAGCCCTACTGCCAGAGAGCAGATACCTGTCGCAAAAAACAAAGTGTTCTGGTCGAGTCCCAAAGCTGCACTTCCCCCGCTGCATAGCCAAGTGTAGTTCAGCTCTTGATAATAAGCGATAAGCAATATGTTTAAATCGATCAACCATCGGTCGACATGATGCCATATCTATACAGAACAGATGAGCTATGGTTAATAATCGCCATACATGGCTTTGGTAAAAGAGGTCGAGATGTTGAAAATTGCATTGCTGGCAGGCAGCCTGACACTTCTTGCAGCACCATCGTCTTTCGCCGACGAACAGACAATCGAAGGTGTGGGCCTCGGCAGGGAAATCACCTGCACCTCCGGCGATGTCGGGATTTACGGTGCGGAAAATAACGTCAAGCTCAAGGGAGAATGCGGCCATGTCACCATACATGGCGTTTCTCATACTGTGACTTTCGAAAACGCCCGGAAGCTTTCGGTATCCGGCACGGACAACACGGTTTCGGGTGGAGCAACGCAAAATCTGATCGTTGAAGTGTCGAACAATCAGGTAACCGCCACCTTGAAGAAAGGAACAGATCCTTCAATTCTGGAGGTTTCCGGCGCGGAGAATATCGTCAATGTGAAGGTCGATGGACCTTCGCAGTTCGATGTCAGCGGCGCGAACCATCAGGTGACCTGGTCGCTTGCAGGCGGTTCCGCCGAACCGACGATCTCGATCTCCGGCGCCGATAACGATGTAACCAAGGCTGAATGAAAATGATCTGCGCGGCACCGTGATCTGGCGCCGCGCAGATTATCGATTTCAGGCTGCCAGCGAAGCCATATCGATGACGAAGCGGTAGCGCACGTCGCTCTTCAGAACGCGTTCATAGGCTTCGTTGATCTCCTGAATGTTGATCTTCTCGATTTCCGAAACGATGTTGTGCTGGCCGCAGAAGTCCAGCATTTCCTGCGTTTCCTTGATCGACCCGATCATCGATCCTGCAAGCGACTTGCGGCCGGGAATAAGCGAGAACGCATGCACCGGCACCATGTCTTCGGGAACGCCAACGACAACCATCGTTCCGTTTACCTTGAGCAGGCCAAGATAGGCATTCCAGTCGATGGCGACGCCAACCGTGCAGATGATGAGATCGAACGATCCCGCCAGCTTTTCGAAAGTGGTCGCGTCGCTAGTCGCATAATATTCATGAGCGCCGAGCTTGAGGCCATCTTCCTTCTTGGAAAGTGACTGGCTTAGAACCGTAACATGCGCGCCCATGGCATTGGCGAGCTTGACGCCCATGTGTCCGAGTCCACCCATGCCGACGATCGCCACACGCTTGCCGGGACCTGCATTCCAGTGACGCAGCGGCGAATAGAGGGTGATGCCTGCACAGAGCAACGGTGCTGCCGCATCAAGCGGAAGATTGTCAGGCATGGAAAGGACATAGCCTTCCTTGACGACGATATGGTCGGAATATCCGCCCTGCGTCCGCGCCTTTCCTTCGGTGTCGAAGGTGTTGTAGGTCTGGATGAGGCCCGGAAGATAATGCTCATTGTCGACATCCCGGCTGGCGCAGCCAACACAGGAGTCCACGAAGCAGCCGACGCCGACCTTGTCGCCGACCTTGAACTTGGTAACCGCATCACCGACGGCGGTGACGACACCTGCGATTTCGTGCCCCGGAACGATGGGATAAACTGCGTTCTTCCATTCATTGCGGACGGTATGGATGTCGGAATGGCAAACGCCGCAATACTGGATCGAGATGACCACGTCATCTGCATTGGGCTCGCGCCGTTCAAAAATGAACGGAACCAACGGCTCATCTGCATCCGTAGCAGCGTAACCTCTTGCTATGGCCATGATAGACTCCATTTATTGGATTGGGGAAGCAGGCAGAATATGCCGGAAGCAAGGGCAGAAGCGGTAGACCGATCCTGCAAGCTTCTTGCACGATCCTGCAAAACTGCCTGCTTCGCGATTGCCGATGCATGCCTGCCTGATCAATAATTGCTGTATTCTATCTCATCTGAAGCGGATCACCTATGACGTCACTGAACGACACCTACGAGGAACTTGCCGCGCTGGCGGAGCGTTTCACCGCACAGGACGGCGAATACCGAACACCGATCGAAGGTCTGGGGATCAGCAGGCGGACGACGCCAAGCATACCGTGCCACAGCAGCTATCGGCCCTGTCTCGCCATGGTGTTGCAGGGCGCGAAATCCCTGCGTCTCGGCTCCGAGACGATCAATTATACCAAGGGCGAATATCTGGTGACGTCGCTGGACCTGCCCGTCACATGGCGGGTGGTCGAAGCTAGCCCGGAAGCACCACATCTGTGTCTGGCGCTTGCCATCGACAGCGAAAAGCTCACCGACCTGATCGGGCGCGCCGACGTTCGCAGGCACGTGATGGCAGATGGCGATCAATGGGGCATTACCGTCAATGCAGCGCCTGCTGGACTGCTGGATGCGGCTCTGCGCCTGCTGCGCCTACTTGACAATCCCGAGGATATTCCGGTGATGGCGCCCCTGATCGAACAGGAAATCCTTTATCGCCTTCTGACTGGTCCCGGCGGCGAGCGTTTGATCAACATCGCAACCGCCGACAGTCAGGCCAACCGGATAGCACGGGCTATCGGGTGGCTTCGGCAGAACTTCGCAGCGCCATTGCGGATTGAACAGCTTGCCGAACACGTCAATATGAGCGCGTCGTCATTTCATCATCACTTCAAGGCGATTACGGCAATGACGCCGGTTCAGTATCAAAAGCAACTGCGTCTGAACGAGGCACGCAGGCTGATGCTGGTCGAGCGTCTGGATGCTGGTACGGCTGGCCATCGCGTAGGCTATCAAAGCCCGTCACAGTTCAGTCGCGAATATAGCCGCTTCTATGGAAACCCGCCGATGCGCGATATCGAAGCGGCTTAGATAGCAGAACGGCGGAACTTTCGTTCCGCCGTTCTATTGTTAGTGCCCCTGGCTGTTGCGGACAGCCGCGACATCTGTCGCCTTTACCGGTCCTGCGCTGTTACCCCATGCCGAGCGGACGAATGTTGCCAGTTCGGCGACTTCATCATCCGACAGGCGGTCGGCATAACCCTGCATCACCAGACGCATCGGACGCTTCGCCGTGGACGGAACCTCTGCGCCATGCAGGATGATCGAGATCAGCGGTTTCGTCTCCGAACCTGTCACAAGATCATTACCGGCAAGCTCAGGAAAGATTTCCGGCGCGCCCTTGCCCGTCACGAAGTGGCAGGCGGCGCAGTTATCGATGTAGAGACGTGCGCCCAGAGGCATATCCGGAGAAGCTTCCGTCAGCATCTTTGTCGTTGCTTCACCGGCCGCATCGGCCGGAGCCGCTGGCAGCGCCATCGACGCCTTAGAAGCGAAGCTCTGCGGCACTTCGACAGCCGCACCGTCGATCCCCTTCAGGAAAGCGGCCATCGCCAGATTGTCTGCATCAGTGAGATGCTGCAGCGAATGTTCGACAGCGAGGCCCATTTCGCCATTGGCCGTTGAATGGGAATTGCGGCCTGTTGCGAGATAGGTTGCCAGTTCCTCGATGGACCATTTCTGTGGAGCGGAATTGGCGCCGCGTAGAGACGGAGCGTTCCAGCCATCGACGACACCGCCGATGAGGAAGTCCTTGTCACCGACCTGCGTGCCGCTCTGCGCCATCAGCGTATTGCGTGGGCTGTGGCAGGCAGCACAGTGTGCCGGTCCTTCGACCAGATACTGTCCGCGATCCTCTGCTTCCGACTTGCCGGCGGCCTTGAAGGCCGCTTCCTGACCGAGAGCAAGCCAGTTCCAGGCGCGAATGCCGAAACGCATGTTGAACGGGAAGCCGAGCTTGGTTTCCTGAACGACATTGTTCACCGGCTCCACCTGATGCATGAAATAATCATACAGAGCGCGGACTTCTTCTTCCGTCAGCTTGCGATAGTTCTCATATGGCATTGCTGGATAAAGATGCGAGCCGTCGGCACGAATGCCGTCATAGAGAGCGGCGCGAAACTGATCGAGTGTCCAGTTTCCAATGCCGGTTTCCTTATCCGGAGTGATGTTGGTCGTCCAGATCGTACCCATCGGGCTTGCAATCGGGCGGCCACCGGCAAAGGGCTTGCCGCCTTCCGCCGTATGGCAGGCCATGCAGTCAGAGGCATACATGACATATTGGCCCTGCCCTTCGGCAGGCTTCCAGTCTGCGGCCAGTTCCTTGGTCGGTTTAGTCAGTTGTACCGGCACGAAGATGAAGGCCAGCAGCGCGACAATACCGATGACGACCAGAGCGCCGATTATGCGAAGAAAAGTTTTCATCACCATTCTCCTCAGATCAGCGGACGCGGATTGGACAGATATTGCGTGCGGATCGCATGCGCAGTCGAATAGGCAAGCCCGCCGAGCAGGCCTGTCGGATTGTACTGCGTGTTCTGCACGAAATTGCCCGCGCCGGTCATGAACACATTGTGCTTGTCCCATGCCTGCGAATAGCGGTTGACCACGCCCTCACGCGGGTTTTCCGACATGCTATGGCCACCCGTATTGTGCGTCGTCTGATAGGGACGCACGTCATATTGCGCGCCTTCCTTCTTGAAGGACGACTGCATCAGGTCCGGGTTCATCGTTTTGGCCAGTTCTTCCATCTTGGTCTTCATGTACTGGGTCATCCGGATATCATTCGGATTCCAGTTGAAGGTCATGCGCATGAGCGGGCGACCGTGACGATCCTTGTAGGTTGGGTCCAGATCGAGATGGTTAGTCCTGTAAGCCATATGCGAGCCATGGCTGCCGATGGACATGGCATGGCCGTACCATTCGGCAATGGCCTTCTTCCATGCACCGCCCCAGCCCGGCGTACCGGACGGCAGTGGCATACTGCGGATCGGCTGGCCGTTGGTCTGGCCTGCGCGCCAGTACGAACCGCCGATGAAGCCTTCTCGTCCGAAATCGATCTGGTTGACACCGAAATCGTCGATGCACATGCCGTTCGCGCCGGTGCCGATGAACGGATTGAACTCTTCATCCTTGAAGAAGAGCGTCACGCCGCCATTCATCTGATAGGCATAATTACGACCGGTCACACCTTCGCCCGTTGCCGGATCGTATGGCTGGCCGATGCCGGAAAGCAGCGCCAGATGCACGTTGTTGAGCGAGAAGGACGCAAGAATAACGATATCGGCGGGCTGGAACACTTCCTCCTGCGTCGCCTCGTCGAAATAGGTCACGCCCGTAGCCGTCTTGCCGTCTGGCGCCATCTCGACACGCAGAACTTCCGACTCCGTGCGATAGGAGAAGTTCGGCATGCGTTTCAGTGCATCGAGAATTGCTGTCTGAGGCGAAGACTTGGAATACTGGTAGCAGCCGAAGCGCTCGCAGAAACCGCAATGGTTGCACGGCCCCATCTGCATGCCATATTCATTGACATAGGCCGTCGACGCGATGCCGCCGGGCGACGGGAAGGGATGATACCCCATGCCCTGCGCGGCATCGGCAAACTTCCGGCCGTCCCAGGTCGTGTGCATCGGTGGCATGGGGTAGTCGTTTGAGCGCCATCCCTCGAACGGATTACCGCCCTCGACGGTCTTGCCCTTGAGATTGCCAGCCTTCCCGGAAATACCGGCAATACGCTCGAAACGGTCGAAGAACGGTTCCAGCTCGTCGTAATGGATCGGATAATCGCCCAGAAGCATGTCTTCCGGAATGATCTGTTCGCCCCAGCGTTCCTGCACATAGGAGCGCAGGCGCAGCTCTTCCGGCTGCGGACGCCAGTTCAGGCCGTTCCAGTGCGTGCCCGCTCCGCCAACGCCGTTACCAGGCAGAAACGAACCAAAACTGCGATACGGCAATGCAACTTCATTCTCGTTGCGTCGGATCGTGACCGTCTGCTGGCTGGCGCGCTGCATCAACTTCAGACGCACGCCATATTTCAGCTCATCGATCATGTTGGGATATTTGAAATCGGGGACCGTGTTCTGGTCATGCCCGCGCTCAAGCGCAACGATTTCAAGCCCTTCCTGAGCCAGTTCCATGGCCAGAATAGCGCCGGTCCAGCCGAGGCCGACGACGACCACGTCTTTTTTCTTTTCCTGACGTGCCATTGTTAAGCCCTCTCGCCCTTGATCGAAACTGGGCCTAACGGGTAGCGAACATTGTAGCGTTCGACCCATTCCTTGTAGCTGCCGCGCGCGCCGGGGAAGCCGATAAAGCTCCAGGCCTGCATGCCGTGATTGCCGCCATACATCGGATCGGCGAAATAGCCTTCCTTGGTGTTCTGCAACAGGACTGTGAAGAAGTCGCGCAGTTCAGGCTGCAAGCCGACCTCCCCCTTCTGCAGCGAGGTCAGCGCCGCATCTTGCTGTTCCGCCGTCAAGGCCGAGAACGCAGCGCCATGCTTCTGCTCGCACCACGCATTGAAGGCAGGAATACCCTGCCTGTAAATCTGCGCAGGGTTGAGCGGCGTCTGCCAGCCGCGCGTCGGATCGGCGGACGCATCGTGGGGGCCAACCATGTACCAGTCATCCGCGCGACCGTAATCACCGGCAAGCTGAAGATCGATGAAGACAGGAACACGGGCTTCGATAGCGCCAGGACCATCGCCTTCGGACGGGATCAGTCTTGCCGTTGCGGCGAGAATGAAAGCCCATTCGACTTCATTGAAATATTGACGTTCATATTCTTCGAGTGGAACCGGGGGAGTTTGTGGTTCCGCTTTGGCTGAGACAGCGAGCCCTGAAAGCATCACGCTTGCCGCGGAGGCTTTCAGAAAACTGCGACGACTCGGATATCCGGGAAGGTCGGTCATTGTCGTTTCCTGCCGATTAGGTGGGTAAGACTTTTGGAGGTGTTTCCGAGAAAATTCCACGATACGCAGATGAGAAACATACACTCTGGATACACAAGCCTTCAGAATTGTTCAAACAACTTGTACCCTAGTTGTGCATAACCAACCTGCGTTCGCTATAAGACTAGAGCCTTAGCGCAATCCGAAAAGGCCCGGAGAACGACGAAAATCCGGTTGAATGACGCCGAGGCGCGGGCAGTTTTCACAATCACGTGAAGACAATCCCTGCCCGCCACATATTGCCCGGTCTTGCAGTCACGATCACCCGTCAAAGCTGAATTGGGTTCGACTGACCGGAACCGGCAGCGGCTTTTCACGTTGAAAGCGATGGCCGGAAGTGGCCATTATGGTGCTGTCGCGGTTTGCACGCGACTGGAGTGAAACGAAGGGAGGTCAGAAAAATGAAGGCACGCACAGCGACTGTCGGTGATCTTGAAAGCGTTTTTCACGACCTTTCGAGGCGTATGGCGATCGAATATATCGCCGCCGGCAAGGATACCAAAGCCGCCTATGACAACCTGATGATGAACCTGCGGGAAGGCCGTGCACATGCTTTGCTGCAGGACGGCAAGGTGGTTGCTATCATCGCCTGGCATGAGGGGGATGGCGCCACCGATACGCTTTTTGCGGCGAAGGAAGAATTTTTCAACCGAAATACCGTGCGTTTCTGCAAGCAGCATATCCGGCAGATTCAGGCTTTGGCCGGTGACCTGCCAATCCATTCACGAAGCTGGCTCGACCGATCCGACATCGTAAAATGGTTCAAGATCATTGGTTACCAAGAAAAAGGAACCGACAATGGTGCCCGCCTCTTCGAACTGCCTGCCCGCCGTGATGGCATAGTGGCAGCATGACACCTCGCCACCGGAGCAATTTCCGGTGGCGTCTCTATCCCACGCCTGTTTGAAGCAACAACCGAATTCTGTTTTTCGTTTTCTGTGAATACAAAGTAAAATCAAAGACATAAAATAATTACTAGAGCCAATTGCGAGTCTCGCATGAGTTGCGGGGAAAGATCGTTTCTTTCAAGCCTTTAACGCATTCCTGACGATTAGCCGTTATTTGGAAAGATGACTGCCATTCGGGGGAAATCATGGCTTGGAAATTCATGCTTGCAAGTGCCGTTCTTGCTGTAACTCGAACGATGCCGAGGGGTTTCGCTGCGCCCACGGGACCGGCTGTGGTCTCCGATAATGCAATGGAAATGGAACTGAAACCCGCACCGATCAATCCTGACTGGGTGCTGGACGGCACTCCGCATGCGCGCTCCAGCGAGCAATCGGTAAGCCGGGACCGAGCCGCCTATACGGCCATCTGGGATTGCACCGCAGGCACTTTCCGCTGGTATTTCGGCTGGGATGAAACCGTCTATATTCTGGAAGGTGAAGTGCACGTCACCGACGCGGACGGCGGCACACGCACCTTGCGGGCTGGCGACGTTGCCTATTTCCGGGGCGGCACATGGGCAACCTGGAAAATCGACAATTATCTGCGCAAGGTCGCCTTCATGCGGCGCACTTTGCCTGCACCCGCTTCGTTCATCTATCGCGCCAGCGACGCGGTGAAACGGCGGCTGGGACGCCGCAAGAGCGGCGCGCTGAACTGATTACCGGTTTGTGATCGGGATGGGCGCCGCATCCGCGCCCATTACGTTGACGAACAGTCCGATATTTCAGTATAAATCAATGACGGTTTTCGCCGTACATGATGGGAATGGGGTTCTCCCGAAACTGCCAGCAATTGGCTGATGACTCCTGCTTGAATTGAAACAGGAGAAGAGTGCGTCGCAAGACCTCTCGAAGTGAGATATTCTATCGAATTTCCAGACGTCACCGACTAATCTCTATCCATTATTGAAATGGACACAGAACAATGCAAGCAACCCTCATGGTAGCGCTCGGTGGAGCGATCGGAAGTGTCGCGCGGTACTGGCTGGCCCTCTTGATGCTGCCGATAAGCCGCGAACTTCCCTGGGGCACCATCGTCATCAATATTGTCGGCTCTTTTGCAATCTCGTTCTTCGGTGCACTGACACTGGAGCAAGGCCGTTTTCCCATACCGGAAATCTGGCGCCTCGCCTTCATGGTCGGCGTGTGCGGTGGCTTCACCACTTTCTCGTCTTTCAGCCTGCAAACGATGGATCTTCTGCGCGCTGGACAACCCGGCAAAGCCCTGTTCAATATCGGTTTTTCGGTTGTGCTTTGCCTGATCGCCGTGTGGCTCGGGCTGCTTGCCGCAGAACGCTTCAATGGTGGTATCGAACAGGTTGCGCAGAATGTAATCGAAGAAGAAGCATCATAAGCTTCACATACGATTGCAACAGCAACGGCTGGTGTTGACGCGTGCCGTCCGGCAGTGGGCGCGCAACGCGCTCTAAATATTTGTTTTAACGCGCATCTTATCCGAAAACCGTTTCACACTTTTCGGGATGCGCTCTAATGGACGCACGTGTGAAACTGCCCCGGCTTTCAGACCCACGGCTCATATGAAAACACCCTCCATTTGCTATATTATGCAAATAAAAGATGGAGATATATTGACTTTTATGGCTGTCGTTTACCTAGAACGAATCAATTACTGGCCATAAATTAAGTTTTGTGATATGTTTTACCTATATTATATTTTAGGATTTATAAATATGGGACTTGATACATTCTCTGTTCTTCAATCTCTTGCATTGTTTGCAGTCGTGATAGTGATAATGTTCATGATATTTATCGGCATAAATACCAATGGAACATTGTGATTTAATCACGATCTGCTTCACTGGAACGTATCTGGAAAAATGTGAAACAATTTCCGGAACAGGAGGTACTTAAAAAGACAGAAAACATTCGTAGTAATTCGGGAGATATCTGCGAGGCGACCTCTCAACGCTTTCCGTCACCAAATTTCTCGGCTGCGAAATCCAGGAAGCTTCTGAGCTTGGGTGTCATCTGTCGATCTGATGCATAAAGCGCATGCAGGGAGCGCGATGGGGGTTCGTATTCAGGGAGAAGCCGGATCAGCTTTCCTGACGATATCTCATCGGCAACCAGTTCATACGGTTGAAAGAGGATGCCCATACCAGAAAGTGCTGCAGCACGCAGTGCTTCACCGCTGTTGGCACAGAAGCGGCCCGTGATTGAAATAGTCACCTCACCTTCCGGCCCAATGAATGACCAATGGGTGCGGAGCGATGAATGCGTGAAGATCAGGCATTCATGTTCGACCAGATCTTGTGGTGTCTTCAGGCTGCTTGCAGAATCCATATAGGCAGGCGCAGCACATAGAATAAGGCGATAGGGCGCAAGACGCTTGGCAATAAGGCTGCTGTCGGGGAGATCGCCAGCGCGAAAAATCACGTCAAACCCCTCCTCCACCAGATCGACATTTCTGTTCGTAAGATTGAGGTCTACCGACACCTCGGGATGCCGCCTGAGATATTCCGAAAGTTCGGGCGCAAGCGCGTGGCTTCCAAAAGTCACCGGAGCGCTGATGCGAAGCCTTCCCCTTGGTTCAGACCTTGTCTCCGCCATCAATGCTTCGGCAAGGTCCATTTCCGCCAGAATGTTCTTCGCGCGCTCGTAGAACACTTGCCCGCTGTCAGTAAGGCTTTGCCGACGCGTCGTCCTTGTCAGCAGTCTTACGCCCAGTCCGAGCTCCAAGGCACGTATCTGCTTGCCGGCAAGCTGT
This sequence comes from Ochrobactrum sp. XJ1, assembly GCF_024701725.1. NCBI lineage: Bacteria > Pseudomonadati > Pseudomonadota > Alphaproteobacteria > Hyphomicrobiales > Brucellaceae > Ochrobactrum > Ochrobactrum sp. XJ1. Next base: position 19,159 of record NZ_VDGD01000014.1, read on the forward strand.
GACGACATCTCCAACTCGTGTGCCGCCGACGAGATGGACCCGGATTCGACTGCCTTTACGAAGACTCTCATGCCAGTCAACCGATCCATTACAAACAATCCATTTCCATTATTGAAAAATATGAACCATTTTATCCTCATTGTTTCATAACTACAATATGCACGAAGCTGCCATTATCCCGCGATCAACCGGGACAACACCATTTAGAAGGAAAGGCACAAAGCCATGCAACCCATCTCTGATACAACAAGCACCGCGACCCGTCCCAGCGCACAGCAACCAACTGTAGTCCTCGTGCATGGAGCATGGGCCGATGGATCGACGTGGAGCCGACTGATCTCCCTGCTGCAGGAAAAAGGTGTGAATGTCGTAGCCGTACAGAACCCGTTGACCTCCCTGGAGGACGACATCGCGACCACCCGGCGCGCGCTTGAAAGACTGCAAGGCCCTGTTGTGCTGGTCGGCTGGTCATATGGTGGAGCCGTGATTACCGAAGCCGGCCAGAACGACAATGTGAAAGCACTTGTTTATGTGGCGGCCTTCGCGCTTTCCGAAGGTATGTCGGTCAACCAGACGGCCAAGGACTATCCGCCTCCTTCCGGTTTTAACCACGTCCAAGCCGACAAGGATGGCTTCCTGACATTGACATTGGAAGGTGTGCAGCAGCATCTTGCTCAGGACATTGCACCTGAACAAACCAAGGTGATATTCGCCACACAGCACCCAACCCACGCCAGTAGTTTCGATGGCAAGGTGTCCGTGGTTGCGTGGACGACGAAACCGTCCTGGTATGTGGTGAGTGAACAGGATCGCATGATCCAACCAGATCTCCAGACAGCAATGGCGCAGAAAATCTCCGCAAAGGTGACTACTCTGCCAGCCGGGCACGCACCGCACATTTCCCAACCGTCGGAAGTCGCAGAAGTTATTCTTGAGGCGATTGCCCACGTTACCCAGTGAAGAGAAGTTCGCTTCCGAACAGGCCGCCACCACACGAAGCCTGCCCCCAAACCGGGGCGGGCTTTTTGCGTCTTACCAGAAATGTTGATGGAAGCAGGCTCTGGACCGTGCAGCTTGCACCGAAGCACCCATGCTCGCAACCGGAGTAACGCGATCGGCTTCGGTTTGCAAACGACAGGCGGCGGCTAGTGCCAGTGTTTTGATTTTATATCGAAATGGCGGAGGGGGTGGGATTCGAACCCACGGTACGATCTCTCGCACGCCGGTTTTCAAGACCGGTGCCTTAAACCGCTCGGCCACCCCTCCAGGCAATTGTTTTATCTATGCTTTTCACAAGTCTGGAAAAACAGCAAATCACAGCAAGCTATCGATTTGCGCCCAATTGCTTAGCGAGTGACTTCTTAGCAGCTTTTCTTGCGGCGTCAACGTGCACTGTTTCATTTGCCAGCATTCTGAACAACACGGAACGAAACCAGCATCCGATCACGATCAAAAGAGTTCGATCCAGCCTTCAGCAATACAACTTTCAGTGTGGCCACCATGGTCAGTTTCTGAAAACGCGCTAACTTCTCTCACGCAGCCTCAATTGCAGATTGCCGTTCCGGCATCATTCAACACGGAGGATTCCCCATGCAGCACAAAATCCAGGAGAATATGGAAGTCATCGGCGCCGATGGCGTACATGTCGGCACGGTCGATCGCATCGAAGATAACCGCATCAAGCTGAAGAAAACCGATAATTCCGGTATGCACAGCGACCATCATCACTATATCGAACTCGGCTTTGTTGCCGACGTCGAGGGCGACAAGGTGAGATTGTCGGCTAATGCAGATATTGCAGTAACCTTGGAAGAGGAAGCATCCGGCCGCCCTGTCGATCTTTGAAGCAAAGCGCAAAGCCCCTCATAACACGGGGCCAATGGCAGCCGTGTTATGAGACAAACTCCCCTCACCTGCTTCCCATTCTCGGTCCTGGCGCATTGTTGCAGATCGAGACTTCGATCTGTTAGAAACTGAATGCCAAAACGCCGCAAGGAAGCAACCAGACTTGTCCTTTGCCACATTGCGGCTTAAACTTGAGTTTAATAATCAAAATAAGAAAAAGGGAAGCTATGAGTCTGGATTCCGTTAAGGCTTTTTTTGCGGCCAAAGCGCCTGAAATCGAAGTGATTGAACTGCCGACGAGCACCGCCACCGTTGTTCTCGCCGCCGAAGCACATGGCGTGGAACCGGGACAGATCGCCAAGACGCTTTCTTTTTCCGCCAAAGACCAGACCATTCTTATTGTCACCCGTGGCGATGCGCGTATCGATAATCGCAAGTTCAAGGATCAGTTCGGAACCAAGCCTCGTATGCTTGATGCCGAGACCGTTCTTGCCGAAACCAGCCATCCGGTCGGAGGCGTGTGTCCGTTCGGTCTGCCGAGCGCCCTGCCCGTTTACTGCGATGTATCGCTGAAGAATTTCGAGGAAGTCGTGCCCGCTGCCGGAGCGACCAACAGTGCCGTGCGCATCGCTCCGCACAAAATGGCTGAGCTGGTCAGCGCCGAATGGATAGACGTTTGCCAGTAGGTCAGAATGGGCTTTTGCAGCGGGTCTGGGAGGAACTCGCGGTTATTTGATACCGGTAACAACTTTTCCCCTTTAAAGGTGAGAAAAGACTTCATATATTTTAAGAATGATTCTAAAGTGGGTTAAGAAACAGATATCCGCTTTAGCGCATGATCCGATCGAGCCTTGAACCTTTCCGGATCGCAAATGCGACAAGACCAGAATTTTGGAGCAGTTCCGAAACAGGGATAAACCGCTTTCGGTTTGGAATTGCGAACTCAAGGATTGGAGCATCGCGTCCTCGGCATCGAGGTTGCAGTTGTTCCGAGACGTGTTGAAAGGAACAGTGATGCGTCTTACCCGCCAGACGAATTATGCCGTTCGTATGCTCATGTATTGTGCTGCCAATGACGGCAAGCTCAGCCGCATTCCGGAAATCGCACGCGCCTACGGCGTTTCTGAGCTGTTTTTGTTCAAGATTCTTCAGCCGCTCGTTGAACATGGGCTGGTGGAAACTGTGCGTGGCCGCAATGGCGGCGTGCGCCTCGGACGTGCAGCACAGGACATTTCGCTGTTCGATGTTGTGCGTGTGACCGAAGAAAACTTCGCCATGGCGGAGTGCTTCGAGAACGATGCCACCGAATGCCCACTGGTCGACAGTTGCGCACTCAATTCAGCGCTGCGCGAGGCACTCAATGCATTCTTCGCCGTGCTGATGAAGTACAGCATCGCAGACCTCGTCAAGGCGCGCCCGAACGTGCGACACCTGCTTGGTCTCGATGAAATGGAAGAAGAGCGCGTAGCGAGCTGATAATTCAGCGCGAAGTTTGAAATGAAAAGGTCCGGCTTTACGCCGGACCTTTTTTATTCTGCGGCTGCGCGATAGGCAGACTGGGGCAATACAAAAGGCACCCCCTTTTCCGGCGGGACACCCACCCGCAACGTGCATTCATAAACACGTTCGAGCCGCTCGTCGGTCAGTGCTTCGCGCGGTGTGCCCATCACATCAAGCTTGCCTCTGTTCATGACCGCAATACGGTCGGCGAACATGGCAGTCAGGTTGAGATCATGCAGGATAGCAATCACCCCGCCGCCCGCTGCCGCGAAATCTCTTGCAATCTCCATCACCACAATCTGGTGACGTATATCGAGACTTGAAATCGGCTCATCCAGAAAAAGATAGCGCGCCTCACCATCCACAACCGGTTTCCAGACCTGACAAAGAACACGGGCAAGCTGCACGCGCTGCTGTTCTCCGCCGGAAAGTTCCTGATAAAGCCGACCGCCGAAGCCAGCGAGATCAACCCTTTGCAAAGCGAGATCGGGCAAGCGCTTTTCTTCTTCGCGAGAAACGCCACTATAGCCGCCGGTGAGCCCGATCTTCACGATCTCGCGGACCGTGAAGGGAAACGACAAGGCGCTTGCCTGTGGAAGTACCGCCCGCCGCGCCGCCATCTGCCACGGCTTGATTTCAGCGAAGGAGCGACCGTCCAGATAGGCTGTTCCCGTGTAAGCGACGTCACCGGCAAGCGCACGCAACAGCGTAGTTTTGCCTGAGCCGTTCGGCCCGACGATTGCGGTCACCTCGCCCGGATTAGCGGAGAAGGCAATGTCGCTGATGATGGTCTTGCCTGACAGGCTTACGCCCAATGCTTTTGTTTCAATCATGATACCCTCACAGATCGAGCAGGCCGCGCTGGCGCAGCAATATCCAGAGGAAGAACGGCGCGCCAAAAAGTGCGGTGATGATGCCAATCGGCAATTCTGCCGGGGCCACAATCGTCCGACTTACCGCATCCGCCAGAAGCAGAAGCGTAGCGCCGAGCAGCGCTGACGCTGGCAGGAGATAGCGATGGTCCGGACCAATGCTGAGGCGCAGCATATGCGGCACCACAATGCCGACAAAGCCGATCCCGCCAGCAACGGCGACAGTCGCGCCGGTAGCTGCCGCTACGGTAACGATAGCGATGTTTTTGATGCGTTGCACCTGAATGCCGAGATGACCGGCTGCAGCCTCGCCCAACGCCAGTGCGTTGAGACCACGCGCAAGCAAAGGTGAAACCACTAGAATGATGGCGATGATTGGTCCCGCAGCGCCAATCTTGGCCCAGGTGGAACCTGCAAGCGAACCAAGCCCCCAGAATGTCAGGTCGCGCAACTGTCGATCATCAGCCAGATAGATGAGCGCGCCGGTTGCAGCGCCCGCCAGGGCGCCAAGTGCAATACCTGCGAGCAGCATGGTTGCAACAGACGTGCGGCCCCGACGCGTCGCGACACGATAGAGCAGCAAGGTACTGGCAAGCCCGCCCAGAAATGCAGCCAGAGGCAAGGCATAAACGCCAAGGATCGCAATAACGGGAGCAAGAAAAGTGCCGCCCAGAACAATCATCGATACCGCGCCAAGTCCTGCCCCGGCAGACACCCCGACGAGACCCGGATCGGCCAGCGGATTGCGGAAAAGGCCCTGCATCACGGCACCGGAAACCGCCAACCCCGCCCCTATCAGCATACCCATGACAATACGCGGCAGGCGAATCTCCATGATGATCAGGTGATCGCGACGGAATGCATCCGCGCCTTCGGCTGCGCCGGAGGAGGTCAGAGCGCGCAGAACCGAAAGCACGGACGCATCCGAAGCGCCTGCTGTCAGGCTGAACAACGCCGCGATGCATAAAGCAACGGCGAGCAATATGATGGTGAACCGTGCACGTGCGGCACGGTCTCCCGTGATGTCACCTTCTGAGGTGGTGACTTCATTTTCTGATTGACGCGCTGCAAAGCGCTGTTCGCGCGCTACGCGACCTTGGCTGGTCATTTCGAATAATCCTTACAATCAGACTTGCGTGCTCTTCAATCCCGCAAGTCTGATTATGTTATTGCGCTGCAGAGGCGCCATAGAGTTTTGCTGACAGGTCCCGAATGGCAGAACCAGTTCGAGGCCCAAATCCCAACAGATACGACGCTTCCATCGAAACGACATTCTTGTTACGCCCTGCCGGTGTTGCAGCAATAATGGGATTCTTCAACAGCGATTCCGGCGTCATCCCGTCCGCTCCCGTATCCATCATCAGGATCATATCGGGCGCGGCCTTCTCGACGGCTTCGTCGGTCAGCTGCTTATATCCGTGAAATTCGGTGATGACGTTTTCACCACCGGCAAGCTCAATCATGCCGTCGGCCGCAGTGCCTGTGCCCGAAGCCATCATGCGCCCGCCGGGCGCCGACAGAACGAAAAGTACACGCTTGCGCAAACTGTGGCCAGCTGCGGCCTTCTCAGCCGCTGAGATATCGCGTGAGACTTCGCTCGCAAGCGCCCTGGCCTTCTCCTCCAGACCGAGAGCCTCGCCCACGATCTCGATTTTCCTGACGACGCTTTCGCCGGTATAGGTTTCCGGCACAACGATCATTGGCACAGACGCTTTCTTCAAAACATCGAGCGTATCCTGTGGGCCGCTGCCTTCAAGGAGCAAAATGCCGGTCGGATTGACCGAGAGCACACCTTCTGGTGCAAGCTGACGCATATATCCGATATCCGGCAGCTTCTTTACCGCGTCGGGATAGGCGCTTGTCTGGTCGCGCGCGGCGAGCATCTTTTCTGCGCCAAGAGCGTAGACGATTTCCGTCAGCGAGCCGCCGACGGAAACGATGCGCGACGTATCGCCGAAATGGTCGACGGCTTCTGCGCGTGCAGCACCACCAGCTGCCAGCGACAAAGCGATGGCAGCCAGAGCAGCTCCGCGCCTGAAGCGCAAGGAAATGAACGACATTGCCGTCACCTTATGCAGCGGAAGACTGTGGCAGACGCGGAAGATTTTCCGCGATCATGCGCCAGTCGGCCAGTTCGGCTTCGCCTTCATGACGCTCACCAAAGAACTGAACAATCAGTTCGCCATTGGCATCATAGGCCTCCAGCGACGTCACATGCCCGTCCTTCGTCGGCTTGCGCACAACCCAGACGTCAGCGATGTGATCGATGCGCAGATGCATATGGAACGTCGGGTCCAGCACGTTCAGCCACGGGCCCATCATCTTGATTTCATGGATTGGGCCAGTGTGAATCTGGATGCAGCCACGGCTTCCGACAAAGCACATGATGGGCAGCTTTTCCTGCACCGCATGGTTCATCATGGCCTCGACCGATGACGTATCGACACGCCAGGCGAAATCATGACCGGCAAGATGCACGGCCTGATGGCGGTCCACACCGAAATCCTTCAACAGGCCAACGAACTGGTGCACATCGGTGAGTGCGCCCCAGCGTTCGCGGAATGCGTCGATATCGAGAAGCGATACGTCTGCCTTCGGTCCCTTTGTTGCAAGCGCGCTGGTCTCAACAGCTGGCGACTGATCGTCCAGCAGCAAATCGGCGACAAGAGCCTCATAGGCTTCAATGTTCGAAGCTGGGCGCAGATGAATCTTGAAAACCGCCTCGCCCGTGGCATCGAAAAATTGCAGGCTGCGACGCGTTGCTTCGCCATCCTGCTTGGCAACGGCAAAACCGTGAACCCAATGCTTCGGGAAAATACGAAGGTCGATTTCCTTGCCGAGCGCCAGCGAAGCATGTTGGCCCCAGATCGTCTTTTCAAAAGGCCCGATCTTTTCATGAACGACGCTCTCATTACGCGTCAGCACCATGATTTCGCCGACAGCAGCAATGCGGTTCAACAGCGTTTCGACATCGGCGCGAATACGCCGCGCCGAAATGGGGGCTGCTATATCCTGTCCGCAATGTGCTGCTACAAAATCGGCTTCTGATACACCGAGGCTCTGCGCAAAATCACGTTCGCGCATTTTCGGATTATCAGCCCGTGCCTTGAGAATCTGCTCTGGGGAGGGCTTGGAATGGGTCGTCATCTGATGGTTGCCTACTTGTTTAGGATGAGCTTGCCTTGGCGGGTGATCTTGAGACGATAGAGCGAACCGCCGTGCTCTATGCCCACTTCCCGGGAGCCGTCGAAGAGTTCGCGGCTGCCATAGGTTTTCAATTGCGGCTCAAGACCGCCTTCGCCGAAGCGAGGTTTCGCCTGAGCTGGGACAGACCCGGTTGAATCGCTGCGGAGCTGGCTTTCAGGAATGCGATTTGCGGCTCGTTCGGAAACGGGTCCGCGTGGTAACCGCACCTGCATGTCGATATGGATTCGCCTGTTCATTTTCTCGCCTCAGCATCGACTTTCCACACGGTGATGACAGCAAATTTGTTTTGTTGACATCAACAGTCATGTTTATTAATCACTGCATTACTGGAATAATCGAGTCAAGTTTAAATCTCGCTTTTTCCGCGCAAGCCCGGAAGAAATCCTCTTCCCAGCCAGCACGCGCCTTCTCCCGAGGGGGAAGTCATAAACAATTGAATTTTTTAATTTCTTCGTCACCCATCGGGTCGGCGAAGCGCGTCTGGGTCATGAAGGAAACATTGGAAATGCGGGCGACTGGTGGGGTTCACAAACGGTCAATTCTGGCGAGCACGGGGCTTGCTGTCATTCTTGTGGCGATGACGTCACAAGCCTTTGCGCAGGAACAGAAAGCTTCTGAAGAAGAAGCTGGCGTCGCGTTGAAGACGATCACCATTCGCAGAGCGAACGACGCACAGGCGCCGACTTCCGTTGCGGCACCGGTTGGCAGGGTTGACCGCGAAGAGATCAATCGTTTCGGCGGCGCGAAGCTCGACGACGTGTTGCGCGGCACCGCTGGCGTGTTTACCTTGCAGAATGCTTCCAATCCCGGCGTTGCGGTCAATATTCGTGGTTTTGAAGGCTCCGGCCGCGTCAACATGATGATCGACGGCGTACCGCAGAGCTACCGCAACACCGCGCACGATGCGCAGGGCTATGCCTACATCGACCCGAACCTGTTATCTGAAATCGACGTGGCGCGCGGCGCTGTGACGACCGAAGGCGGCACTGGCCTTGCAGGCAGCGTCAATTTCCGCACCCTCGGCGTCGATGATGTCATTCTGGATGGCAAGGACAAGGGTGTTCTCGGCCGCGCTTCCTGGGGTAGCAATGGAACCGGCTTCTCCGAAATGCTGGCCGGTGCCGCCCGCGTCAATTCCATCGGGATTGTTGCGGCCATCAGCCGTCACGATTCCAACGATTACAAGAACGGCGACGGCGTGACCGTCGAGAAAACCGGCGAAGAACTGACTTCCGGCCTGTTCAAAGCTGAGTTCGGCCTTGGCGAAGACCAGAAGCTGACGCTTGGTGGCGTGCTCTACAACAACCACTACGGAACATATGCGAACGGCTACCGTCCGGGAACCTATACGATCTACGATATGTTCCTGCAGAACCGCACGTTCTTCGCACAATATAACTACAATCCGTCCGACAACGATCTCATCGGCCTCGACGTCAACCTCTACCACAACAGCACATTGCAGAACTGGGAAGACGGCAATGGCAGCTTCGTAGGACGGCAGGTTTCGACCGAAACCACCGGCATGACGGCCTCGAACACGTCGCGCTTCACCTTCGGCGAAGTGGCGGTCGCGTGGAAGAACGGCTTTGAAATCAACCGCGACACCGCTGGCGGCACCAAAACGGGCGTCAACCCGACAGATGCCACATCCAATCGCGGCGCGGTCTTCTCGGAAGCGACATGGAATTATCAGGCCCTGCAGGTCGTCACCGGCCTCCGCTATGACTATTTCAAACTCGAGAGCGACGACAGCTCGATTTCGAACAGCGACAGCGAGTTCAGCCCCAAAGTCACCGTTGCCTATAACCTGACCGACTGGCTTCAGCCCTACATTACCTATGCGCATTCCATGCGTTCGCCGAGCCTGCAGGAAACATTCCTCGGTGGTGTGGCGCATACCGGAACCGGCATGATGCACGGCAATCCCAACCTTCGTCCTGAAAAGCAGCGCGGCTGGGAATTCGGCGTCAATATCGCTCGCGATGGCATCCTGACTGCTGAAGACGGCCTGCGTCTTAAGGCTAATTACTATACGATGCGCGTTGAGGATTACATCACGGCTGCATCCGACTACAGCCAGTTCATCAATGTCGACGGCACTTCGACAGTGAAGGGCTTCGAACTCGACGCGCGTTATGATGCGGGCTTCGCGTTCGGTGGCATTGCTTATACGCATTCCACCTCTGAACTGCCTGAGCAGACAGCTGGCATGGGCGCAAACCAGTATTTGCCGGAAGATGTCGTAACGGTTACCGCCGGTGCGCGTTTCTTCGAGCGCAAGCTCGAAAGCGGTCTGCGCGTTCAGCACGTTTCGAGCGGCAAAAGCATCAGCGGAAACGATACCGATCCCTACACGCTGGTCGACGTCTTCGCGAAATACAAGTTCACCGACACGGTCGATCTTTCGCTTCAGGTGCTGAACATCGCCGACAAGGAATATACCCCTGCCCTCAGCACCTATGGTTCTGGTCGCGGACGTACATTCCTCGTCTCGACACAGTTCCAGTTCTAAAACTTTGGGAGGCGTTCTCGCCTCCCGTTCATGATCGTCACATCTTCGAAGACCGACCAACCTGACCGCGGCGGCCTTCTGATCCCGAGATGTGACGCGGCGGGTGCGGCCCCTACCGCTGCACTCGCCAAAAGTTATATAAAGTAGCCAATCCCAAACCTGATGGAAAAGGATCAGCAATGTTCATAGCCATGAATCGCTTCAAGGTTCGCGTCGGCAGCGAAGCCGACTTCGAGACCGTATGGAAAAACCGCGACTCGAAACTGTCCGAACTTCCCGGTTTCGAGAGTTTTCACCTTCTCCGCGGTGCGACCAATGAAGAGGAAGGCTACACGCTTTATGCTTCGCACACGGTCTGGCGCAACCGCGATGATTTCGTCGCCTGGACGAAGTCCGAACAGTTTCGCGATGCGCATCGCAATGCCGGAGACAACAAGCCGCTCTATCTGGGACCTCCGCAGTTTGAAGGCTTCAGCGCCGTTCTCGGCTCCTGACGTACGGTAGAAACGCCTATCCACAAGGTGCGGCGAAATAGCGCATAATGTCATAGCGGCATCATTCGGAGGCCGCTATGACGATAGTAAAGCACCAATTATCTTTTAAAGATGGGTAGTTAACTCATATTTAGAATGATTCTAACTTATTGATTTTTAGAACATTTCAAAAACATAAAAATTGACAGAACGGAGCCCTACCGGCCATAACCTGACTTAATTTGGTGGGTTTTATAAACGCCACTTAAGTAATGCCTTTAATGTTCGGGCCTTTAACCCTTGCAGCTGGAGGAACCATTGACCGGTTCAGTTCGGCCTTGCGCCACGAGTGAAATAAAGCTGCCAGTTTTTCAGGTCAGCAACCCAGTTGAAGTAAAGAGTGAGCCGGTAAAGTCTCTCCAGTCGACGCTTTTTGCGTCTGATTTCTGCTTTGCGGGTATGGGAGATACTTCCTCATGCTAGTCTGCAGCTGTAACGTTATTACCGATAAAGACATTGAAGCCGTTGTTATTGAGCTTCTCGATCAGGATTGCTGGCAACTTATCGTTCCTGGCACCGTCTATAATGTCATGTCCAAACGCGGCCGTTGCTGTGGCTGCTTCCCAAACGTCGTGGAAACGATCATAAGGGTGACTGAAGAGTATCATCTTCGTCATAACCAAATGGACGAAAACGTGGTCCAGTTCATGGATCGTGTACGTTCTCTACGCGACAAATTCGGGAGTTCATGGAATGAAAGGCGAACCAAAGGTCATCGAGCGGCTTAACGAGGCATTGTTCCTCGAGCTTGGCGCTGTAAACCAGTACTGGCTTCACTACCGCCTCCTCAACGACTGGGGCTTCACGCGTCTTGCCAAGAAGGAACGTGAAGAATCCATCGAAGAAATGCATCACGCAGACAAGCTGATTGACCGCATTATCTTCCTCGAAGGTCACCCGAACCTGCAGACCGTAGCTCCGCTGCGCATCGGCCAGAACGTCAAGGAAGTTCTCGAAGCCGACCTTGCAGGTGAGTACGACGCACGCGCTTCCTACAAGAAGTCCCGCGAAATCTGCGACGAACTCGGCGACTATGTTTCCAAGCAGCTTTTCGATGAGCTTCTGGCGGATGAGGAAGGTCATATCGACTTCCTCGAAACCCAGCTCGACCTCCTCGCCAAGATCGGCGAAGAGCGTTATGGCCAGCTCAATGCGGCTCCAGCCGATCAGGCTGAGTAAGCCAAATCCGCTTTGCGAATGGAAGCCGGGGCTTTGCGCTCCGGCTTTTTTTATCATCTCAACTTTACCGTTGCCCCTTTATCGTGATATTGCGCGCGCAATTTCCGATATTTTGCAAGGTTCTCCCAATGAGCGCACCGCGCGTCAGTTTCGTTTCTCTTGGCTGCCCGAAGGCGCTTGTCGATTCCGAACGCATCATCACCAGCCTTCGCTCCGAGGGCTATGAAATCTCCCGCAAGCATGACGGTGCCGATCTGGTGATCGTCAATACCTGCGGCTTTCTTGATTCCGCCCGCGATGAATCGCTGGATGCCATCGGCCTTGCTCTCAACGAGAACGGCAAAGTCATCGTAACCGGCTGCCTTGGCGCAGAACCCGATGTCATCCGTGAGCGTCATCCGAACGTACTGGCCATCACCGGCCCGCAGGCTTATGAAAGCGTAATGAGCGCGGTGCATGAAGCCGTCCCTCCCGCGCACGATCCATTTGTGGACCTGGTGCCGCCGCAGGGCGTGAAGCTGACCCCGCGCCACTACGCCTACCTCAAAATCTCCGAAGGCTGTTCGAACCGCTGCTCCTTCTGCATCATTCCGGCGCTGCGCGGCGATCTCGTCTCGCGCCCGATTGATCAGGTGCTGCGCGAGGCCGAGAAGCTGGTGACTGCTGGCGTGAAGGAAATCCTCGTCATCTCGCAGGATACGAGCGCCTATGGCCTCGACATCAAGTATCAGGAAGCCATGTGGCAGGACCGCACGGTTCGCACCAAGTTCCTCGACCTCTCGCGTGAACTGGGCGATATGGGCGTGTGGGTGCGTATGCACTACGTATACCCTTACCCGCATGTCGATGAAGTCATTCCGCTGATGGCTGAAGGCAAGATTCTGCCTTATCTGGATATTCCTTTCCAGCACGCCTCCCCGGCGGTTCTGAAGAATATGCGCCGTCCGGCACATCAGGAAAAGACCTCGCGCCGCATTCAGGCCTGGCGTGAGACCTGCCCGGACCTGGCCGTGCGTTCCACCTTTATCGTCGGCTATCCCGGCGAAACGGAAGAAGATTTCGAAATACTTCTCGACTGGCTCGATGAAGCCAAGATCGAACGCGCCGGCTGCTTCAAATATGAACCGGTCAAGGGTGCAAAGGCCAATGATCTTGGTCTCGAGCAGGTGCCGGAAGAAATCAAGGAAGCCCGCTGGCATCGTTTCATGGCCAAGCAGCAGCAGATTTCGACCAATCTCCTCAAGAAGAAAGTTGGTAAGCGCCTGCCGGTCATCATTGATGAAGCAAACGGCACAATCGGCAAAGGCCGTACGCGCTACGACGCTCCGGAAATCGACGGCAGCGTTCACATCCAGTCGCGCCGCCCGCTACGCGTCGGCGACATCGTAACGGTGAAGATCGAGGCGAGCGACGCTTACGATCTGCATGGTATCGCGGTCTGATGGCGGCGGAAGCTGCCATAGCGATCAGAAAAGCCGCCGCGGCTGACGTGGCGGCAATTATCGCCATGCTCGCCGATGATGCGCTCGGCGCACAGCGCGAAGATGCGAGCCTCCCCTTGCGGGATTCCTATCGCAGCGCCTTTGCGGCAATCGATGCCGATCCCAATCAGCTCCTGGCTGTCGTTGAACATGATGGCGAGATCATTGGTTGCATGCAAATCAGCTTTATACCCGGCCTGTCGCGGATGGGCATGTGGCGCGGACAGATCGAAAGCGTGCGGATTGCGAGCCATATTCGTGGCGGCGGAGTAGGCCGTCAGATGATCGTTTGGGCAATCGAGCAATGCCGTGAACGCGGCTGCGGCCTTGTGCAACTGACGACCGATAAGTCGCGTTCCGACGCGCTGCGTTTTTATCAGTCGCTCGGCTTCACCGATAGTCATGAAGGACTTAAGCTATCGCTTTAACAAATAGCTTCAATATTTTGTAAGAAAATGAAAAGGGCGCTTTGAGCGCCCTTCTTTGTTTCTGTATGGAACCGCTTACTGCGGCAGCTTGTCGTCCACGCCAGCGACGTAGAAATTGAGGCCAAGCAAGGTCTTGTCGTCAGCCTGCTCGCCTTCTTTCAGCCAGACGGAACCGTCCTGCTTCGTGATCGGACCGGTGAAAGGCTTCAGTTCGCCCGACTTGATCTTGGCTTCGGTTTCTTCGGCCAATTTCTTCACATCGTCCGGCATGTTGGTATAAGGCGCCATCTTCACGAGGCCTTCCTTCATGCCCCACCAGATGTTTTGGCTCTTCCATGAACCGTCGAGAGCAGCCTTGGCGCGATCAATGTAGTAAGGGCCCCACTCGTCCACGACAGCGGTAAGCTGCGTGTCAGGCGCAAACTTGATCATGTCCGAAGCCTGACCGAAAGCCTTGATGCCGCGATCATGCGCCACCTGAATGGCAGCGGTGGAATCGGTGTGCTGGGTGATGATGTCTACACCCTGGTCGATCAGTGCCTTGGCTGCATCAGCTTCCTTGCCCGGATCGAACCACGAATTGACCCAGATCACCTTGACCTTGAAGTCGGGATTAACCGACTGCGCGCCGAGCATGAACGCATTGATGCCTTGCACGACTTCCGGCACCGGTACGGAGGCGATGTAACCGGCAACACCCTTGGTCGACATCTTGGCGGCGATCACGCCCTGCACATAACGGCCTTCATAGAAGCGCGCATTATAGGCAGACATGTTGTCGGCAGTCTTGTAGCCGGTCGCATGTTCGAACTTCACGTCCGGGAATTTCTTGGCAACCTTGAGGGTCGGATCCATATATCCGAACGACGTCGTGAAGATCAGCTTGTTGCCAGCACGCGCCAGACGTTCGATGGAACGTTCAGCATCGGCACCTTCCGGAACGCTTTCCAGAAAGGTGGTTTCGATCTTGTCGCCGAGTGCCTCGACCAGCTCCTTGCGGGCCTGATCGTGCTGATAGGTCCAGCCAAAATCGCCCGGAGGTCCGATATAAATGAAACCGATCTTCAGTTTTTCTTCTGCATGCGCCGCGCCGCCGAGCATAAAGCTCGCCGCAGTGGCAATCGCCATAAGCGTCTTTTTCATGTTCCCTGCACTCCTTGTTTTTACCCTCTAACCAAAACGAAAACCCTTGGGACGGTTTACGTCTACCCCTCAGCCGTTCGTTCTACCGGTCTGGCACGAACGGTTTGCCGAGCGAAGCCGGCGTATTCATCATCGTCAGGCGCTTGTTGCGCGATATGATGACCAGCACCACAATCGTCGCGAGATAAGGCAGCGCAGACAGAAACTGCGATGGCAGGCCAAAGCCCAGCGCCTGCGCGTGAAGCTGACCAATGGTCACCGCACCGAACAAGTAAGCGCCGATCAATACGCGCCATGGCCGCCACGATGCGAACACGACAAGCGCAAGTGCGATCCAGCCACGACCAGCCGTCATGTTTTCCACCCATTGCGGCACGTAGACGAGTGACAATTGCGCGCCTGCAAGACCAGCACAAGCACCGCCGAACAAAACCGCCAGAAAGCGCGTGCGCACCACATGCACGCCGAGCGCATGGGCCGAGCCATGGCTGTCACCGATGGCGCGCAATGTAAGCCCTACCCGCGTGCGGAACAGAAACCATGCCACGCCGACGACCAGCAGGATCGAAAGATAGAAGATCGGATCCTGCCCGAAGAAGAACCGCCCGACAAGCGGCAGATCGGTCAGATAGGGAATATGGATGGCTTCAAGCCGGACACCGGGAAGCCCGACAAAGCTTTCACCGAGCAAGGCCGATGCTCCAACGCCAAGGATCGTCAGCGCCAGCCCGGTTGCGACCTGATTGGTGACGAGTATGAGCGTCAGAAAGCCAAAAATAGCGGAGAAAAGCGCACCGACCAGAACGGCGGCAAACAAGCCCAACCAGGCCGAACCGGTCATTTGTGCAATGGCGAAGCCGGACACGGCCCCCATCAGCATCATGCCCTCGACACCAAGATTGAGCACGCCGGAACGTTCAACAACCAGTTCGCCGATGGCAGCGATCAGGAGCGGCGTCGCTGCTGTTGCAATTGTGAGAAGAATAGCCTGCGTCAAATCCATGGGATCAGGCCTTTCCCGCTTGGCGACCGGATATGAAGCGAATGCGATAAAGGATGAGTGTATCGCAAGCGAGAACGAAGAACAGGATCATGCCCTGAAACACGCGCGCAGATTTTTCGGAGATGCCGATAGCAACCTGTGCAGCTTCGCCTCCAAGATAGGAAAGCGCCAACACCAGACCGGCTGCTATTGCTCCCAGCGGATTGAGGCGTCCCAGAAACGCGACGATGATCGCCGTAAAACCGTAGCCCGGAGATATGACCGGACGAAGCTGGCCGATGGCACCGGAGGTTTCCGCGATGCCTGCGAGACCGGCAAGGGCACCGGAAACCGCAAAGACGAAGAACACCATCTTGCCCGCGCTGAAACCCGCGAAACGCCCGGCTCTTGGACTTTGGCCGATCACCTTGACCTCAAAACCCTTCAGCGTGTGCTTGAGCAGGAGCCAGACGACAACCGCTGCAACGAGCGCAAAGATGAAGCCCCAATGCGCGCGGCCCGATGCGCTCCAGATTTCCGGCAGAATGGCGCTATCGTTGAACTGACGGGTTTCCGGGAAATTATATCCTTCCGGGTTGCGCCATGGCCCGCGCACCAGCCAGTCGAGGAACAGCTGCGCGACATAGACAAGCATAAGGCTGGTCAGGATTTCATTGGTATTGAAGCGCACTTTCAGCAAAGCGGGAATGGATGCATAGGCCGCGCCGCCTGCCATCCCCATCAGCATCATCAGGGGCAGAACCACCCAAGACTGCAGATCAGGGAACATGACGGGCAGGATCGATCCCGCTATGGCACCGGCGATGAACTGCCCCTCGGCACCGATGTTCCAGTTGTTGGACAGAAAGCAGACGCAGAGGCCGACTGCGATCAGGATCAGCGGCGCAGCCTTCACGAGCAATTCATGCCAAGACCAGATGTCGAACAAAGGCTCGACAAAGAAGACATAAAGCGCATGTAACGGATCCTTGCCCATCAGCGCAAAAGCAAGTCCGCCGAAAATCAGCGTCAACGACAGTGCCAGCAATGGTGACAAGGCGCTGAAAAGTCTCGACGGCTGCGGGCGTTTGACGAGTTCAATCCGCATCATGCAGCTCCCGCCTCTCCTGAGATACCGCCCATCAAAAGACCGATCTTTTCCAGCGTTACATCGGCAATCGGCAGAGGATCGGAGAGCTGGCCATGATTCATCACGGCAATGCGGTCACTGATTTCAAGAAGCTCATCAAGGTCCTGACTGATGACGAGAACTGCGGAACCGGAGCGCGCAAGATCGACAAGTGCCTGCCGGATATGTGCTGCGGCACCGGCATCCACGCCCCATGTCGGCTGGTTCACAACCATGACCGATGGTGAGCGATCAAGCTCGCGCCCGATGATGAATTTCTGCAGGTTTCCGCCAGAAAGTGCAGATGCGGGCGGATTTTCAGCACTCTTGCGCACATCCATCCGTTCAATGATGCGTTTGGCAGCCGATCGAAGCGCGCTCTCTGCGATCAGCTTCATCTTGCCACCACGCAGGAACATCTTTGCGTCGGTCTTGTATCGCGACAAGAACAGATTGTCGGTCAGCGTCATGGTCGGAACAGCACCGTGACCAAGCCGCTCCTCCGGAACGAAGGCTGCCCCCATCATGCGGCGGTCGCTGATGCCGGCCTTGCCTGCATCCTTCCCGCGAATGCGCACATTCGATGGATTTGACTGCAGCACTTCGCCCGAAACAGCTTCGAAGAATTCACCTTGCCCGTTGCCTGCAACACCGGCAATGCCAACGACTTCGCCTGCGGCGACCGAGAGAGAAATATCTTTCAATGCCGTCGAAAATGGCCCACGCGGCGGTTGCGACAGTGACTTGATTTCAAAAAGCGCGTCCTTACCGACATCTACCGCCGCCGCGATGGGACTGCGTGCCACGACATTGATATCATTACCGACCATCATACGGGCGAGCGACGCGGCGGTTTCCTTGCGCGGATCGCAATGCGCAACGACCTTGCCATGCCGCAACACGGTCGCGCGATCACAAAGCCGCTTCACTTCCTCAAGACGGTGGCTGATGTAGAGGATCGACTTGCCTTCGGCTTTCAGGCGCTCCAGCGTTTCAAACAACTTGTCGGCTTCTTGCGGCGTCAGCACCGAAGTCGGTTCATCGAGGATGATAAGATCCGGCTCCTGAAGAAGACAGCGCACGATCTCGATACGCTGACGTTCGCCGACGGACAGATCACCAACATGGGCCTGCGGGTCGACCGGAAGACCGTACGTCTTGCCAACCTCACGCGCACGCTTCGCAACGTCTGAAAGCGGCAGCGAACGGTCGAGCGACAAGGCAATGTTCTCAGCGGCAGTAAGCGAGTCGAACAGCGAAAAATGCTGAAAAACCATGCCTATACCAAGTTTTCTTGCGGTGGCCGGTTCGTCTATCGTGACAGGTTGCCCCTTCCAGACGATTTCGCCTTCAAGTGGCTGCAACGCGCCGAACAACATTTTCACAAAGGTGGATTTTCCGGCACCGTTTTCACCCAGAAGCGCGTGAATTTCGCCTTCCCCGATGGTGAGATCGACACCATCGCAGGCCCGCAGCTGACCAAATACTTTCGTGAGCCGGCGGACATCCAGAAGAGGCCGGTCGGTTAAAGGCGCTGTCATTGTTCCCCAAAATTATATTTTTGAGCGACCTTATCCAGCAACTCTGCTCTTGAAAAGCCCAAAAGCAAGCAGCGGTGGACATATACACACTGCTGCAATCATCAGCCCGATCATGGAAGCAGAATGGTGGTTCCCGTCGTCTTGCGGGCTTCCAGATCCTCATGCGCCTTGCCCGCATCCTTGAGCGCATAGGTCTGGTTGATCTCGATCTTGACGGCTCTGCTTCCGACCACGTCGAAAAGCTCTGCTGCCGTCTTTTCGAGGTCCGCCCGCTTGGCGATATAATTGAACAGCGTAGGACGCGTGGCAAAGAGCGAACCCTTCTGCGCCAGAATGCCGAGATCAAACGGCGGAATGACACCCGATGACTGGCCAAAGCAGGCAAACATGCCAAGCGGCTTCAACACGTCGAGCGAGCCCATATAGGTATCGCGCCCAACAGAATCATAGACAACGTCGACACCCGCTCCGCCCGTCAGTTCCTTCACCTTTTCGGCAAAGTTCTCGGTGCGGTAATTGATGACATGGTCGTAGCCATGCTTTCTGGCCAGCGCGATCTTTTCTTCCGATCCCGCCGTACCGATGACGGTGGCGCCAAGATGCTTCGCCCATTGTCCGGCAATCAAGCCTACACCGCCAGCAGCGGCATGAAACAGGATCGTCTGCCCCGGCTCCACCTTGAATGTACGCCGCAGAAGATATTGCGCCGTCATGCCTTTCAGCATCATGGAGGCGGCGGTTTTCAGATCGACATTATCCGGAACCTTGACCAGCCGGTCCGCTGGCAGAATGCGCTCGTCTGCATAGGAGCCCGGTGTCGCCACATAGGCAACACGGTCACCGACACGAACACCCTTAACACCCGGACCGACAGCAATGACTGTGCC
Organism: Ochrobactrum sp. XJ1; assembly: GCF_024701725.1. Classification (NCBI taxonomy): domain Bacteria; kingdom Pseudomonadati; phylum Pseudomonadota; class Alphaproteobacteria; order Hyphomicrobiales; family Brucellaceae; genus Ochrobactrum; species Ochrobactrum sp. XJ1. The sequence continues at coordinate 38,401 of NZ_VDGD01000014.1, forward strand.
CGCGCCTTCATTGCCGGGCGTGAAAGGCATCTGGGCTGCCTTGTAAAGCCCGGTGCGGAAATAAACGTCGATGAAGTTCAGACCGACGGCTTCATGGCGCACTTTTGCCTCGCCCGGACCGGGTTCGCCTATCTCGATCTGTTCATACTTCATGACTTCCGGCCCACCGGTCTGATGGACGCGAATGGCATTGATCATCATGCTTCTCCACTCTTCTTTGCGGCAGCGGCTTTCTCAGCCGCGATGACGGTCGCAGTCCGTCCCAATCCTGGGAAAAACTGCATGACAGCGCCGATGAAGTAGATGTAGAGGCCCGTCACGGAAATACCGACGCGAACCCACAGCGGCGCGTCCAGAGTATAATAGAGCGCAGCCGCGCCAAAGGCACACCAGAGCAGGAAAACCGTCAGATTAAGCGGTCGCAGGCGCACAACGCGCACTGGATGCAGGAAATTGATCGGCAGGAACGACAGGATTGCCGATACGACAACGGTTGCGAAAGCGACCCACTCGCCCGGTTTGACGATGAAAAGCGTAAAGACCACCATGTTCCAGACGACCGGGAACCCCTTGAAGAAGTTCTCCTTCGTCTTCATGCCGGTATCGGCATAATAGATCGCGCTCGAAACCACGATGATCGCGCCGGATATGAAGGACAGATAAGTCCCCATAAACCCGCTTTGATAAAGCGCGAAAGCCGGTATCAGAACATAGGTGACATAGTCGATGATGTTGTCGAGAAGCTCGCCAGACCAGTTCGGCAGAACATATTTGACTTCAAGCTTGCGCGCGATGGGGCCATCGATGCCGTCGACGAAAAGCGCCAGCCCCAGCCACCACCACATCGCCGTATAGCGCCCATCACTGGCCGCCACGATGGAAAGGAACGCCAGAAACGAACCCGATGCCGTCAGAAGATGAACCGAAAACGCCTTGGCTTGCGGCGCGGTGACTTTTTTGGCTTTGAGTTTTCCGGTCAGTTTGGTTTTCACGCCGTCCGCCATTTCAGTTTGTCGCCGCGCATATCCCGCCCAAGACATTCCCCGCATCGGCTCAAAAATCGGAATCGCTTTTTGAAAAGCACGATGCGTAGATTCAACAAGTTAGAGCGTCCTTTGTGCGTCCGCAAGGACGCACGGCGCTCTAAGGCAGCGAGTAAATTTCATCAAACGGGGAACGCGTACACCAAACAAACTGACGTCCCCAACCCTCAAGATCGTTGAATAGCTTCTCCCCCAGGAAAAGCCATGATCCTGCAAGCAGCTTTCCCTGAATAAGCACAAAAGAGCAAGTAAGGCGTGAGGCAAATCCGCCATAATCCCACGGAAGAATGGTCTTTTGCCTGCAATTCGGTTTAAGTGCAGCTCAAACGCATCCGTCTGGAATCATCAGACAATGCGATATGCATAGCGAACGGTCACGAGGTCTGCACTGTCGGACCAGGGATGAAACACGATGAACGATCTTGTTGTGAACAAGCCTCTCACTGACATTGTCATCAGCGGCAGCGGGCCTGCCGGGATGATGGCAGCGCTGGCGCTTGGCGCAAAAGGCTATCGCACCGTGTTGCTTGGACCGGAGACCGATAAGGGTGACCGCCGCACCACCGCACTCATGATGCCCGCCATCAGACTACTGGAGGGACTGGGCGTCTGGTCGGATATCGAGCCGGAAGCAGCCCCCCTCGCTTCCATGCGCATTGTCGACGCAACGCGGCGCCTCGTGAGAAGCCCTGTCGTCACCTTCCGTGCGGGCGAAATCGATGAGACTGCGTTCGGCTACAATATCCCCAATGCCGTTTTGAACGAGAAGCTGGCTGAAGCCGTTTCCCGCAATCCGAATATCCAGCGCATCAATGCCTCCGTCATCGAGTACCGCCACAATGGTGACCACGTAACCATCACGCTTTCGGGTGGCGACACATTGCATACGCGGCTGGTCGTGGCTGCCGACGGGCGCAATTCGATGGCCCGCGAAGCGGCAGGCATCCGCACACGCCGCTGGAGCTATCCGCAAACAGCCGTCGTGCTTTCCTTCTCGCATAGCGTCGACCACGAGAATATTTCGTCGGAGTTCCACACCGAAGAAGGCCCTTTCACTCAAGTGCCGTTGAAAGGCAAACGCTCAAGCCTCGTCTGGGTGGTCAATCCCGGTCGCGCCGAAGCACTGCTTGCGCTTGACGAAGCCACGCTCGCTCAGCGCATCGAAGACATGATGCAGTCCATGCTGGGCAAGATTAACCTCGAGATCAAGCCGCAAGCCTGGCCCCTTTCCGGCCTCGTGCCCCATGTCTTTGCAGCCAAGCGCACGATCCTGATTGGTGAAGCCGCGCATGTGTTTCCACCGATTGGCGCACAAGGCCTCAATCTGGGTTCCCGCGATGTCGAAACGCTGGTCAAGGCTATCGAAAGCGATCCTGTCGACCCGGGCTCAGATCGGGTCATTCGCGCCTATGACCGCGCAAGACGTCCGGATATTCTAGCCCGCACCGGCTCTGTCGATGCGCTCAATCGTTCGCTTCTCTCCGGCATGCTTCCGGCGCAGATCGCGCGTGGAGTGGGATTGGAAATGCTTCGCTCATTCGCACCGCTACGCGCATTCTTCATGCGTGAGGGGCTTCGTCCTGGCAGCGGTTTCTCGCATCTGCTACCGAAACTGCCAAGCCTTCCACACCGAAGCGACGGCAAACGTTCCAGCTAACTTGATTTTCGGACCATCCGAGACATCGAACAGACAGAATTGCCGGTTGCCGCCGACTTTAATTTGTCACGCGGTGAACTACATAGTGTTGCATGGGTATGACACAGATAAAGCACGCGAAATTTCAGATCGGTCAGGTCGTCAAGCACCGGCTATTCCCCTTCCGCGGGGTTATCTTTGACGTAGACCCCGAATTTGCAAATACGGAGGAATGGTATGAGTCCATTCCGGAAGAAGCGCGCCCGCATCGCGACCAGCCGTTTTACCATCTGCTCGCGGAAAACGCGGAATCCGAATATGTCGCCTATGTATCGGAGCAGAACCTGGTGCCGGATTTAAGCGGCGAGCCTTTGCGCCATCCTCAGATCGAGGAGATGTTTGATCGACAGGACAATGGTTCCTATCGCGTAAAGTCGCAACATTCTAACTAATATAGCACTATCTTCTAAAGTGATGGTTCAAAAAAGGGGCGCTCAAAGCGCCCCTTTTTCATAACACACTGGACAGACAGCAATTTAGTTCGCTGCGCCTTTTGCCTTGTCCTGTTCAGCCTTCATCTTGGCTTCGAAATCCTTCTGGCGCTTCTGGACGGCGTCCTGAAGTTCCTTCTGGCGTTCTTCCAGTTCCGACTGCTTGAGAGCCGGGCCGGTCAGAGCGCCAGAGAAGCCGGTGAGTGCAACCGGAATCGGGTTCGGCTTGTTCTGATAGTTGACCGAAGTCAGGGTTAGCTTGCCGCCCTTCTTGAGCGCATTAATGAGATCGTCGGTCAGCGGAGCTTCTGCGATGCAGCGATCCGGGAAGCAGATGCCGTATTCAAGCTTGACCGGCTTGTTGTTGTCGATCTGGAGGCCGACGCCGGCAGGAATCAGACGACCAATAGGAACGGTCACCTGAAAGATCTTGCGGTTGATCTTGCCTTTGATCTCGATGAGGTTGACGGCAGTCAGGAGCTGGCCAGAATCCGCGGTGACGATGTTCTGCGTGTTGCAGATGTCATTGTCTTCCTGCTTCGAGCAAACCTTGAACCAGCCCTGTGGCGGCTGCTGTGCCGATGCAGGCATCGTCGCGGAGGCAAGCAGGGCGAACGCGCCAGCAATGGCAGATGCGGCAGCGATTGTCTTAGTGCTGGACATGATCAACAGGTTCCTTTCAACGCTCTGATCTATAGTTCCCGTTCTGTATTATAAGTCAGCGATAGACCGTCACTGGTTTTAAAATGCGGCAACAGCGTGACCTTGGGGATTTTAGCCCCCATCCGGACCCTTGCGGGCCCCAATCCGGAGCCGTGTTACAACGACTAGGGGTATGAATCCAGATGAGTTTCGACATTCCATGCCCGGAATCCGCCAAAATCTTTATTTTAGCCCCTACTGTCGCGTGACGGACACGCCCTAATTCCGCACTTAATGTACGATCATGCTAGTTTTCGGTTCCGAATCGACGCCTCCCGGCGCCGACCATCAAACTTATTTACAATGGACGATTGAAGTTGAACGGATTGATTGCCTTTCTCCGCAAAGTGGTTCTTGCGAGCCTTACCGGAGCTGTCGTCGGCGTGCTGCCGGCGCAGGCGATAGCCGAAGCACAGCCGGACTATGCGCTCTCCATGCATGGAGATGTGGCGCTGCCGGCTGACTTCACCCATTTCCCCTATGCAAATGCCGACGCCCCGAAGGGCGGCGCCATCACAATGGGCGTTGTCGGCACTTTCGACAGTCTCAACCCATTTGTTCTGAAAAGCATGCGTACGACAGCGCGCGGCCTGTTCGGGGATGTCGACCTCGGAAATCTGGTTTACGAAACGCTCATGCAGCGCTCGCGGGACGAACCCTTTACCCTTTACGGCCTGCTTGCTGAAAAGGTTGCGGTTGACCCGGACCGCAAATGGGTCGAATTCACCCTGAACCCGAAAGCGAAATGGTCGGACGACCAGCCGGTGACGGTAGATGACGTTCTCTTCACCTACGATATCCTGACGGAAAAGGGACGCCCTCCCTACAACAACCGGATGAGTCGGGTCGAGAAGATCGAAAAGACGGGGGAGCGCTCTGTTCGCTTCACCTTCAACGACAAGTCGGATCGCGAATTTCCGATGCTGATTGCCTCATCGATGCCGGTGCTGCCAAAGCACGCCATTGATCGCGAAACCTTTGGCAATTCATCCCTGAAACCGCCTGTCGGCAGCGGCCCGTATCTCGTTTCCGGCGTGCAGCCCGGCCAGCGTATTATCTACAAGCGCAACCCTGACTATTGGGGCAAGGATCTGCCGTCGCAGCGCGGTCTCAACAACTTCGATACGTTGACGATTGAATATTACCGAAACGAGACGTCCCTGTTTGAGTCTTTCAAGAAGGGGCTGCTGGATGTTTTCATCGAGGCAAACCCGACTCGATGGGAGAAGCTTTATGATTTCCCGGCTGTAAAACAGGGCCGTGTCATCAAGGACAGCTTTGAGAAAGGCACGCCAGCCAACATGTTCGGCTTCGTGTTCAACACGCGCCGTCTGATTTTCGCCGACCGTCGTGTCCGGCAGGCTCTGGGACTGCTCTTCGACTTCGAATGGGCTAACCGCAACCTTTTCGCCGATCAGTACCGCCGCACGCAGAGTTTTTGGGAAGGATCGGAGCTTTCCTCCGTCGGCAAGCCTGCCGATGACCGCGAGAAGCAGTTGCTGAAACCATTCCCCGAAGCCGTTCGCGACGATGTCATGAATGGTACATGGCATCCGCCGGTAACAGACGGTAGCGGTCATGACCGCACGCCTGCAAAGAAAGCCTATGATCTCCTGACTGACGCGGGTTTTCAGTTTGAACACGGCCTCGCCGTTGATCCCTCTGGCAAGCCGCTTAAATTTGAGATCATGACGCGCTCGCCCGACGAGGAAAAAGTCGCGTTGGCTTACAAGCGCAATCTCGCACGACTGGGCATCACAATCGAAATACGCACGGTGGACGATGCCCAGTATCAGCAACGCCTCCAGACATTCGACTACGACATGATTCTCGGGGCGCTGACCGGATCGCTTTCGCCCGGCAACGAACAATGGATGCGCTGGGGCGCAGCCTCACGTGACGTTCAGGGAAGTTTCAACTATCCGGGTGTTGCCGATCCGGCAGTAGATGCGATGATTGAAGCACTGCTGGCTGCAAGAAGCCGCGCCGATTTCGTGAGTGCGGTCCGCGCGCTCGATCGTGTGCTTATCTCCGGGGATTACTACATTCCGCTTTACCACCTGCCCTATCAGTGGGTAGCGCGCTGGGATCGCATCGAGCATCCGAAGAAGACTTCGCTCTATGGCTATCAACTACCGACTTGGTGGCGCTCAAAGCCATGATCGGGCTTTAACGTTGATGTAATTCGCCCTACATGCACCCAATATATGATGAGTATTCAACCGGAGGCCACGCCTCTGGTTCTCGTATGGAGACATTGCCATGGCCACCAGAAAGATAACTATCGATGTCGTGTCCGACGTCGTCTGCCCTTGGTGCTTTCTGGGGCGCAAGCGCCTTGAGGCGGCACTTGCCATGGTGCCGGATGTGGAGGCGGAAGTGCGCTGGCGTCCCTTTCAGCTCGACCCTACCCTGCCTCCGCAGGGAAAGGATCGCCAGACCTACATGCGCGAGAAATTCGGCACCGGCGGAAAGATTGATGACATCCACAAGCAGCTGACCCAGCTTGGTGAGGAAAACGGCATTGTCTTCGATTTCGATGCCATCGCCCGAGCGCCAAATACTCTGGACGCACATCGCGTCATCCATTGGGCAGCACAGGCTGCACCCGATACGCAGGACCGGATGGTCGGCATGTTGTTCTCGCTCTATTTCGAGCAGGGACAGGATATCGGCGACCACGAAGTGCTGGTTGATGCTGCGGCAAGCGTCGGCATGGATGCCGAAGTGGTCGCCCGGCTCCTGCAAAGTGAGGCAGACAAGGCAACGATTCGTGAGGAGATCGATACCGCCAGCCGCATCGGCGTGCGCGGCGTACCATGCTTCATCATCGATCAGAAATATGCCGTCATGGGCGCTCAGACGGCAGATGTCCTTGCTGACGCTATTCGCCAGACGGCTGAAGGCTTTGAGCCGGGGATTTCTGAAGATCGCTAAAAGACGCGAAGCGGCGGGTTAACCCGCCGCGATCTTCGCCAGTTGGGTCATGATGACGGCAGAACCGTTGAGGCGTTTCTCGGGTGTCGGCCAGTCGCGGATGAAAACGATGCTCTGATCCGGCCTGATCTTGGCCATGGACCCTTGCTCGCCGATCATTTTCACCAGACCGACCGGGTTGTTGAACGTCGCATGACGGAACTGGATGACCACGCCCTTCGGACCGGCATCGAGTTTCTCGACATTCGCGCGGCGGCAGAGCGCCTTGATGTAAACGATCTTGAGCAGATGCTGCACTTCATCCGGCATCGGACCAAAACGGTCAATGAGTTCCGCACCGAAAGCATCTATATCCTGCGGCTCTTCCAGATCGGCCAGACGGCGATAAAGGCCAAGACGCAGTTGCAAGTCAGGCACATAGGCTTCGGGGATCATCACAGCCGTGCCGATGGCAATCTGTGGCGACCACTGGCTATCTTCGACTTCGCCCACACCCTTGAGCGTGGCCACCGCCTCTTCCAGCATCTGCTGGTAAAGTTCGAAGCCAACTTCCTTGATATGGCCCGATTGCTCCTCGCCGAGCAGATTGCCTGCCCCGCGAATATCCATATCGTGGCTGGCAAGCTGGAAGCCTGCGCCCAGCGTGTCGAGCGACTGCAGAACCTTAAGGCGACGTTCCGCCATCTGCGTCAGCATCTTACCTGCCGGAAGTGTGAACAGCGCGAAAGCGCGCTGCTTCGAGCGACCAACACGACCGCGCAGCTGGTAGAGCTGTGCCAGACCGAACATATCGGCACGGTGCACGATCATCGTGTTAGCCGTCGGAATATCGAGACCGGATTCCACAATGGTCGTGGACAGAAGCACATCATACTGGCCGTCATAGAAAGCGTTCATGATGTCATCGAGTACGCCCGGCGCCATCTGACCGTGGGCCACGGCCACTTTCAGTTCGGGCACGTGCGTTTTCAGGAACTCCTCTATCTCGCCAAGATCGGAAATGCGCGGGCAGACGTAGAAACTCTGGCCGCCACGATAGCGTTCGCGCAAAAGCGTCTCGCGAATGACGAGCGGATCGAACGGTGAGACGAAGGTGCGCACCGCCATACGATCGACGGGAGGCGTAGTAATGAGCGAGAGTTCTCGCACACCGGTCAGCGCAAGCTGCAAAGTGCGCGGGATCGGCGTGGCGGACAATGTCAGCACATGCACGTCCGACTTCAGTTCCTTCAGCCGCTCCTTGTGCTTGACGCCGAAATGCTGCTCTTCATCGATGATGAGCAGACCGAGATTCTTGAACTTGATCGAGTTGCCGAGCAGCGCATGCGTGCCGACGACAATATCGACAGTTCCTTCTTCCAGCCCTTTCTTGGCAGCAGCAAGCTCCTTCGTGCCGACAAGACGCGAGGCATGGGCAAGATTGATCGGCAGGCCATGGAAGCGCTTCGAGAAGGTCTTGAAATGCTGGCGCGACAGGAGCGTTGTCGGCACGACTATCGCCACTTGAACGCCACTCATCGCCGCAATGAAGGCAGCACGCAGGGCTACTTCCGTCTTGCCGAAGCCGACATCACCACAGATCAGGCGATCCATCGGCTTGCCAGCAGCCAGATCGTCCGCCACGGACTCGATTGCCGTCAGCTGGTCGTCGGTTTCATCATAGGGGAAGCGAGCAGAAAATTCGGCATAGAGACCATCTGGCGGCGTCATCACCGGCGCACCGCGCATCTGCCGTTCGGCAGCGATCTGGATCAGATGCCCGGCAATCTCAAGCAGGCGTTTCTTGAGCTTGGCCTTGCGCATCTGCCACGCGCCACCGCCAAGCTTGTCGAGAACCGCATCGGAGCCCTCCGAACCATAACGCGAGAGCAGTTCGATATTTTCAACCGGCAGAAACAGCCGGTCATCACCCGCATAATGGATTTCAAGACAGTCATGCGGAGCGCCAGCGGCGGTAATGGTCTTGAGGCCAATGAAGCGACCGATACCGTGATCGACATGGACGACGATATCGCCAGCGTTTAGCGAGGCAACTTCCGAGATGAAATCCTGATCGCGCTTGCGGCGCTTGGAACGGCGGATAAGACGGTCGCCCAGAATATCCTGCTCAGCCACGATGACGAGATCGCCCGCGTCGAATCCGCTCTCGACGGCCAGCACCGCCGCCGTCACCTTGTCGCGTGACAGCGCCTTGACGGTAGAAAGCCGGTCAACCGACTCGATCTTTTCCAGCCCATGTTCATCCAGGACCTGCAAAAGACGGTCGAGAGAACCTTCAGTCCAGGCAGCAACCAGCACTTTCTTGCCCGCTGCACGCAGTTCGGCAATATGCTTCACCACCGCTTCGAACAGGTTCACGTCGGTGGCCGCGCGCTCCTCGGCAAAGCTGCGGCCCTTGTGCACATCGGCATGAATAATCGTCCGCCCCGTAACCTCCGGCGCACCGAATGGCGTCAGGTCGATGCGCATACCTCCGGCCTCAGCGTGCTTCTCGACCTCTGACGGGGTTAAATAAAGCGCTTCCGGCTTGACCGGCTTGTAAGGCACGGCATCACTGCCCGGCTCCTTGCCCTCCGCCTGTCTCAGCCGCGCTTCGTAGTGATCGACAACCATTGTGTGGCGCTCGGTCAGCGCTTCATGCACCAGATGATCGAAAACCACCGGCATATTGCCCGCATGGTCGAAGACGGTATCAAGCTTGTCGTAGAAAAGCGGCAGCCAATGTTCCATGCCCGCAAAGCGACGACCTTCACTGATCGCCTGATAAAGCGCGTCATCGCGCTGCGGCGCACCGAACATCGCGACGTAATTCTTGCGGAAACGGCTGATCATGTCCGGCGAAAGCGTGATTTCGCTCATCGGCTGGAGCACGAATTCCTTGCGTGTGCCCGTGGTACGCTGCGAAGCCGGATCGAAAGCGCGGATCGATTCCAGTGTGTCGCCGAAGAAATCAAGCCGCAACGGCTCTTCCGCGCCGGGTGCATAAAGATCGAGAATACCACCACGAACGGCAAACTCGCCGATGTCGCGCACGGTGGAAACACGTTCGAAACCGTTGCGCTCCAGCCGGGATGCCAGATCGTTCATATCCAGCTGGTTGCCGGGACGCGCCGAAATCACCTGTTCGGCTATCGCCGCTTCCGGCGGCAGCTTTTGCAGAACGGCATTGGCTGTGGTGAGAATGATGGCAGGATGCGGTGCCTTTTTAAGCTGGGACAGCGCACTGAGTGCGGCGAGCCGACGTGCCGATGCGTCTGCGCCGGGCGATACGCGGTCATAAGGCAAACAATCCCATGCAGGCAGATGCAGAACCGGCATATCCGGCGCCACGAAACTCAAGACCTGCTCCAGATCGGCAATGCGCTGCCCGTCGCGCACGATATACATAATCGGCCCGCGTTCGCCGATCTCTTCCGCCAGACGAATAAGACAGAACGCCTCGTAACCGTCGGCAACGCCGTCGATCACGATATGACGATTTGCCCCGAGCGCGCTGGAGGACTTGAGACCTAGTTTGCTGAAAACGGGCATGGGAACCTTGAACTCAGAATTCTATGCGGTCGCGAAACGCGACAATATCGCGGAACAGAGGCGTGTCGTAATCGATCGGGATCGGGCTTTCACCCGTCACCCATTTCAGAAGATCGCGGTCAAGCACTTCAAGAATATGCTCGAACTCCTCGAGCTGCGGATCGGTGAAGCCGATAATATATTCATCCGCATATTGCCCGAGGATCAAATCCATCTCGCGCATACCGCGATGCCACGCCCGAAACAGAAGCTTGCGGCGCCGTACATCCAGATTTTCCGTCGCCAATGTGCTGCCAGTCATCCTCGGTAAGCTCCAATCATTCAAATTGCTGCTGGTATATAGCATCTGCGCCGCAAACGGGAACCCGTTTATCCAACAAGAACAAAAAGAGCACAGAAAGATTGCGCACCGCCCTTGCACCGCAGGACGAAGCAGTTAATGCTCAAGCCCATGCGCCCATCCATGCTCGATCCATTTTTTGCTTCCGTTCGTTCGCTTTCCGGCATTGGCCCGAAGGTTGCCGCCCTGCTTGGCAAACTGCTTGGCACCGACATACCGGGCGCGGAGCCCAAGGTCGGTCAGCTCCTGTTTCTGGCACCGCACAGCGTGATCGACCGACGCAATCGGCCTGGTATCGCGCTTGCTCAGGAAGGCGCAATCGTGACGCTGGAAGTCATCGTAGACCAGCATCAGCCTGCACCACCCGGGCGTGGCAATGTTCCGCATCGCGTCTTCGCTCATGACGACACCGGCGAAATCGCGCTGACCTTCTTCCATGCGCAATTGCCTTGGCTGCAAAAAATGCTGCCTGAAGGTGAGACTGTCATCGTCTCGGGCAAGGTGGAATGGTTCAACGGTCGCGCCTCCATGGTCCACCCGGACTATATTGCGAGCCTGGAAGATGCAGCCAATCTGCCGATGGTCGAACCGGTCTATCCGCTGACCGCGGGTCTGTCGCCAAAGACATTGGCGCGCGCCGTCAAGGAAGCACTGACCCGCGTGCCTCCGCTGCCGGAATGGATCGACGGCCCGTTGCTGGCGCGGGAGCGCTTCATCAGTTTCCAGCAATCGCTGAACACGCTTCACCTGCCTGAAGACCCGTCGGATATCGCGCTTGAAAGCATTTCGCGGCGCAGGCTTGCATATGACGAGTTTCTGGCCGGACAATTGGCACTCGCCCTTGTTCGCGCGAAAACACGGCGGCTTTCCGGTCGTCCTCTGGAAGGTACAGGGCGCATCGTCGCCGAAATCATGCGCCACCTGCCCTATCGCTTGACCAAGGGGCAGGATCAGGCTGCTCGCGAAATCATCACAGATCTTAAGTCGCCGGAGCGCATGTTGCGGCTTTTGCAGGGCGATGTCGGCTCCGGCAAGACGGTCGTTGGATTGCTTTCCATGGCCCACGCCGCAGAATCTGGTGGACAGTCAGCACTCATGGCGCCGACGGAAGTTCTCGCCCGTCAGCATTTTGCAACCATCGCGCCGCTTGCGGAGAAAGCGGGACTGAAAGCCGCCCTTCTGACCGGTCGCGAAAAGGGCCGTGACAGGAATGCAGTTCTCGAAGGATTGAAAACTGGTGAAATCGATATCGTCATCGGTACACACGCGCTGTTTCAGGAAAAGGTCGAGTATCACGACCTCGTTCTGGTCATCATCGATGAACAGCATCGTTTTGGCGTGCACCAACGCCTGATGCTGACCGCAAAGGGTTCTGCACCGGATATGCTGGTCATGACGGCTACACCTATTCCGCGCACCCTCGTCCTCACCGCCTTTGGCGATATGGACGTGTCGAAACTGACCGAGAAGCCTGCCGGACGCCAGCCCATTACGACCGCCATCGTGCCAATGGAGCGTATGAGTGAACTTGTCGAGCGCATCCGAAAAGCTGTGGCAGAAGGACAGAAAATCTACTGGATTTGCCCGCTCGTTGAGGAATCCGAAGTCGTTGAACTGACTTCGGCAGAGGAACGTTTCGAGAGCCTCAAACCCGTCTTTGGGGATCGCATCGGTCTCATCCATGGCCGCATGAACGGGGCTGAAAAAGACGAAGCCATGCGGGCATTCAAGCAGAGCGAAACGCGGGTACTGGTCGCGACCACTGTGATCGAAGTCGGCGTAGATGTCCCCGATGCGACGATCATTGTTATCGAACATGCCGAACGTTTCGGCCTGTCGCAACTGCACCAGTTGCGCGGTCGCGTGGGGCGCGGCGACAAACCGTCAACGTGCTTGCTGCTTTACAAAGGCCCGCTGGGCGAAATCGCACAAGCCCGACTGAAGGTCATGCGCGAGACCGAAGACGGTTTTCGTATCGCGGAAGAAGATTTGAAACTGCGTGGCGAAGGCGAATTGCTCGGCACGCGGCAATCCGGCACCCCAGGCTTCCGCTTGGCCTCCATCGAAGCGCATGGTGATCTTCTGGAAATAGCCCGCAAGGATGCGCGCTATATTCTGACAAGCGATCCAGATCTGGAAGCCGAACGCGGACAAGCACTGCGCGTGTTGCTATATCTTTTCGGGCGCGACGAAGCGATCAGGCTCCTGAGAGCAGGATAGCAAAATGGCGGCCATCAGCCGCCATTTCTATTAACTTATCAAGATTTTGCTATAATAAGCTGATTTTACTCGACAGTTACCGACTTTGCGAGATTGCGTGGCTGATCGACATCCGTCCCCATCAGAACGGCTGTATGATAAGCCAGCATCTGGATCGGCAGCGCATAGACGAGCGGCGTGATAAATTCCGGCACATCCGGCAGAATGATGGTTGCCATCGTGTCGATGCTTGCTGCCTCGGCACCCTTCTTGTCGGTGATGAGAATGATGCGACCGCCACGTGCTGCAACTTCCTGCATGTTGGAAACGGTCTTCTCATAGAGCCGATCAGACGGCGCGATGACGATAACCGGCATGGTTTCATCGATCAGCGCAATCGGGCCGTGCTTCAACTCGCCGGCGGCATAGCCTTCAGCGTGGATATAAGAAATTTCCTTGAGCTTCAGCGCGCCTTCCATGGCCAGTGGGAAAGACGTGCCACGACCGAGATAAAGCACATGATTGACCTTGGCCAGTTCATGGCAGACCGCAGCGATCTGGTCTTCAAGCTTCAGAACCTGGTTGATGAAACGCGGCGCCTCGGAAAGCTGGCGTACGAGTTCCTGTTCCCGCTTGTCATCGATTGCGCCACGCGATTTTGCAGCCGCAATTACCAGCGATGCCATGGCCGAAAGCTGGCAGGTAAAGGCCTTGGTAGAAGCAACGCCAATTTCTGGGCCCGCAAGCGTCGGGAAAACAGCATCAGATTCACGCGCAATGGTCGAGCCGGTGACATTCACGACAGCTGCGATCTTCAATCCTTGCGACTTGCAGTAGCGTAGCGACGCCAGCGTATCAGCTGTTTCGCCCGACTGCGACACGAACATCGCCAGCGAATCCTTCGAGAGAGGCATTTCGCGATAGCGGAATTCGGAAGCGATATCGCTGTCGACTGGCAGTCGCGCGATCTGCTCGAACCAGTATTTGCCAACCGAAGCCGCGTAGTAGGCCGTACCGCAGGCAGAAATCGTCAGGCGATCGATCTTGCTGAAATCGATATCAATGGCTTCCTGACGAACCTTGCCCGTCGTGAAGTCGAGATAATTGGCGAGCGTATGGGAAATGACTTCCGGCTGCTCGAACATCTCTTTCTGCATGAAGTGACGATGATTGCCCTTGGAGACGAGCATATTCGCCGTCTGAGTCTTCTGAATCGGACGCTCAACTTCGTTGTTGTTTTCGTCGTAAACGGTCACACCCTTGCGCGTCAGCACGGCCCAGTCGCCATCTTCGAGATAGGCGATGGTATCCGTGAAAGGCGAAAGTGCGATAGCGTCGGAACCGAGGAACATTTCGCCCTCACCGTAACCAACGGCGAGTGGCGGCCCCTGGCGCGCTCCGATCAAGAGTTCTTCGTCACCCTCAAACAGGAAAGCGAGTGCGAAGGCACCATGCAGCATCGGCAGGCTGTCGCGCACAGCTTCAACCGGAGACTTGCCTTTTGCCAGTTCACGGGTGACCAGATGGGCAACAGCTTCGGTATCGGTTTCCGTCTGGAACTTGTAGCCTTCGGCCTCAAGCATGGTGCGAAGCTCGGCGAAGTTCTCGATGATCCCGTTATGGACGACCGCGAGGCGCTCGGTAATGTGCGGATGGGCGTTGCGCTCCACTGGCTTGCCGTGCGTAGCCCAACGGGTATGGCCGATACCAATAACGCCGGGAAGCGGCTCTCCGGCCAGGCGCTTTTCCAAATTCACCAGCTTGCCTTCGGCACGGCGACGGTCGAGCTTGCCGTTCTGTAGTGTGGCAATACCGGCAGAATCATAGCCGCGATATTCAAGCCGCTTCAGTGCATCCACAAGAAGCGGAGCGACTTCGTTATTTCCGATGATGCCGATAATTCCACACATAGGCTGCTCCAAATCCGACGTTCAAGCGTGTTGCTTTGCGGTTTAAAGATTCTAACGCAGAACGGCAACCCAGAGGATTGCCGTTCGGTTAAACAATTGGACGACTTATTTGGTCGCAGTTTTAGCCGCTTTGATGGCAGCGTACTTCTCTCGCAGGATCTTCGCCCGCCCCTCTTTTGTTTCCTGCCGGGCACGACCGAAAGCCAGCGCATCGGCAGGGACATTGTCGGTAATCGTGCTGCCTGAGGCAATATAAGCATTGTCGCCGATTTCCACCGGCGCGACCAGTGAGCTGTTCGACCCGATAAACGCGTTTTCGCCGATCACCGTCTTGTATTTGTTGTAGCCGTCGTAATTGCAGGTGATCGTGCCAGCACCGATATTGCTGGAGGCTCCCACAGTCGCATCGCCGATATAGGTTAGGTGATTGATCTTCGCGCCTTTGTGCACGGTGGCATTTTTCACTTCGCAAAAATTGCCGACCTTGGTTTTCTCACCGAGATTTGCACCCGGGCGCAGCCGCGCAAACGGCCCGATTTCGGCCTTCGGCCCAACGTCAGCACCTTCCATATGCGAGAAGGAATGGATCAGAGCTCCCGTCGCGACATGCACGCGAGGACCAAAAAACACGTTCGGCTCAACAATGACGTCGGCTTCGATCAGCGTATCATGCGAAAAGAAAACAGTTTCAGGTGCAATAAGCGTTACACCTGCAAGCATCATCTCGCGACGTTTGCGCTGCTGCCAGATGGCTTCGGCTTCGGCCAGTTCAACACGATTGTTGATGCCGATGACATTATCGACCGGCACTTCGATGGCCGTCACGTTCATGCCCTTGCCATGGGCGATGGCGACGATATCGGTCAGGTAATATTCGCCCTTGGCGTTGTCATTGCCCACCGCATCCAAAAGCGTCAGGGCGTGTTGACCGCGAACTGCCATCAGTCCGCCGTTGCAGAATCCGATCTGTTTCTGCTCTTCGGTTGCTTCCTTTTCCTCAATGATGGCGACAAGTTTGTCGTCCTTCTCGATGAGGCGACCGTAGCCATGTGGATCGTCTGGGCGAAAACCGATAACGACAACGTCTGCACTCTCGGCCAGTCGTTCGCGAGCTTTCTGCAGAGATTGCGCCTCGATCAGTGGCGTGTCGCCAAAAACGATGAGCAAATCGTCATAGCCGCGTTCGATCGCTTCGCGCGCTGCCAGGACGGCATGCGCCGTGCCGAGACGCTCCTTCTGTTCGAAGGCCGACACCGGGCCTGCGTTCTTTTCCACTGCCGCCCGCACATCGTCGGCGCCACGCCCGACCACCAGCGCAATGTCGCTCTTTCCGGTCCCCTGAACCGCCGTGACCACGTGAGAGACCAGCGGCAAGCCTGCCACCTGATGCAGTACTTTGGGCAAGTTGGATTTCATGCGTGTGCCTTCGCCAGCAGCAAGTACGATGGAAAGGCAGGTACGGTCTGTCATGGTATCGTCCAGAAAATTGAGATGATTTTCGCTCTTAACATCAAAGCGTCTATGAAAACTTACGGGCTGCTGCCAAACCTTTAACCCAACCGCCCCAGCGCGGGGAAATTCTCAAGCAGCCAGAACGAGAAGGATTGCATGCCTCCGGTCAGGAACAGGACACCTGCAGCGACCAGAAGCGCGCCCATTGCTTTCTCCACCTTGCCGAGATGCACGCGGAAACGTGAAAGAAACCGCATGAATGCGCCGGAAAAAAGGGCGGCGATCAAAAACGGAATGCCAAGGCCAAGCGAATAGGTCGCCAGCAATAACGCGCCCTCACCAACCGTGCTGCTGCCGCCTGCAAGCGTCAGAATCGGCCCAAGAACTGGCCCGATGCACGGCGTCCAGCCGAAGGCGAATGCCAGTCCCATGACATAGGCTCCAAGCGGCGATGCCGGAGCGTTGCGTGCCTGAAAACGAGCTTCGCGGGACAGGAACGAGAAACGCAAGATGCCAAGAAAATTCAGTCCCATCAATATGATGACGACGCCCGCAACGATTGCGATCTCCTGCTGCCACGCGCGCAGGAAGGCGCCGATGGACGAAGCTCCAGCGCCGAGCGCCACAAAAACAGTTGTGAAACCGAGAACAAAACAGATTGCCGCAAATGCCAACGAGCGGCGCGCTGAAGGCGCGGCGGCAACGGCTGTCGCCTTATCTGCGCGAAAATCTTCTACGCTCACGCCCGCCATATAACACAGATAAGGCGGCACGAGCGGGAGAACACAGGGCGACAGGAACGACAGTGCACCGGCTCCGGCTGCGGTCATATATGAAATATCGAGCACCAATACCTCTTTCAGTTCATCAAATCGCTTGCGGTCTGGCCAAACCACAGGCTTATATAGACTAGATTCTGCTCTACTTAGAATATTTTCAATGCGGCATCTCGCTCGAACACAAGTTCGCCCTAAATCGAGATCATTGCGCGATTTATAATATATTGCTCCAACCGGACGACGTTCCTATGAGCCTTATTGATGATGAAGTGCCTTCAACACCACCTGCAACGTCGACAAGACATTCTGGCTGGCTCAAGCGATACCAACATTTTCTGTTTCCGATAGCGGGCATCGCCATTGCGCTGCTGGCGATCTATGTGCTGGAGAATCTGCTCCAGAATACGTCTCGCACGGAAACACTCGCTGCCTTCCACAACATTTCGTGGACGACACTTGGTTTAGCTGTGTTCTTCACAGTTCTGAGCTATGCAGCCGTCGCACTCTACGATGTGGTGGCTGTCGATACGATTGCGCCCAACCAGATACCGCGCCGCATCGCTGCCGTCGCAGGTGCTGCCGGCTACGCAATCTCCAACGCGCTTGGGTTTTCCCTGCTGACCGGCGGCGCATTGCGTTATCGCATCTATGCTGCGGAGGGTGTTAGCCTTGCCGATATCGGCAAGATTGTCGGGACATCATGGTTCGCGATCTGGTTCGCACTGATCATCATGGTCGGTGCAGCGCTTCTCATCGACCCGCAGGATGTTCCCTGGCTTTCCGCCATCGATTCCCGAATCGATATCGTCGCCGGTATCGCCATTCTGGGTGGCATCGGCTGGCTGATCTACTGGCTGTCGCATGGACAGCGTAGTTTTACGGTGGGTTCGTTCAGTCTGCGCCTGCCGAACTCAAAAGGCGCTCTGACCCAGATCTTTGCCGGGCTTGTGGATGTGGGCGCAGCTGCCGCTACGCTCTATGTGCTCATGCCTGCAGACGCCGTGCCAAGCTTTGCGGTTTTCGCGCTGGTCTATGTCATCGCCATCGTGCTGGGCATTGCCAGTCATGCTCCGGGCGGTCTAGGCGCATTTGAAGCGACAATCATTGCTGGACTCGGCCTAGGCGGGAAGCCGGATGCGATTGCGGGGCTTCTCGCCTACCGTCTTATCTATACGGTTATGCCGCTCGTTGTAGCGACCGCAGGCATTCTCATATGGGAGATCATGCGGCGGCGCCATATGCTCGGCAAGCAGGCGCGCTTCGCCAAACGTCTGGTCGAGCCACTCATCCCGAGCCTTTCTGCCAGCATCATCTTTCTCGGCGGCATCATTCTTCTGGTGTCCGGTGCGACACCAGACCTTCGCTACCGCGTGAAATTGCTCTCCGACATAGTTCCTGAATCTTTCATGGAAATGTCGCATCTTGCCGCCAGTCTGGTAGGTGTAGCGCTGCTGATCGTTGCACGCGGTCTGTCGAAGCGGCTTGCACGTGCGTGGGTCGCAGCACTAATCCTCCTCCTCAGCGGCGCTGTCTTTTCCCTCGCCAAAGGCCTTGACTGGGAAGAGGCGACCATCCTTTGCATTTCTGCATTCACACTTTGGGGCTTCCGGGATTCGTTCTATCGCCGCCCGATTTCCGGACCGTTCGATTTAAGCTGGAACTGGATCGCGACCGTCGGCACGACGGTGCTTGTCTCCACATGGCTCGGCTTCTTCGTCTATCGCCACGTGGAATATTCCAATGACCTCTGGTGGGATTTCGCATGGAACGGCAATGCGCCCCGGTTCTTGCGTGCGACTGTCCTTGTCTTCGCAGTGGTCGCTGCAGTGGGCCTTTACTCGATTATCAACCGGGCTGGTCACCGCAAACGCAAGGTAGATTATTCCATACCTGATGCCGTGCCGGATCTCGTCGCCCAATGGCCACATACGGATGCCGCTTTGGCAATGCTTGGTGACAAGCAATTCCTCCTTGCGCCAGACAAGAGCGCCTTCATCATGTATGCGCAATCAGGTGGCAGCCTGATTGCGCTCGGAGAACCCATAGGCCAGGAACAGACGGCTAAGGAGCTTGCATGGTCATTTCACGCACTGGCCGACGAGCTTGCCCTGCGAACCGTATTCTACGGTGTCGGCCCGCAAAGCCTGCCCCTGTTTCTGGATATGGGATTGATTGCCCTGAAGCTCGGCGAAGTCGCCCGCGTTGACCTCACCAATTTCTCGCTCGATGGTCCGCGTCGCCAGCCATTCCGCTATGCCGACCGCAAGATCGACAAGGACGGCCTTACGTTTGAAATCATTCCGGCGGCCGACGTACCGCCACTCATTCCACGCCTGCGCGAGATTTCCGATGCGTGGCTCGATTTCAAGTCGGGCAGCGAGAAAGGCTTCTCGCTGGGGTACTTCGATGACGAATACATGAAACGCTTCGACGTCGCAGTGCTGAAAAGTGACGGAGAAATTGTGGCTTTCGCCAATATGTGGCGTGGCGCGGACAAGTATGAAATCACCGTCGACCTCATGCGCTACATGCCCAATGTACACAAGCTTCTGATGGACGCACTGTTTGCAAAACTGCTGATGGCCAGCAAGGAAGAAGGTTACAAGTGGTTCAATCTTGGTGCCGCCCCGCTTTCCGGCCTGAGCGGTAGCAGGCTGGCGTCCCGCTGGAATCGTTTCGGCTCCTTCATCTACAAGCGTGGAGCCGATCTCTATCATTTTGACGGACTGAAAGCTTTCAAGGAAAAGTTCGATCCGGTCTGGACCCCGCATTATATGGTTTGCCCGGGTGGCCTGGAAACGCCGCGCGCGCTTCTCGATGCCACAACCCTCATCAATGGCAGTCCTCTGGAGTTCATCCGCAAATGACGAAAAGACGCGTTCTCTTCATTTTTCTTGGACTGGCGTTGGTGGCTGCGGTGGGCGCGTATGGCGCAATGCATACAGGCAAGATCGCCCGACTCTGGACGAAAATCACCGATTCCGATGAACCGGTCATCCACGCCAGTGCTGAAAGACTGTCCAATATTCCGGTCTACATGCCGAAGAACGACCCCGTCGGCCTTGCGATTTTACTAAGCGACGAAGGAGGTATGAGCGACCGGGAGAAAAGCTTCATGGACGCCATGCTTGCCCGGAACATGATCGTTCTGCCGGTCGAGCTTGGCCCGTGGCGCGCCGCACTCGATAAGGAAGATGGCGATTGCAACTATCTCGACTCTGATTTCGAAGCCATCGCCAAGGAGGCTCTGCGTGGACTTGATTTGGGCGTCTATTTTCATCCCGTTCTGACAGGCGTTGGACAAGGCGCTACCATCGCATATGCCGCAGCCTCGGATTCTCCGGATGCGACGATTGCAGGCGCCGTATCGCTTGATCCGGTCCCAGCCAAGACCCGTCTGCCTTCCTGCACCGAGAAAGCCGAAGCGACCAAGGCGCCCGATGGCGGCTTCACCTATGGCTTCAACGCGGTAATTCCCGCCCCTGCCCTTGTGGTCGGTCCCAGCGGATCGCCGGTCAACAATCCGGTTACAGCCCGCCAGGAAAATGTTGCCGTGCTTCAATCCGCTCCGGAATTTCCTGCTCGCATGAAAATGGCTGTCGACAATGTCGTCGCCATGGCGGATCAGGATGCCAAGAACGAGGCCCTGCCTATCGTCGATCTTCCCGCCAAAGGCGGCAAAGCCGATATGGTTGCCGTTTTCTATTCGGGTGATGGTGGCTGGCGAGATCTCGACAAATCCATTGGTGAATGGCTGCAGGCTCATGGCGTTCACGTGATCGGTGTGGATTCGCTTCGCTATTTCTGGTCGGAACGAACGCCGGAAGAAATAGCCAATGACACGACGGCCATGATCAAGAAGGCCGACCCGACGAACAAATTGCCGGTTGCAGTTCTGGGCTACTCATTCGGCGCCGATACATTCCCCTTTGCCTGGAAATATCTCGACCCTTCCATACAGGACCGGACGAAAATGATCGGGCTTCTCGGTGTCGAGACGACGACGACCTTCCAGGTTTCGATTGAAGGCTGGCTCGGAATGGATGGCGACAAAGATGTCGTTCCTGCTATCTCGACAATCCCGCTTGATCGGGTTGTTTGCGTCTATGGCGAAGAAGAAGATGATACCGCCTGCACAGCTGCCGAGCTCAAAGGGATGGAAGTCATGAAACTGGCCGGAGGTCATCATTTCGATGAAAATTATGAGCCAATTGCCGCCAGTCTTCTGGAAAAGATGCGCGTCCGTGCCGGATTGCCGCCACGACCGGCCAGTTGATAATTAAGCCAGAGCTGGCGCCCGGAAGACGGGCGCCAGCCTGTTGATTTAGCGCACGACTGGTTTTTGACCGCCAAACCACCAGCGCACGGAATCAACCAGCAAGAATGCAATCAGACTGATACCGACCAATGGCAGCGTCCAACCTACAAATACAGCAGCGATTGCGATCCCAATCTGTTGCGCGGCAGTGAGACGTCTCCAGCTTGCAATCAACGTTCTGGGCATTGATCCGGCAGGCGGGCGACGCTGCCACCAGATGCGATAGCCATAGACAATCATCACAATCAGCGAGAGGCCGAGCGCAGCCATCACGATCTGATTAGTGACCCCGAACAGGACACCCATATGGAGATCGATACCCCAGCGGATCAATTTTGCGATAAGCGGAAAACTCTCGAAGTCAGCACGGCTGATAACCTCCATATTTTGGGGATCGAGAGCAATCGTATCCACTTGTGTCGGCCAGGAACGGTCATATTCACGCACCAGCCAGCCTTGATCCGATGAACGGGGCAGTCGGATTTCAAGCATCGGGGAATCGAGTCCTGCCTGTTGTACAGCCAGATAAACACTATCCAGCTGTCCGACATGATCCTGCGCATCCCCTGTTCCGGACGGCATCGGCATGCCGCCATGGTCCTGATGCGCACTCTCTTGGCTAGATTCTGTCGCCTTATTCAGAACTGTCGAGACTGAAGGCGTAATCCAGCCAACCGCCGCTCTGAACTGATCAATCCTTTCCCCCGCCAATTGCGACCAGGTCATGCCGGTTGCCGAAAGGAACAAAAGACCGACAGCTATCCAGATACCGACCTGACTGTGAAAGCGACGGGTCTTCAGGTGGAGATTTTTCGTTTGTTTTTGTTTTCGCCGGATATTCCGATTCCACCACCAAAGCAGAGTGCCGCCTAGAGACGCGATCCACAACCAGGATGCAGCGAGTTCACTGTAGTAACGCCCAAAATCCCCGAGCATCAGATTGCGGTGTAGGTAGTCGATCGCCGCGCGAAACGGCAAGGTCCCGCTTGTGCCATAGGCAACGAGGTCGCCCTTTACGGCCAGCGTGACGGGATCGATGAAGATTGCCCGGCTTTCAGATTCTCCCAATCCAGGTTGGGTGAACATGACCCGTGTATTCCAGCCGGGAGCAATTGAAGGCCTCACAGCAAAAAGTTTTGGGCCCTCGCCTATAAAGGTTTCGGCCGCCTTCACCTGATCCGCCAATGGCTGCAAGGTTCCAAGCGATGCGGTACGCAACTGGTCGCGGTAGATGTAGTTTTCAAGCTGGGGCGTCAGCACATAAAGCGTGCCCGTCACAGCTGCGATCAAGATAAAGGGACCAACAAACAGGCCGACATAGAAATGAAGCCGTGTGATGAAGGCCTGGAAGCCGGAGTTCGCAGAACTAGCGGTATTCGGTCGTGCTTGTACCCCAGTTTTTCCTTCAAGAAGCGTATCCGTCATGGAACCCTCCTTGAAAAACAGTAGAAGCACAGCACAGTGCGTGGGCAGCCAGCATTGGCTGCCGCGATAAAATCATGATTTTGCATCGATATCTCCAAACGATATGAAATTGCCGTCGCGGGGCGGCGGCGTCGTTTTCAAAGATCGTGCAAAGCGGGAGGCCCTCTGGCTTGAGCAGCCGTAACAAACTGATCAGGAGGTGCGCGAACCGCGAGAGGAAAAGCGACCGTGTCTTTCGCAACAATCGAATCGAAAGACACGGTGACCGGCTGTTCTGGCAATCCTGTCCCAATGGCACATGCGGCCTGACATAGGGTCGAGCAGCAATGTCTGGCGAGATCTTTCAGGGGAGCGTTTGCATCTGCCTGCGTCGTGTGGACTGAACAGATCACGGACGAGGGACCAGCGCTCCACGCCGCCATGGAAGCCTGCGCGTATGCCGTTACCAGCCCTTGCAGAAGAATAACAAGCGTCAGCGATACAACCCAAAGGGCGGTATCCGACCGATCGCCAACAATTCTTCTACGCAAGGTCATGATCGCTCATGGCACTCTTGCAATGCAAAGTCACTACGACAAAGGTGAAATGAACTAATTTGAAGAGAAAGTGGTGAGCGCGCAGGGATTCGAACCCTGGACCTACTGATTAAAAGTGACTTCCGCTCATACAGCTTAGAACATCATGCACACTATGAAACATCGCAAATACCCGTAAAACATGGGGATTTCTGTTCTATAGTGTCCAATGGCGTATCAGCGAGTTTTGACATTTCCGTACCCATACGGTACCCAAATGGAAATCAGAAGATTTTCATCAGTAGGTTCAATATGGCTAAGGTGCGTCTGACTACTCGCTTCATCGACACGGTAAAAGTCGATGTACGGACGGATTATCACGATACGCTTGTTCAAGGCCTGACCTTGCGGGTGGCCCCGACTGGCACCAAGACGTGGAACCTCCTCTATACCCGAGACAGTGATAGCGCGAAGCAGCGTGTGAAGCTTGGCCGGTATCCAGCGATGGACTTAGAAAACGCCCGTGCGAAGGCGCTGAAGGCCATGAGCGGCGTTTCCGAAGGCGAAGACCCTGCCGAGCAGAAACGCGCTAGACGGGGCGCTATGACGGTCGAGGAGCTAGGCGCGCTTTATATCGAGAAGTACGCCCAGCGGAATAAGAAGACGTGGAAGCAGGACGAGCAACTTCTCAAGGCTGATGTCTATCCTGAAATTGGGCGCATGAAAGCCGAGGCGGTCAAGAAGCGTGATATTCTCGATATTGTCGAAGCCAAGGCCGAAGCGGGCAAAGGGGCGCAATCGAACAATCTGCTGGCTGTCATCCGAAAGATGTTCAATTGGGCCGTGGATGGTGACTATCTCGAAGCTTCTCCTGCATCAGGCATCAAACCGCGAGCGAAGCCCGTCAGACGCGACCGGGTGCTTTCCGGTGAAGAGATCAAGGCAATCCTAAAGGCGCTTCCTGACGCCGCTCTCAGCCCGCATACGGTTAGCATCATCCAACTGCTATTCTTGACTGGGCAGCGCTCCGGCGAGGTATGCGGGATCAAACGCAGCGAAGTTGATCTTGATGGGAAGAAATGGACGATCCCAGGCAGCCGTACGAAGAACGGAAACACGCATGTGGTCCCGCTGTCTGAGCAGGCACTGGCGATCCTTTCCAAAGCCATAGCGGATACTGATAAGGACGAGGAGGACCCTGCCCTATTCAGCCGCGTGGATAATCCAATTGAGAGTAATGCCATAGCGCAGGCGGTTAGGCTCAAGCTTCAAGTCACTGGCGAGCGATGGACGCCTCACGACATACGCCGCACTGTTGCGACTGGAATGTCAAATCTTGGTGTCATGCCGCACATTGTCGAAGCCTGTCTGAACCATATCAGCGGTTTCAGGTCCGGTGTCGCGGGCGTCTATAACCGCGCAACGTATGAGCCAGAGAAGCGGGAAGCGCTGGAAAAATGGGCGAATAGCCTATTTGGAACGATAAGTGAACCCAAAGTGAACAAAATAGCACGTGATTAGTGTGGATAGCGCCCCTTAAAACGGGTTGCAACGTAGGGATCATGCCCCTTTTACGCTATATTGGAAGGCAGTTAATCGATTGCCAGAACGGTGAAGTCATGAGCAAGTCTGTAAATAGCATCAAGACGTTAATCAGCATTCGTGAAGTATGTTCTATTACCTCCTTCTCCCGTTCCACGCTGTGGAAGAAGGTGAAGGAAGGTGCGTTCCCTAAGCCGGTATCGCTAAGCGATGACGGCATTCGGAAAGCCTTCGTGTCCGATGAGGTTCAGGCGTGGATCGATGATCGTATTTCCCTTCGCGATCAGAAGGATGCGGCATGAGCGAGTTCGTCACCCATGATGGTGAAGTTCTCGACTATGCCACGGCGAAGGCCAAAGCAAAGTCAAGCATTGCCACCTTCAAATTCGAACTTCTGGAGACGGTTCGCGGTGACCCCCGGTTGAGTGCAGCGCCATGCGAAGCTGTAATCGGTGTTCTAATCTCGTTTATTTCGGTGGATGAGAGATCGCTAAAGCCGACGTTGGTCTATGCCTCAAGCATTACAATCATGGCGAAGACCAATATCAAGACGAAGCTATCAGCGAGAAAAGCGCGAAAGCTTCTCGAAGAGCAGGGGTATCTGGTCAGGAAAGGCACAACGGCAAGCGGCTGTGATCTTTATCAGGTCTGCAACCCCCATGTCGAACGTGTCAAAATGCACATACAAGCGAAAGCTGAGAAGCTCAAGGAAGATGCGTCAGCGGCCCGTGAGGAATATCGGAGGAAGAAGGCCCTCAAGCTTCACAGGGGGTCAACGAATGACCCCACGGAAAATGACGAGGGGGTTATTAATTGTCCCCACAGGGGGTCAACGAATGACCCCAATATCGTAGAGCACTACCGTGGAAAGGCTAGCATAGAAGAGGAGCAATTCCTTTCTGCCTACGGAGAGGAGGACAATCAGTGTCAGCCTTTACCTGTTCCGGCCTCGCAGGAAGAACTTGAACACATGATGACGGAAATTTGCTCCGGCGTCTCAATTTCTCCAGCGGTCACATCATATTTGAGGCGAATGCTTCTGGCCGGTGAACTCACCCCGGCGATTATCACCCAACAACGAAGCTTCGCAGAGAGGCATGCAGCATGAAGCAGCTTGACCTATTCGAATGGGCTTCAGCGAGGCCCACCGCGCAAATCATCAACTGGATACCGCACCTCGCTAAAAGAATGTGGGAAGAGCGGAATATTCCTATCCAACCGCAGCAGGCAACCGTCATGGATTTTCGGGCCACGATTTACCAACCAGGAGAAAGGAAACGCGCATGATTGTGAGTAAGCATCCAGACGGTGGTTATTGCGTCATGAACGGCGCTTCCATCGTCGCAGGCCCTTTCGAAACAAACTCGGACGCATGGCGCGCCCTGGATCGTCTGGAAGGTGATCCGATTAATCCGGCAGAGAAGAAATCGGAATGGATCGCCAGCAAGATAATCGGAGGTGCAGCATGACCGCACATACCAACCCCCGCGTGACCGAGGCAGCGAAATGGCTGGCGACCACGCCCGACCATATGAAGCCGCACCCGGTTATTCAGGAACTGCGCCAGCGGTTCGCACTGACGGCGCTCGAAGCCAGTCTGGCGGCAACTGAAGCCCGCCTTATCCGTGCGAGGTCGAACTAATGAGCAATCCTGAAGACGATCTGTCAGAAGAGCAAATCCAGCGCATGATGAAGGCGGTGCTCAACATCGGCAAAAAGCCAGCGTCTATTCCGGTGGAGAGCAGGACCGCCAGCAGCCGTCCGCGCTCCTTTCACAATGTGCCATATGAGCCAGTGGCTAAGCCGAAGAGATCAATGAAGAAAGGTGTTCATTTCGAAGACGTTCTTGCCGGTGGCGGCAAGTGTCATGTCGTGAAAATTGATGACGGCAAAAGAACGCGGTTGATGACATGCCAGTCTCAGGAGGAAGCATGGGCAGAAATCCGCAGACTGGAGGCTGATCTGAAATGAAGCAACTCACCCCTGAACGGTACGACATGATGACGGCCCATATTGAAACGCAACCGAAACGATCTTCGTTGGCGACAGAGAGCCTTTGGGGACCGTCTGCCATAGCGCGGTTCATGGGTACGTCGAGCAGCTTCGTTTGCAAGCTCGAAAAGCACGATAGAAGCTTCCCGGCGCGTAGACGTGGCGGGAGGCTTTATGCTACCAAAACCGAAATTGTTGTTTGGCTGTCAAACTCAGCGACCAAATAGATTAACTAACTGATTTTAAAAAGAATAAGCGTGTTTCGGGGAATGGCTTTTTCAGTCATTCCCTATCATTTTCAGGGTCATGAAGATATGGCCCTTTTACCGCAAAAAAGCACTGACTGACGAGCAGATACATGAACTGATCGGCAGTGGTATTCCGACAGCGACAGGCGTTGCAGTTTCGATTGAGACCGCCCTGCGCGTCCCTGCCGTCGCGACAGCGGTGCGCACCATTTCCGAAGCTGCTGCCAGCCTCAAGAGCAAGGTTGTCCAAATCAACCCGGACGGCACCGAGACGGAAGTAGAGGGCCACCCCGCTGCCGCCTTGCTTCGTGGCGAGGCGAACGAGTGGACAAGCGGCTTTGAACTGATCCGCTCCATCATGGTCGATGCGCTTTGCCGGGATCAGGGCGGGCTTGCCCGTGTCACCCGTAGTTCTGACAATCGTCCTCTGGAGATCATTCGCTACCGCCCCGGCTTCATCAACGTCGATTATCCCGATGACGATTTGCAGCCTCGCTATCGCGTGAACGGTATTATCCAGAATGCCGCCGACATCATCCATCTGCGCGGCACCTACGACAAGTCTCCCCTGACACTGTGCCGTGAGGCTATCGGCGTTGCTATCGTCATGGAGCGTCACGCCGCCCGTCTGTTTGGCCGTGGCGCACGTCCCGGTGGCCTTCTTCGCACCAAGAAGCCGCTTGGCGATCAGGGCGCGAAAAACATGATCGACACGTGGCGTCTGATGATGGATGGCGTCGAGAACGCCGGGAAGACCGGCATCCTCTATGACGACGTTGAATGGGTGCAGCTACAGATGTCATCTGTTGATGCGCAGTTCCAGCAGCTTCGCCTTTTCCAGCTTCAGGAAATCGCCCGCGCCTTCAACCTTCCGGCTACCCTTCTCGGTGATCTGACTAAGGCCACTTGGTCGAATAGTGCTGAGATGCACCGGCAGTTTCTCCAGCTTTGCCTTGAGCCGTGGCTTCAGGCCCTCGAAAGCGCCTTGCGTCGTGCCTTGTTCACCAAGGACGAGCGCAAGAACCACGCCATCCGCTTCGACCGTGACGACTTCACAAACGTCGATCTGACCGCCCGTGCGACTGCAATCAGTTCGCTACGCTCGTCCATGGTCATGACGCGCAATGAGGCGCGCAACTGGCTTGATCTGGAGCCGGTAGCGGATGGCGACACCTTTGAAAACCCGAACACCGGATCGAGCCAGCCAGGTATCGGCCACAACGGCGGTCCGAAGGTGGATGACCCGAAAACCGAAGAGGAAGAACCGACCGATGACGCTTGATGACATCCTCAACAATGTGGCGGATCAGGACCGTGGGAGCGAGTGTGAATTGCTCGATCCCGTCACCGGCGCGCCGACAGGTATCAAGCTCTGGGTTGTCGGTCCCGACAGCAAGACAGCGCATGACGCCCGTATCGCCATGACTGACGAGCTTATGGAGCGCACCCGTTCTGATGGAACCGTATCCGGCGAGGATCGCGAGCGCGCCCGCCTGAACTGTCTCGCCCGCCTTGTGACGAAGTGGCATGTCGATGACGGTCACGGCCAGTCGATCCCTTTCAATCATGCGAACGTCCTGCGCCTTCTGGCTGTCTCTTGGGTTGAAGCCCAGATCGACGCATTCGCCAGCAACCGCGCTTTCTTCCGTGAGGTGGCGTGATGGATCGGCTGTTCGTTGAAACCAAGATGATTACTGACGAAGGCGGCACCATTTCAGGGCTGGCTTGGCCGTTTGGTAGTGGTGATCGAGTTGGCGATTGGATTGAGCCGGGAGCTTTTAAATCCGTCAATTTACCAATCCCTATTCTCTTCGGGCACGATCATAACGATCCGATTGGAGCTTGGAATTTTGCTCAAGAAAAATCGGACGGCCTGCATCTCACCGGCAAACTACTGGTTGATGATTTGCCACGCGCTCGTGAAGTTCGCGCACTGGTCAAATCCGGTGCCGTTCGCGGCGTCTCTATCGGCTTCATCACGAAAAGCTCCAGCCCACGCACCGGCGGCGGGCGCACCATCAAATCTCTTGAACTTCTGGAAGCGTCCCTCGTGACGATCCCGATGCACCCCGGCGCGAAGGTTACTTCGGCCAAATCGGCAGTGCTGGCGCTGAATATCGCCGCTGCCATAAACCGCGCAGCCGCGCAGATTGGAGAAAAGTGACATGGAGCATGTCATGAAGCAGGCGCTGCTCGGCAGCGTGGCAATCACTCGCAAAGGTGAAGAGGGCGATCCTGTCTCTCTGGTCACCAAGTCCCTTGACGATCTTCGCACCTCGATTGACGAGCGGCTGAAGAAGGTTGAAGGCAATCCCGAAATCAAGGCGCTTGTGGATCGTCTGGACGAGATCGAAAAGAAGCATGGTCGCCTCAGTGGCGGCAAGGCGAACACGGAAGAACAGGGTGAAATCGAGCGTAAGGCTCTTTCTCACTTCGCTCGAACTGGTTCGGACGTTGAAGTCAAGGCGGCAGCGTCTGACAACAACGTCGATGGCGGTTATTTCGTTCTGCCGACCGTGGACCTCAGCATTCGCAATCTGATGACCGACCTGTCGCCAATGCGCGGCCTTGCTGAAGTCGTCAGTATTTCGACCGACAAGTACGAGCGCTTCTATTCGATGGGCAAGCGCGGCGCGAAGTGGGTTTCGGAACGTGAAGAACGTCCGCAGGACACGGCTCGCCCCGAACTCATCAAGCATTCGTATGGTGTGGCCGAACTCTATGCGGCTCCGGTCGCCACCCGTCATCTGCTCGATGATGCTGCCACCGATATCGCCTCCTGGCTGATCAACAATGCCACCCACGACTTCAGCGAGACTGAAGGCGAGGCATTCATGACCGGCGATGGCATTGATAATTCTCCTACCGGCCTGCTGACCTACCCGACAGCACCGGAGAA
This sequence comes from Ochrobactrum sp. XJ1, assembly GCF_024701725.1. Taxonomy (NCBI): domain Bacteria; kingdom Pseudomonadati; phylum Pseudomonadota; class Alphaproteobacteria; order Hyphomicrobiales; family Brucellaceae; genus Ochrobactrum; species Ochrobactrum sp. XJ1. Next base: position 68,360 of record NZ_VDGD01000014.1, read on the forward strand.
GGATTTCACCCGTGCATGGGGCAATTACCAGTATGTCGCATCCGGTGCGAACCCGACCGACATTCAACTGGCCGATGCCCTGATCAAGCTCGTTGCCACGCTGCGCCGCCCGTACAAGGGCAATGCCGTGTTCGTCATGAACAGCAATACGGCAATCCGCCTGCGCCAGATCAAGGACGCCAACGACCGCTATCTGTGGGCACCTACGGGCAACCTGATCGAAGGTATCGAACATCCGCTTCTCGGCCAGCGTGTCGAGATCGATGAAACCATGCCTGATATCGGCGCCAATGCCCTGCCTATCGCCTTTGGTGATTTCCGTCAGGGCTACGTCATCGTTGACCGTCAGGGCGTTCGCATCAACCGCGACGAACTCACCCAGAAGGGCCGTATCGTCTTCGACGTGTACAAGCGCGTGGGCGGCGGTGCCGGTGACTTCAATGCGATCAAGTTCCTCAAGATCGCTGCGAGCTAAGGAGGCCAAGCCATGAAAGACACCTTCCACGATAACAAGGCGGTTCAGGCGATTGCTCCGGCAGTTCTGGCCGCCAACACGAACGGCGTATCCATCGACCTCAAGGGCTTCGATAGCGCGCTGTTCGTCATCAACACCGGCGCAATCGACACGGCAGGCGACTTCACTGTGAAGCTTCAGGAAAGCGACACGGGAACGAGCGGCTGGACGGATGTTGACGCTGCTGACCTTCTCGGCAGCGTACCGGCCACCCTTGCAGCCAATGCGGCCTATCGGATCGGCTATATCGGTTCGAAGCGCAAGCGTTATGTCCGCGCCGTTGCCACCAAGGCAGGCGGCACGAGCATCGCCGCCGGTGTTGTCGCCATTCTCGGTCATCCGAACATCGCTCCGGTGGCCTGATATGCCGACACGCGCTCCTTCCATATGCAGTCATTGCGGCAAGGCTCACATCCGTAAAGAGCCATGCATCACTGTGCAGCGCCTTGAGAAGGAGCGCAAAGCCCGCTTCGACAAGAAGCGCCCGACCTCACGCCAGCGTGGCTACACAGCCGAGTGGGAGAAGGCCCGCAAGGAATATCTTGCCGTCTATTCATCCTGCGCCCGTTGTGGACAGCCTGCCACGCTGGTCGATCATCGCAAACCGCATAAGGGCAGCCAGACACTGTTCTGGGATCGAGCCAACTGGCAGCCCCTTTGCACATCCTGTCATTCCAGCGCCAAGCAATCAGAAGAGCGGCGCAATCAGAACGAGGGCTAACTCATGCCTATTTTTGCAACCGCTGGCGCGAAGGTATTCATCGGAACTGTGCTTGATGCAAAGCCTGCCGATTTCGTGGCCGCTGACTTCACAAGCCAGACGTGGACCCAGGTTAACAATCTGGAGAGCATCGGCACATTTGGCGATACAGCAACCGAGATCACCTTTGACGACATCGGCAAGAACCGTACCCAGAAGCTCAAGGGTACTCGCAACGCCGGTAACATGGAGATGGTCTCTGGCATCGATTATGCCGACGCTGGCCAGATCGCCTTGCTCGCTGCCGAGAAGAGCATCCATGACTATGCTTTCAAGGTCGAGTTCAATGACGCTCCTGAAGGCGGTACGCCATCGCAGCGCCTATTCATCGCCAAGGTCATGAGCGCAGCCGAACAGCTGGATACGGCCAACAACGTGATGAAGCTCAATTCGACGCTTGGCATCAATTCCAACATCGTGCGCGTCAACGCTGCGGAGGCTTAATCTATGTTCTTCGCCACGTCAGGCACTACCCTGCACATAGGAGCGTCTCGGCCAGACTGGTACGCTCGACAGGTTACCGCGTCTGACTTCGACGGCGAGGCATGGACACAGGTGAATGGCCTATCCAGCCTTGGGCAGATCAGTGGTGAATGGCAGACCGTCAGCACCACACTGCCTGATCCGTATGCACCTGACGAGCCACCCATCCCCAATCACCAGAAGGCGGTACGCCCTGCGCCCACCATGGAGGTTGTCGTTGCACAGGATAGTGAGGATGCAGGCCAACTGCTCGCGCTCACAGCGGAGAGCAACGTTGACCCTCACGCCTTTCAACTGACCTTCGCCAATGGTGCGACACGGCGCTTCATCGCTCATGTCATGTCAGCAAGCGAGGTGATGGACGAGGCGAATAGCGTGGTGTGCTGGTCGTTCGGTCTGCTTCTGCAATCCAACATCGTGAGGGCAGCATGACAATCGAATGGCAAGTGGCAGAGCTAGTGCGAAAGGCGAAGCGGTACGCGGATGCTCACGGCATAGCCATCGCGACGGCATCAACGCGCATCTTCAACGATGGCAAGGTGCTCGACCGCCTGATGAGTGGTGCATCGATCACAACCCGACGCTTCAACGCCGCAATGACCTTCCTCGACCGACATCAGGCCGGGGGTGGTCTCAAACATTCGACCCATGGCGGGGACCGGCGCGGGGAACTTCGCGCAAGACATTACCAAATTGGAGTTTTCGCAAATGGCTGAAATCGTGACGCTGGAAGGCCTGAAAGAACAGCTGAATTTCACAGCCGATCAGGGCGTGGACGATGACGCTATTCTGACGCGCAAGCTCAAGGCAGCCCAGAGCTATATCGAAAGCCTGCTCGGCTTCAAGATCACCGATGTCTATGGCGGCGACGATCAGGAACCCGTGCCGGACGCGTTGATTGAGGTCATCTATCAGACAGCGGCGAACTGGTACGAGAACCGCGAGGCCGTGCTTGTCGGCGTGAACGCGCAGGAACTCCCCTTCGGCGTCTGGCCTATCGTCAACGAGTTCAGGAGGTACGTGTTCTGATGGCTGATGATGGTGGACTGGCGCGGTTCCAGCGGCGCATGAACGCAATCCCGAAAGCGGTTCGCGAGGCCGTGAAGCCCGCGCTGCTAAAGTCTGCGCAGGAAATGGCGTCAGGCATGAAACGCCTTGCCGAGACCTCCCGCGACACCGGAGCGCTGATCGACAGCATTCAGGTGACCGGGCCGGGTCAGCAGACGCCGCCGTATTCGCAGCCAGGCGGCAGCTATCAGACCAAGGAAAACGAGGCCGTGATTACAGCCGGTAACAAGGATGTGCGGTACGCGCATCTGGTCGAGTACGGAACCACCAAAGCGAAGGAACAGCCTTTCTTCTGGCCGACAGTCCGCACCCAGAACAAGCGCGCTCGTGACCGCATAAAGCGGGCCATGCGCAAGGCAATCCGCGAGAATTGGGGCAAGAAATGACAGCACTCATTCATCGCCTGCGCGGCTTCATGTGGACGCTTCAGGTCCGACGCATCATGCGCAAGGCTCGCAAGTCTCCCGGCCATGCTCATCGCATCTGGCTCAATAGGAGAACCATTCTATGAGCAGCCCGGAAATCGCACTCCAGAAGGCATTAATCGAGCGACTGCGCAACGACGCGGGTGTCATTGCATTGGTGCCAGCGTTGAATATCCACGACACGAATGCGCGTCCTGTGGTCGATCCATCTATCAATCTTGGCACCGATCAGACTGACGACGCCGAGTATCTGGCCCGCGATGTGACCATAGTTTTCCACGATCTGCATATCTGGAAGAAGGAACCCGGTCTCGCCGGTGGCAAGTATATTGCCGCAGCCATAACCAAAGCCGTCAGAAAGGCTCGATTTCAGACCGTGGACGGCTTTCACTTCGCTGACTGCCATGTGTACCGCACCCGCTTTCTTCGCGATCCAGAGGGCGATTTTAGCCACGGTATCGTCACTGTGCGGGCAATCACTCAGGAGGTTTCATGAGAGCCGGTAAGCTTGATCGCCTCATCACCATTCAGCGCGCCACATACGTTGACGATGGCATGGGCAACCAGACGCCAACGTGGGCGAAGCTGGCAGACTTGCGCGCCCAGATCGTGCAGGCCAGCACCGAAGAATATATCCGCTCTTACGGTGCCAGCGATGACACGGTGATTATCTTCCGCACCCGGTATTTCCCCGGCGTGAAGAACGAAGACCAGATCATCTATGCGGGTGCGGAGTTCGACATCAAGGAGACCAAGGAACTCGGTCGCAAGCAGGGCCTGGAAATCAGGTGTGTGAGCCGACCATGAAGGGAACCAAGCCACAGCTAATAATCGACAATGACGCGATGCAGCGCGTTCCTGCGCCGCCGTCTTGGATTTCTGACGAGGCAAAGAAGGAATGGCGTCGGGTCATCAAGGGTCTGATTGAGCGCCGTATTCTGACGAATGGCGATATCGGCTCGCTGGAAAACTACTGCATTGCCATGGGCCGGGTGCGTCAGCTTGAGGCCAAATTGCAGGAAGGTTTTGAAGCTCCGCTGTTCCGTGCGCAGGACAAGGCGATGACTACAGCGCGCCAGCTTGCCGCCGAACTTGGATTGACACCTGTGTCGCGCTCGCGGCCAGCAGTGAGGAAAGCGTCAGATGGCGACGAAGACCTATCCCCACTGGATATATGACGGTTCCGAGATCGAGGATACGTTCGGGCATGGCGACCGCGCCGTGCGGTTTCTGCGCGCCTTGCGTCATCCGAAGTCGATCCTTCCGAAAAATGCCTTCCAGTTGGACGAGTGGCAGGAGCGGATTGTGCGGCGCATCTATGGCCCGCGTCATCCTGATGGCTCCCGCGTCGTCAAGACTGTGGTGCTGTTGCTCCCTCGCGGCAATCGCAAGACTTCGCTGGCCGCTGCACTCGCGCTCCTGCATACCATCGGGCCGGAACGGATAGCGCAAGGCGAAGCCATATTCGCCGCAGCCGACCGGAAACAGGCCGGGATTGCGTTCAAGGAAGCGCTGGGGATTATCCGGGCTGACAAGCGTGTCGCCGCTGCTACCCGTGTTTATGACGCACACAACAGCGCCAAGAAGATCGTTTACCCCAAGGAAGGATCATTCCTCGAAGTTATTTCAGGTGAAGCCGGAACACAGCACGGCAGAACCCCGGCATTCGTTCTTGCCGATGAAATCCATATCTGGCCGAACCGTTTCCTGTGGGAAGCCCTGACAACTGGTCTGGACAAGACCGACAATCCGCTTCTGGTTGTCGCCACGACCGCCGGACGCGGGCAGGATAACATAGCCTGGGATGTGGTCGAGGACGCCCGCAAGGTCGCCCGTGGCGAGGTGGATGATCCGTCTATTCTCCCGATCCTCTTTGAAGCTGATCGCAATGATGACTGGCGGGATGAGAATGTCTGGCATGAGGTCAATCCGGGTCTGCGCCACGGCTACCCGTCCCTTGATGGCTTCAGACGCCACGCCAAACGGGCGGAGCGCAGCGTAGGCGAGCGTCAGTCACTTCGACAGCTAAAGCTTAACATCTGGCTAGACGCCGCCACAGACCCGTTTGTGGACATGGATATCTATGATGCTGGCAAGGGTCAGATTGACCTCGAAAGCCTTAGAGATGAGCCGTGCTGGCTCGGTGTCGATCTTTCCTCGATCATCGATCTATCGGTTATTGTGGCCTGCTGGCGTGATGCTGACGGGTATGTTGTGCATCCGTGGTTCTTTTGTCCCCAAAACAATATCGATGACCGTGAAGATATGTCCGGCGGCTCATATCGCGAGTGGGTGGACGAAGGTCTGATTTCCGCGTCCGGCGAAGACACCATCGATTATCAGGCGATCACGAACCGCATCGTGGATATCTGCGAGGATTTCAACGTGCAGGAAATCGCCTTTGACCCATATCTGGCGAAGCAAGTACAGCCGAAGCTTCTCGAAATGGGCCTGCCTGCCGTGGACATGCGGCAAGTTCCATCCCTGATGATGCCCGCAGTCCATGAGTTGGAGCGGGCTATTCTGGCGGGAGAGTTCCGGCACGGCGGCAATCCAGTGCTGCGCCATTGCTTCTCCAATGTCGTTGTGAAGCGCAACGACCAAGGCCATGTCGCCAAATTCACCAAACCGAAAATGTGGATGTCAATCGACGGCGCTGTGGCTTCTGCCATGGCCGTTTCACGCTGTTCTCAAGGGGATAGCGGGCGATCCAGCTACGACACTTTCACCGGCAATATTGAGGATTTCATCTGATGGCTGACGATACCGAACGCCTGTTTGTGGCCTTGGAGGCTCGCGTCAATAACTTCGAGAAGGAGTTTAAGCGGGCCGAGCGCACCGGGACACGCACATATCAAAGCCTGCGCCAGAACTCATCACGGGCGACCCGACAGATGGAGCAGGATGCCACACGCTCGGCAAGCCGGATCAATCAGGCATTCGCGACAATCGGCACCAATATCGGCAGCTACAGCAAGGCGTTCGGCTTGGGGCTAGTCGGCGGTGTGGCGACAGCGGGGCTTGGTGTTCTGGCGACATCGGTTAAAGGTGTCACGTCATCGTTTGCCGAGTTGGGACGAGAAGCCAAGACGGCAGGGATCAGCGTCGAGGACTTCCAACGCTGGCGTTATGTTGCCGACCAGAACAAGATCGGCATTGATGCGCTGATTGATGGCTTCAAGGAACTCAATCTCCGCGCTGATGAGTATATCCAGACAGGTAAGGGATCGGCAGCGGAGAGCTTTCAGCGGCTCGGCATGTCACCGGCAGAGGTGAAGGAGCGCATCAAAGACCCTTCGAAGTTCATGCTGGAACTGATCGAGCGCACCCGGCAGTTGAAGGATACCGCCGCCGGTGTTCGTATCTTCGATGAGCTTCTGGGCGGTCAGGGCGGCGAACAGTTCGTCAGGCTCATTGAGCAAGGCCGCCAGGGCATCTCTGCGACGATTGAAGAAGCAAACAAGATGGGTGCCGTCTTCGATAAGGAGTGGGTAGACCGCGCCGCCGAGATCGATAAGAAGTTCAACGCTATGGCCTCGACTGTCGGAACGACGCTGAAGGGCGCAATTGTCGACGCAGCCCAAGCTCTCTTCGACTTCATCGATAGCTTCAATCAGTTTGAGAACCAGACACGCCGGACGCTCCAGAACCGACAGACGGCCATCATGGGCGAGAAGAACGCCTTGGCCGCCGAAATCAGGGAAGCGGAAGCTGAGCGCGATGAGATGACCCGATCAGGAGGCGGCTCGCCGGGTATTCTGTCGGGGCAGATCGGTGAACTGAAGCAGCGCATGGACGCGCTCAATGCCGAAGAAGACAAGATCATTGCGATCTTGAGCCAACGCACTGAGGACGAAGCAAAGGCGAACAAGGAGCTTCGCCCGACATTCCAGCCTTATGTCCCGCCTGATGACAAGAAGGGCAGCAAGAAGAAATCTGACGAGGAACGTGCACGTGAGAAGGCCGCGAAAGCAGCCGACCGCGAGCGTGAAGCCGTCAAGCAACTCATATCCGATCTGGAGTTTGAAGCTTCGCTGGTTGGCAAGTCCGCTGTTGAAAAGGCCAAGATGACCGCGGTTCGGCAGGCCGGAGCGGCTGCGACCGAAACGGAAAAGCAGAAGATCGAGGCGTTAGTAGAAAGCACGTACAAGGCAAACGAAGCGCACGAGAAGCAGAAGGAAGCGCTTGCCGAACTGAACGATATGGGCCGCGAATTTGCCGGTACGTTGGTTTCCGGTCTGTTGAATGGTGCCAAGGCTTCAGATGTTCTCGCGGACGCCCTTGGCCGACTGGCTGACCGCTTCCTTAACTCTGGACTGGATGCGCTATTCGGCGGCGGTGGAGGCGGAAACATCTTCAGCAGCTTATTCGGCGGTGGCACGAGCTTCTTCCCGTCTGCGCCATCGATGGGCGGCGGGATCGGTCTCTATGCCAGAGGAACAACCTTTGCGCCCGGTGGAACTGCCATCGTGGGCGAGGAAGGCCCTGAAAGAGTTGAACTCCCACGCGGATCGAAGGTCACGCCAAACCATATGCTTGGGCAATCGGGATCGGGTGGCGGCAGCCAGCATGTCAACGTGCAGTCGGACATCAAAGTGTCTGTAGATAAGGACGGAAATCTTCAGGCCTACGTGACCAACCAGTCGGCACAGATTGCGCAGAAGGCTGTGGATAGGTTTGCCGATAGCAATGAGTTTAAGGTGCGAGCGGCCCATGGAGCAGCTGAAGTTCGCCGTAAGGGAGGTATCCGCTAATGGCCGCTACAGATCGTCTCGAAAAGGCTATGGTGGCAGCGCTCAAGCAGGCGCTCGCCACGTCTCAGCCTGTCATAGTCCCGCCCGGTGGCTCGCTGTTGTGGAACTGGTTCATGGACCTGAATGCCGCCCGCACCTGGCACATGAACGGGCCAAATCCGATCAGTTTTTCGGAAATTTCCGAATATGCTCGGCTGCATCGCTGGAGCCTTGCCGCTCATCACGTGGCGATCCTGCGCGCCATGGATGCCGCCTATGTCGAGGATTTCTATTCGAAGCGTGTCACCGACAAAGAGGCCGTAGCACCACGGCCAACCGGCGAGATCAGTCCTGACCTATTCGATGCGGTGTTCGGATGAGCAACGCCAATTACAGCCGTAAGAATGGTCTTCGCGCTGGCTATGGCGAGTACCGCTACGGCACCAAACCGAAGAAGCTAGACGCGGTATATAAGGGAGAAGCTCGCCGCCACGTGGTCGATCTTGTAATGGACGCACTGCGAGATTGGCGGCTGAGCAAATTTGAAAACGAGGGCCCAGTACGCGCCGGGATCCGGGCAGCCCTTTGTGTCAGGGGATATCCGTGGGATCGCGCTGACTTCGAAGCAGCTAATCTAATCAACAGTGCCTTTGCACATTTGGGTTACGCACGACCCGTTTGGGATGAAGGCCAGCGTGAATACTCTGTGCCAAGCGAAAACTGTAAATGGTGCGGTGTCGAAATACCGGAAGATATGTTTCGCGAAGGCGCGAACTATCGTTTCTGTTCAGATGTGTGCGCCCGATCCGCCCTGCAATACCGAGACTTCAAAGCGCGTCATCATTCCGACGCTGCATATTCTGCTGCGTGGTCAGCGATCAGTCGTGGAAAGAACGAGCCGAAAGCTTGCCTGGAGTGCGGAAAACAGTTTCGACCGTTCAAGCCGGGTGCGCAGTATTGCAGCCGAGAATGCACATTCAAAGCTGCTGAAGTGTTGCCTAGGCGCGATTGCCCGCATTGTCACAAGCAGTTTCGTCCGTCTAGTCACAGAACGATTTTCTGTTCGGAACCGTGCGCCAGAGCATCGAAGCGACTGCCGACACAGCTATGTAGACAATGCGGGATCGCATTCCAGCCTCACACGTTGCGTGAAGGCCGTGAGCATGTGTTTTGCAGTGTCTCATGCAAAAAGGCCCATGGACTGACCGTGAAGTATGATCTGACCTGCCAGTGGTGTCACGCGGCATTTCGATCAAGTCTGCCGTACAGCAAGTATTGTTCGGCGTCGTGCAAAAATCAGGCAAGCCGTGTGATATCGGGCAAACAGATACCTAAACGGATATCGCCGCCAGTCTTCGATTATTTCTTCAAGCAGGCGGCTTAACCAAGGGAAAGGAAAACACCATGACGAAGACAGAGAAGGCGTCCCGTGAGACGCCTTATCCGATTACTCTTTCTGACTTGGAGGATTATCTGGTATCTCGGCACCCGTCAGCTTCTGAAACTCCTGAAGAGCGCCAAGCAGATACATGGCGTCAGCAAGGGGAACATGAAACTGCTCCAAGCTATTGTTCTGGCCTTGTAGAGATACCTGTACCACAGGTTCCGGGGCTGTTTGTCCGGGTTCGAAGCGGACGCCTCGCACGCGTCTCATTTGTTCAGCGGGAAAATCACTAGGCCAATTTTTCTTTAGGCTGGAGAAGACAGCATCCGTTATCTCTCCCCAGCCTTCTTTCTTGTCACTCATAAAAGCCTCCCTGTTGCTTACCGCGCCATAAAAGCAGAGCAACCGGGTAGTGTCGATGATAACCTATCGGGACGGAAAAACATCAAAGTTAAGACCCACTGAGACGTAATGAACGCCAGCGCCTTCAAGGTCCAAAAGGACTTGGTCCGAGTTGGTCGGAAGTCCTATCACCCCACGTTGTCCAGGCTCGACATTGAATTCCTTGAAAAAGGACCAAGGCCCTTTGGTGCCATCAATCTTCGCGCCTTCTCTATCTGGCGTGATTGCATAGAGATTGGGCGTGACATCATTCTTAAATGCAAAACACTTCATACTTCACCTGTCAGCTTAAAAAGAAATTCACTGTATGGAAGCCGGAAGAGAACTGTCCCATTCTCAGCAACGTCCTTCAGGACGCCAATGCGACAGAATAGATTGACGGCTCCCTCATCGCGGACACATTTCGCGTCAGCACTATCGATCAGCCGATAGCCCTTCACGCCCCAAACGACAGCTGTACCGCCGTCAGGCAATGCATTGAGCGGCTGGATGACGATTACGCGAACGCCAGCAAGGTAGGCGGCAAAGACCGCTACAGCTATCCAACTCGCGATTATGAACAATGTCCGCATGCCAGCCCCCTTTGCCGCAAGCTGGCAGAGGCGCGGCGGGCGGTCAAGGGGACGCCCCCAATTTTGGGGCGGTTGAAGTATCCAGAACTCTGGACACTTTCAGTGTTCCAGACCAGAACAGTGACGGATTTCAAATCTGCCAAGCTGGCAAGTTTCGTGGCGAAACATGAAGAGTATCGCCGCCGTCACTTTTCAAATGCGCAACCGTTGCGGATTTCAACCCTTCGATTTGTGCGAAAGGTTGATTAGGCCTTCAGCCGAACGCCCGGCCCGCCATCGCGATTATCCCCATTGGCGAGAAACACAATCCCCCTGCCCTCTAGCGCAGCCTGAATAGCCGATAGCGTCGAAGCCTTCGGATCAGCGCTGCCGCGTTCAATATTGTTAAGGCCAGTCGTAGATAGACCGGCCAGTTTCGCAAGCTCGGCTTGGGTCATGCCCAGCATAGCTCGCGCTCCACGTATTTGCTCTGGTGTGATCATGGCTATTTTCTACACCGCGATTGTTTTTTTATCAAGTGGGGTTGACGACGATTACAATTATGATTAATTCAATCCTACTTGATAAATTAACAAGTGGAGAGACAATGATGCCGACACAGCAAGGTCAGGCAACCGCCGAAGGTTTGCCAAAAAGCGAGCGCCCCATCGACCGAGTAACGCGCCTATCTTATGAGCTTTGCGATGCTCTGGACGAATATGCAGACGGTACGATGATGGCCGCAATCACGCCGCGCAGTCGGTCGGTAAGCTGCCCGGTACTGTTCGGGCCGATCAGCACTCACCGCGCCATAGTGGGCTTGCAGGCCACGAATACGCAGCCGTCATACGATCCGCTGCTTGAAGCGATTGATGCTTATCTGGCTGCTCTCAATGATTTCAACAAGAACGCCCCGGAGGACCATGACGAGGCGCAGGCCTATGCCGAGGTGTCTTATGGTCCGCCGCTCGAAGTTCTCTGTAACTGGACACAACCAGCATGGACCCGCCAGGGCGCTTTGAAAGCCTTGCAGATCGCTATGGCTGACAGCAACGGCGTTTACGGATCGGAAGCCGCCGAACGCATGATACGGGCCGCTATGGGCTATCTGGCAGGCATTCAGAATTATGGAGCGGTCACATGCGAGTAACAGGCCCTGCAGTGAAACGCCTCCGCCGCTTGATGCTGGAACAGTGGATTGAGGAAATGATCTGGTATCTCGACCGGATGGATGGCGACCCTGATTTAGAGGATGACGAAATCGAGGACGAGAACGAGCACGGCGGCGAAGTGACAGATGAGCCGCATGATCATAGCGACAGCGGCGACGATGAACTGACGCTTGGCTGGCCTGAACAGGTCACACAGCGCGGCATAGAAATGCCGGAACCATTCTCGGCAAACTATGATACCGACGACAGCCACGCCGATTATGGCGGGCCTCGCTCCCTCAGCTTTGACGGTAGTGGCTACCGGCAGGCGAGAAATGATCTTGCTAGGCTTGTCCGCCGCCGGAGGGCGACCCAATGGCGTTCGTAAGAATTATGACGGCGCGATGGCTTCTCAGGGCGGCAAGGTGGTTCGCGGAACTGATTGCACCTGAAATCAGACCGCCAGTACCCAGCATTGCAAATGAGTACCCATACGGTACCCATGACACAAATGCCCGAACAAATCAGTAGAGGATTTAAGGTAAGTGACTGATTTTATTGGAGATTTTGGTGAGCGCGCGGGGGTTCGAACCCCGGACCTACTGATTAAAAGTCAGTTGCTCTACCGGCTGAGCTACTATCAATAGATATCACTATATTCCTATCATATTGAATCTACACAAATTATCAAATCAATCGCGATTACCCGATTCCTATCGCTTCCTTTCATTTGCTGCCTATGATATTCCTAGGCAGCAATGGAGGCAAGCATGTCACAACCCGTCAAGCTGACAAAATCATATATCGACAATCTACAGCCTACCGACAAGGACGCGTTCTATTGGGATCGCGAACTTAAAGGGTTTAGCGTCAAAGTGACACCTAAAGGCAGGAAGGTGTTTCTCGTGATGCACCGTCCGAAAGGTCATACCGGCGCTGCAAGGAAGTACACTATCGGCCCACATGGCCAATGGACTGTGCAGCAAGCACGTGATCGTGCACGCGAGGTTTTGGCGGAAAGCAGCAAGGGCAACGATGTCGGCGCTATCGAGCGCGTTGAACGGCAACGCAAGTCATCCGACATTCTGACCGATCTGGTTGACGAGTTTTTGAAAAAACACGCAGCGCAGAACAAAACACACGACGAGACAAAGCGCATTCTAGAACGCGAGCTACTATCGAAACACGGCAAAAAGTCCATTCATGTCATTACCAAGCACGATATTCTATCTGTGCTTGAAGGCATTCGAGATCGCGGCGCGCCCTACATGGCAAACCGTGTATTGGCTGCTATCCGCAAATTCATGAACTGGTGCGTGTCGAGGGACATTATCGCAATCTCACCGGCCAACGGCATTTCATTACCTACAAAGGAAGTGTCGCGTGATCACACTCTTTCGACCGATGAAACGCGAGCCGCATTGATGGCGGCGAAAAGCATTGGCTATCCATACGGAAAGATTGTTGAATTGCTGTTTCTTACAGCGCAACGACGCGATGAGGTTGGTGAAATGCGATGGAGCGAACTTGATCTTGATAAAGCAACATGGACCATTCCAGCCGAACGCGCCAAGAACGGAAAGGCGCACGAAGTGCATCTGTCAAAGAATGCGTTGACGTTGCTGCATTCAATTCGTCGTTTTGTGTCCGCCGACAATGTCGTAAGCGATCTTGTTTTCACCACTACAGGCAACACGCCTTTTAGTGGTTATTCGAAATGCAAAGCGGCGCTCGATAAAAAAATGTTGGAAAGGCTGCGTAAGTTTGCAGCCGATAAAGGCGCAAATCCTGAACAGGTCAAACTAGCACCTTGGCGACTGCATGACATACGTAGAACCGTTACGACCGAACTTTCCATGCTCGGCGTTGCGATCCACGTCGCTGATGCTATCCTTAATCATAAGAGCGGCGTGATAAGTGGTGTTGCCGCTGTCTATCAAAAGAATGCATTTATTCCAGAACGTCGAGATGCGCTGAACAAATGGTGTGATCACCTGAATGATATCATGTTCGTAAATACAATACCGGAGGACGTTGACTGCGGATAATCGAATAATGATGATAGTGCGGGGTTTGAACAAAATGGTTCATGGCTATTGGGGGAGAAAATGTCAGATATTCAGCAAAACGTTACATCGTCCTCGGACAGAACTGCCGTTGCTGCAATAGTTTCAATCGTAATGATAGTACCCGCCATGATCCCAGCGGCTTTAATCGTAATGGCCTACGCCTTCGTATTTAAGTTTTTTATCGGCGGATCATCATGGATACCCTACGTCGATGAAATAGGCGGACTTTGGTTTCCAGAAATGCTCAGAGGGATTATTCTCGGCGGTATTGCAATTTGGACAAGCCGACGATTTTTCCCCATGAGTAATATTGAAGCCGTCCGATTTGCAACGTTCGCATTTTGGGCGGGAGTATTGGCCCTGCTTGTAATATTCAGCATGTCGGTACGAGGGATAACATTCGATTTAGTGGGAGTTATCGGATTGGCGGTCGGTCTCTGTGTTGGCTTGTGGTCAACCGATACTTAGTTGCCGTTCTATTTTCTACATAAAGCAACGACGCCTCATGGCGTGCGCATGTCCTATCACTCGAAACAGTCATGAACGAGCGCCAATTCTCCCCCACAATGAGCACGGAAGAGTTTGAAGCTAGGCTGAAAGATTTCTATCGCAGCCTTGATGAAAACACTGCACGCGCATTTAAAAGCAGCATGAAAGCCTCACCACGCAAGGCGGAAGGCAAACCAGTCAGCCAGAACAATCTAAAAATTTTTCAACTGATTGATGAACGTTATCGACAAGGCGGTACAGTCACAGCTGCAATTCGGTCTGTCATCGAAGAACACCTTGCCGAGGTGAACAGCAATTCTGACAACGAAGACAAGATTGATACGATCACGCGTCAATACCGACGCTATAGAAAAGTACGCGATGCTGGTTTGGATCCGTCCAGAACGTACGACGATGATAGTTTTGCGGAATTCATCTTATCCAAACAGTTTGCGCTTGCAGCCGCGATATTTGAGGTTGCAGATGATGAACGTGTTGCACGTATCTGCGATAAGCTCAATGCACGGATCATGCACCGCGTGATGGAGTAATGTCCTCACGGCTCAGCTAGCATCCGACTTAGAACGCTTTCCTCTGGTTCCTATGGAGTGAAAGCAATGCCCCTTGATACTCAAATCTGCCTGCTTCCCCTGCCTGACAATGACGAAACCCTGATCCCGTCGCGCAGGCTACCCCTGTATATCGGCATATCGGCCCAGACGCTCGCTCGCTGGCGTCATGAGGGGAAAGGGCCATCGTTCGTGAAAATTGGCCGCATGGTCGCGTATCGCACCGGAGTAATCCGTGGATGGATCGCGGCCCAACAGCGGGTCAATACATCCCAGTAATATATATAAGTATTACCGGAATATCTTCACTTTCCATTCTATCCAATTGAAAATAATGCGCTTTTTTATAGCCGTTTTTCGGCTTGAACCAAAAACGCGCATTATTGGTTCAATTGAGCCAAAAATTGCAGTGGCCCAGATGGTTGACAGCATCCTGTTTTCACAAGTTGGTCAACGCCAACTGGTCAAGGTTCCTCGCCCAACACCAATTCTAGGGGCAGACGGCAAACCTATGCGTAAAAATGACTGCCCTCTATTTAATGTTAAGCATGCTCCAGCAGATTTTCAGTTCGGCACACAATCTGCGATTACTCATGAATTCGTGAAGAGGTACATCATCTCAGGTACAATGCGCGCGACCTCACTACGGCTAGCGGTATTATTCGCGTTAGCGGAAACCACGTCATGGGCCGAGTGCTTTATCGTGGTTGATGATGTCAGTAAAAATCCGATCATGATCAGCGAAAAATATGCACAAGCAGCTATAGGAACATTTGGCAATAGAAGCGCCACACGTTCGATAATGGAAATACAAAATGAAGTACAGGCGTCATACGGTGCTGTTCACAAGGCACTTGATTTTTGGCTAGAAGAACTAGTTATGAAGGAAATAGAGGTTTACAAGAGACAATCGATCATTGATGAACACCAAAAGGCGGGGAGGAAACCAGAATTCAAACGGTATGAGTTCGATCCGCTTCTTGTGTGGAGGGGATATTATTGGCTTCGAAATGCATATGCGGAAGTACATTCGTCAGGAATTGACGTGATCTGATCGCTCTTATTTCATCAATCTTGCTATCGCCTGCGCCATATTTCGGTACACTACTGCACGATACTTACGATATCGATCCATGGTGACGCCTTCTTTGACGAACAATTTCGATGTGCGCGCTTCCCATGCAGTATCGTCAAAATATTCAGTACGTGGAAATCCTTCGTTCTGGACACCGATGTCATCGATATAACGAGCACCGATATCGATGTTTACGCAATACGTATCCTTCGGCCTGTTAGCGTAGCAGCTTTTCACTTCACGAATTAATCCTTGCACACCACTTTCTTTGAAAGTCAGGTAGACATGTGTTGCGGCTGTGAGCATTTCCTCTTCACGGTCGTTTGTCTGACGAGCGTAATATAAACAACCTTCTGTAAATGACTGGCTGTTGCTCTTGCATTGAGCACCATCGCGGACAGCCTTCTTTTTTGCCCAATTGTATCCCGCTTGATGACCGGAGCAATCATCCTTGCACGTGTACGGCCCGAACGTCTTACGAGAACCTTTATCAAGGCCATGATCACGCAAAACCTTTTCAGTGACGCGTTCTTTTGCGTTGTTCGTTGTCCCGTTGACAATGGAATTGATCCAGTCCGCATTTGCAGCGGTTGATGCAATCAGCAGAAACCAGACTGCATACGCAGTAGCCTTAATCCAAATGCCTCGCTTTTGTTTCGACATTTTGCACCCGTTCAATATAGCAGTCCGTTGGGGTTTTTGCGCTGCCAACGCGGAAGATGTGCGTCGTTAGCATTCTCCATGGCAGTAGCCATGCGCGATTGCGAATTTGCGATAGATTGCATCGTGTCTGCCTGACTTTGCGCCGTTATGAACTGAGCAGCGGCCTGCATGCGTTGAGACTGACGTTGCTGTGCTTCTGATGCTACCCGCGAGTAAAGCGACGTCAGTTCGCTATTTGCTTGAGCACGGCTTATCTTCCCGGCATCAAACCGCTGTGCAATTTCGACACGTTTTGCCATCTGATGACGGAGTAGATCAACGTCCCCTCCTGCAACTGGTAAAAGAACCTGTTCGGCACCGTTGATACAGCGAACCTTATCCACCGCACGTTTATGTTGACGCGCTTCACATTCATCCATCTTTTGATTGTAGAGCTTTTGAGCACTAGCCATTTGTGGTGAGACGCTTGAACTTGTCGTGCACGCTGCCAATGCGACGGATAGTGTCACAATAGAAATCAGCTTCATACTTCCCCCCCGGATAATCCCTTGCGAGCGCTCGCGTCGTACAAGGGATATGAACATTGCAAGCCGCTTCTGTAGAGAATACTCCGTGGTCGAATTCTCTACAACTCGTCTTTCTGCGTTTTATGGACGTGAGAGAGACATTCGCACAGAATTTGAAGGCTCTGAGGCTGGCGAAAGGCTTGTCGCAAGAGGAGTTGGCGCATCGTGCGAATATTGACCGCACGTATATCAGCTCATTGGAGAGATGTATTTACGGGGTAAGTATCGACATTCTTGGCAGATTAGCCGAGGCGCTTGACGTGGAACCGGCAGAATTGCTTCAAAGTCCAGTAGCCAAATTTCCATGAAATTCAACAGCGTAAGGAAACCTTAACTCGTCAGTCAAACTCTCAACGCCTTCGGAGGGAAGAAAGGGTTATCCCGCGTTAAGTGTTAGTTACGTCGATCTTATGATGCAAATTACGTAAAGTATTAATTCGAAGAATGGTTTATGTCGACGCTGAGCGTGATAATTGAAATAGATAGCTTGGATCGAGATCCGATTACTAGGAAACCGAGTTCACCCAGAAATACTAAAGACTACGCAATCATGATAGTGCAGCATTAAGCCCCCCAAAAAAACCGATCAGCATCGCCTTCAGCTCAGAACTATCCATCAATAGCTTACGAACGGCTGCCTCATATTGGTTTCTATTCTTGAACTGTAACGCACTCACCACCCCTTCTAATGCCATTGTTTCTCTAATCGGATATCGAGCAATTATCTTGCCAACGTCTTTTGAATCAAGCCACGATAACAATTGTTTACGTTCCAACTGAAACGTGAGCGCGACGAACATCCCACCTTTTCTTTTGTGAATGATGCCGCGAGATAAGCTCCTTCATTGATAGGAGCGGAC
>NZ_VDGD01000015.1:0-70891 GCF_024701725.1 Ochrobactrum sp. XJ1
ATTGAGGACTTCGACTTTACCGGCACCCCAATCAACGAAGGTTTGGTTCGCGAGTTGGCCACAGGCATTTTTGTTAGCGATCAAAGAAATGTCGTTCTGGTTGGTGGCACGGGAACAGGAAAAAGCCATCTGGCTATTGCCATTGCGCGCGCACTCATTCGCAATGGCACACGTGGCCGTTTCTTCAATGTGGTTGATCTGGTCAATCGACTTGAAACTGAAACACGCAACGGGAAGCAAGGCAGGACCGCAGAATATCTCAACCGTCTCGACTTTGTTATTCTCGACGAGCTGGGGTACTTGCCATTCGCTCAGGCAGGCGGGCAGTTGCTGTTCCATCTTATAAGCAAGCTCTACGAGCGAACCTCGATTATCGTTACGACCAATCTGGCGTTCGGCGAGTGGCCGACCGTCTTTGGCGATGCAAAAATGACAACTGCACTTTTAGATCGCCTGACGCACCATTGCGAAATCGTAGAGACAGGCAACGATTCATGGCGCTTTAAAAACCGCTCTCAAAGCTAAAGCCGAAACAGCTAATCACCCGCACTTGGCCTACCCTTTGCAACCCCGGCCAGCGTCGGGCAGGCCAAGTGCTAATCCGTAATCGGGGGGTCAATATTGGACAAGTAAAGGGGGTGAATATTCCGTTCCGATTGACATAAAATTCTGCAGAAAGGCCGTTTCCCCTGGCCTTCAGCGGCCGATGGGTCAGCTCGACTGACAGCAGCACAGCTGGCGATGCTATGGGAAGGAACAGACTGGAGACGTCCGGACTGGGGTGCTCCGCCGGCACGTGTCGGTTGATTTTATCTTACTGAAACTACTTGTTTTTATGGCGTTCTGTCCTGATTTATGCTAGTCAGGCTCATGTCGAATGCGAGCTCAATTCTTCCTGATGATCCAGCCTTTCTGAAGGCGATGATCACCGCCTTGCAGGCGGAGAATGCGAAGATGTCGGCGGCGTTGAAAGCGCATGACCACCTGATCCAAGGTTTGAGGCTGCGCATTGCCCGGCTGAAGAAACAGGTCTTCGGCAAGTCTTCTGAAAAGATCGAGCGAGAAATTGCGCAACTGGAACTGGCGCTGGAGGATCTGTTGATTGCCAGTGCCGAACACGAGACCGCGCCCGTCGAAGAGCTTGAAAACGATACGGCTTGTGGCCCGGAGGAGACTTCACAGTCCCGGCCACTGCGTCGACGCCCGCGTGTGTCGGAAAATGCCGTTCGCGAACGCCGGGAACTGGATCCCGGTCATTGTTGTCCTGCCTGCGGCGGAGAATTGCGCCTTGTCGGAGAGGATGTCAGCGAAATCCTCGATATGATCGCAGCGACGATGAAGGTCATCGAGATCGCCCGACCAAAGAAGTCGTGCCGTTGTTGCGAGAAGATGGTGCAGGTTCCTGCGCCCAGCCGCCCGATATCGGGCAGCATGGCTGGTGCCGGGCTTCTGGCCTATATCCTGGTCTCGAAGTTCGACGATCACCTGCCGCTCTATCGCCTCAACGAGATATTCGCGCGGATGGGTGCCGATATACCAGACAGCACACTGGTGGACTGGTGCGGTCGTGCCATGCAGGTGCTCCGTCCGCTGATCGAGCGTATTGAGAAGGAGATCATGAAGAGCGATGTCCTCCACGCTGACGATACGCCGATCCGGGTGCTGGATAGGTCGCTGCGCGACAAGGGACTGGGCAAAGGTGTGAAGAAGGGCAGGATCTGGACATATGTCCGCGATCAACGTCCATGGGCAGGCGGCGCACCGCCGGGTGCGGTTTATTACTTCGCTCCCGACTGGAAGGAAGAGCACGTCCACCATCATCTGCGAGAGGCGAGCGGCATCCTTCAGGCTGATGGCTATAAAGGCTATGCGAAGTTATATGAGCCGGGATCGGACGGGAAGCGCCGCTTCCGCGAAGCTTCCTGCTGGGCACATTGGCGGCGTGACTTTCATGACATCTGGACCGCGAACAAATCCGAGATTGCGCGCGAGGCTCTCGATCGGATCGGCGCGCTGTATGATATCGAGCGGGATATTGCAGGTCGGCCCGCCGATGTACGGCTTGTCACGCGTCAAAAGCACAGCAAGCCAAAGGTCGAGGAACTGCGCGCATGGGCGGAAAAGCAGTTGCTTCGCATTCCGGGCAAAAGCGAACTGGCGAAGGCTTTGCGCTATGGGCTGAGCAGATGGCCGTCATTATCCCTGTTCCTGGAGGACGGGCGTGTGGCCATGGACAACAATGCTGCGGAGCGAGCCCTGAGGCCGATAGGAGTAGGACGCCGGAATTGGTTATTCGCGGGCGCTGATACTGGCGCAGAAACTCTGGCACGTGCCATGACGATCATCGAAACGGCGAAGATGAGCGGTCTCAATCCGCAGGCTTATCTGGCCGATGTGCTCGACCGCATTCATGATCACAAAATCAATCGGCTCGATGAGTTGCTCCCTTGGAACTGGAAGCCTCTCGCAGCAGAACACGCTGAGGCAGCCTGATGGCGACGGTCAGATTTGTCTTCACGCTCGACTATGTTGCCGAAATGCTCGAAGAGGATGTCGATCTTCTTCAAGCGATCATCTACAATGACGACAACCTGACCTATGGCAATATCATCACCGTCGTAACCGGCGACGATCAAACCACTTCCGCTTTGACGGACGACGGCATCGATGAACTCAGACAGTTGCTGGCCGACGCACGCAAATCAGCCGCAAAATGGCAAGAATTCCTCGAATGCTTTGTCGATGACGAAGAGATCGTCGCCCGCGTCAAGACATATTCTCCACGGTAACAATCGGGCCGTTACGGGTGAACAGCATGCCGCACAAAAGCTTCTCGAAGCAGCTCAAATACTCGCCAAACAGCCAGAAGCGATGCAACTTCGGTACCTGAGCACACTCAATATAATCGCAGGCGAGAAGAGTTCCTCGATAATATTCCCGTTTCCAATGGAACTTGGTAATCTAATTCGGCGCCTGGAAACAGATAAGCCTCGCTCCTGATATTGCTTCCGAATACAGTTATGCAGCATGCTGACATAGAACGTCCAGCTCTTCCCTCATTCTCGCCGGCTTTGGCAACAATCAAATGCCTGCCTGTGGAGCAACGGGAGTGTTTGAACAAGCTCCTCTCCAAAGGACAATCTGTCCCGAGACCAGAAAGAGGTAAGCCGCTAACTCCATTGTTTCTTCTATCACCTGAGCATGTCCTGACCACCAGTTAAGGGACAATCCCAAATGGTGTTCGGCCGCCGCTGACGCAATCATGGATACAAAGAAACCGAGAAAGTCGAAGAACGGCAACTTTCGCGATTGGAGCAAAATACAGAGGCTATGCCACGGCTTTGAAAAGTAAAGACCGACGCAGGAAGCAATAATTATAAGGAAGACGAGTGGGGTTCTTGCGGGATAGTAAGAGAGCTGTGAAGAAGAAAATTGTGGGCCCAGTTCTGAGGCCGCAATAGGCTCCAGGAACACTGCACCCCAGCTTACTTCGCGTGCAATCAGAATACACCAGAGTGGGAGAATTGACAGCCAGAACAAGCGATGCATACTCGAAGATCGCAATACCAAGCGAATGCAAAACGCTGCTCCGACCGCTAATACGAAGACCTGCATGTTTTCCAGTATTTGATTTTCCCAGCTAATCCATAGAGGAGAGATAAGACTGATTGGGAAGCTCAAGAGAAACGCTGCGACGCCCGCCCACCGCCAGAAATAGGGCCATACGAAAAATTTGTGATGCTTTAGCTCGACTGCTTTCGCGCTTTGTTGCATTTTGATTTGAGTACCCTAATTATTAAAATAATACACTGCGACTGGTTTGCTACTGTCGCAACCGCTCAGGTTAATGGCATTCTCGCCACGCGATCTTTTGCGCGCATATTTTCAGCAAGAAAGAGGCTATGACACACCACCCCCCCATGAAAAACATCTGAGTGGGTAGTGATATGTCAAAATCCATAAGGATGCCCGTGATGCCCGGGCCCGCCGCAGTACCAAAGACCATTGCGGCAACTACAACTGCACGAATACCCCCCAGGTTCGCTAGTCCGTATACTTCGGGCCACAGCGCACCACTTAGCGTAGATGTAAATCCGTTACTGATGCCAAGCAGCAGCATAAACACGTAAACGCCCCATATAGGGGTGATTATTGCCACTCCAATTGACGCTACAGCCAAAGGAAGCAGGAAATACGGTAGTAGTTTTAATGCACCGAAGCGATCGATAAGATAACCGCATACAAAGCCAAAAATTACTGTTGTAACAGACATAACGACATAAGCCGCAGCAAAGGCGAGTGGGTCGTAGTCGCGGATTGTAATCAAATACCCCTGATGGAAAAATATGACGGTCCCGATGAAGGCCGGAGCCAGAGTGCCTATCAAAAGCAGATAGAAGACCGGATCTCTTAAGACTTCGCCGCGCGTCCAGTCACGCGCTGTTCTCTCCCTGGCGGCAGCAATTTCACGCGATTGCGGTACCCTCTCCTTCCGCATCAAAAATGTTACCAAAGGCCAACCGATCAAAGCAAGGACGACGGCCGAAGCAAACCAGCCAGACCTCCAGTCACCATGCCATTGTGCTATAGCTACAATTATAGCGGGTAAAACTGCTGTGCCCACCTGTTGCCCTGTTGTGATAAACGCCATGGCTCGTCCTCTATTGGCAACGAACCAACGGCCTGTTTCTGTGAAAGCAATTTCAGTCATCATTCCCTGGCCGAACAAGCGAAGGAGGTAAATTGAAATCGTTAACAGCGTTATATTGGGCGCAATCGCGATCAGAATACATGCAATAGCAAGGCACGGCATACTGAATGCGACGACTTTCCAACCGGACATGAAATCGAGAGTTCGACCCAGCCATGGCAAAGTGAGTGCGCTGGCCAAGGTTGCCAACATGTAAAGGCCGCCAAAACCGCCACTTGAAAGATGAAAGATGCGCTGGATCTCGTTGCCAGACAGCCCAATGAAAAACGTCTGCCCGAAAGAGGAAAACAACATCAAAAGAAAACCGCTTGTTATCCAGCGGCTGTTAATGCGCAAGAAGTGCACGTTGTCCCTAAAGTATTCTGACATATTGTTCCTATGCCCGATCTTTGGGGGAAAATCGGGCGCGTTCTTGCGATGCAAGCAACAATTGATCGATTATTCTTGCCAGATCCACGAATGTGTCGGCTTCCTTGATCAACACTGGTAAGGGTGCTATTGCTTCAGGCGCCCTTAATGTCGAAACCAGAGTTACTTTTGAACCCCTCTCACGCAATGCAGCGAAAAGCGGTATCAGTTTAGCATCACTTGCAAGGATAATGCAGTGCTCGCCTTCTTGCATGCTGGCTTGGGCATCGACTGCCAGTTCTACGAGGTTAGTACCGTACCGTTCGCGCGGTTCATTGTCCGAATGCTCCCGCCCTTTCACGGCAAAACCATTATGGCACAGCCATTTTAACAAGCCCTGCTGGCGATCAGCCTCCTCGCGGTTTCGCAAATCCCGATAGTAAAATGCTTCTATAACTGGTTGGTCACCATTTGCGATCACTGCGAGCTTCGCTAGATCGAAAGATCCTTCAAATACGCTTCGCAGCCGGTCGTAGTGACTACCATCTACAAAAAATCTTGTGGTTGCAGAACCTTGAACCATCTTCTCCTCCCACTGAAATTTAACGGCTACAGCGCACACATGTTTGAAAGACAGGATCAATCTCCAGACGCTTGATCGCA
This sequence comes from Ochrobactrum sp. XJ1, assembly GCF_024701725.1. Lineage (NCBI taxonomy): Bacteria > Pseudomonadati > Pseudomonadota > Alphaproteobacteria > Hyphomicrobiales > Brucellaceae > Ochrobactrum > Ochrobactrum sp. XJ1. The sequence continues at coordinate 5,723 of NZ_VDGD01000015.1, forward strand.
ATGGGTTCGCCGCACTCGACACAGTATCCGAATTCCCCGTCCCGAATTTTCGATAAAGCGCGTTCGAGGGCCACTTTTCGATCTTGCCGACGACGCGTCAGATCCTGAGCCATGGCCTGCTGCTGAATGGCATCCATACGGGAAAGCCGCCCCACACTTTGCTGGTCCAGTTCAACTGGCGCCCGATATTCCTTGCTTTCGTCGATCAGCCGAACAATCTCGTCCAATTCCGCACGGATGCGTCGATCGAAAGCTTTGATGATATCAGGGTCTTCAGTCGTTTTCACGAATGATCTCCAGTAAAAGGGAGGGCGGACCCACGTCCACTCATTCAGTTTTTAACGGAAGATAATGATCGGCACCTTGCAGGAGCGGATTGTCTCCGTTGTTGTGGAACCGATGAACAGGTTGCGGAGCCGCGAATGACTGAAAGCACCCATCGCAAGCAGATCGAAAACCTCTCGGTCCACCGTCTCCGAAATCACTTTGTCAGCCGCCCCCTTTACGATGGCGACTTCAGGAACGATGCCAGCTGCCTTAAGCATAACAGCCGCATCATCGAGCTTTTTGCGGTTCTCCGGGCTCTCCTCTCCTGCCATGATCAGTTTGCAGTCAAGGCCACTGAGGATCGGACTCCGGGAGATTTGATCGACCATTTTCAAGGCCGTTGCTCCGCCGTCATAAGCGATCAATAGTTTATTGATTGGATTGAACCCGCGCGAAGTAATCAGAATGGGTTTATGCGTGGAACGAACCACCCTTTCCAGATTTGAGCCAAGATGCCCTTTCGCAAAGTCAGCTCCTTCACCGCGCTTCCCGATGACGATGATATCCGTAACGGTTTCGAATTCACGTACGGTTTCAACCAGATCACCGTTACGCAACTTCGTATCTACGTTGGCAAGGCCTGCTTCCTGTAGTCGGGCCTTCGCTTCGTCCAACAGCAAACGACCACGCTTGTGGGCGACTCTGGCCTTCTGTTCATCGAGCTTTGCCAATTCCTCAAGAAGGACGGTACGAGCACCCAGTCCAATGCTGCCACTAAGATCAACCTGTTCTGAAGCAGTATCGCGTCGGCCAATCACGTGAATGAGTTCCACATTCACTTTCGTTCTAGATGCTATCCACGAGATATGGTCGCATACACTCTGTGCATAGGTCGAGCCGTCGATCAATCCGAGTATATTAGTCATTAGCGTTCCTCCCTCAGTGACCCATCAGGCGTTCCATGGCGCCGGGTTTGTCGTGAATGGCGAGTTTGTCGACAATGGTCTCACTCGCCTCGTTCATGCCCAGAATGTTAACTTCTGCGCCTTCGCGGCGGAATTTCAGGACGATCATATCGAGAGCGGAGACACTGGAAATATCCCAGATATGAGCGTGACTGACGTCGATTGTGACCTTGTCCAGAGACTCCTTAAAATCGAAAGCTTTGTTGAAATCGTCTGCTGATACGAAGAAAATCTGACCCTGGACAGTGTATGTGCGATGCGAACCATCTGGTGAGAGCGTTGAGGTGACGCGAAAAATTTTCGAAATCTTCCATGCGAAGAACACGGCTGAAAGAAGCACGCCGATGAGAACGCCGATGGCGAGATTGTGGGTGTAAACCACACCGACCACAGTCGCTATCATGACGATTGAAGAAGAACGCGGGTGAACAGTGAGGTTCTTGATTGAGGACCAGGAGAACGTGCCAATCGATACCATGATCATGATGGCGACAAGCGCTGCCATGGGAATCTGGCTGACGAGATCGCCAAGTACCAGAATCATAAACAACAGGAAGACTCCGGCACAGAAAGTCGAAAGACGCCCTCGTCCTCCAGACTTAACATTGATAATCGATTGGCCGATCATCGCACAACCGGCCATTCCGCCGATGAAGCCAGTTGCCGTGTTTGCGATGCCCTGGCCAATACACTCCCTGTTCTTGTCACTCGGTGTATCGGTGAGATCATCGACAATCTGAGCCGTCATCAACGATTCCAGTAATCCGACGGCAGCGACAGCCACAGAATATGGCAGGATTATCAAAAGAGTTTCGAGATTGAACGGAATCTGCGGAATTAGAAATACTGGCAACGTAGATGGCAGCTCGCCCATGTCACCCACTGTTCTGACGTCAAAGCCCCACCAGACTGACAGCGCTGTTAGCACAATGATGCAGACGAGAGGCGAAGGAACAGCCTTTGTGACATATGGAAACAGATAAATGATGCCGAGCCCCGCAGCGACGAGGACATAAGTGAGCGTGGGCACATTGGTCAGCTCTGGCAACTGCGCCATGAAGATGAGGATTGCCAACGCGTTCACAAAGCCAGTCATGACTGATCGCGATACGAAACGCATCAGATAGCCCAGCCGGAATATGCCAGCGATTATTTGCAAAAGCCCGGCGAGGACTGTGGCTGCCAGCAGATACTGGAGCCCATGATCGCGTACGAGTGTAACCATGAGGACAGCTGTCGCGGCGGTGGCAGCGGAAATCATACCCGGACGACCGCCAACGAAGGCGATCAGCACAGCGATTGAGAAGGAGGCGTAAAGGCCGACTTTTGGATCGACACCAGCGATGATGGAAAAAGCAATCGCTTCGGGGATCAGGGCAAGTGCGACCACGAGGCCAGCAAGCACATCGGATTTGATGTTGCCGAACCAGTCTGTTGTTAAAGTGTCAATAAAATCACGATTCACGTGTAAGGTCTCCGCGTCGGCGACGTCGGGATGCGGGTCGTCGACCGACTTCTCGGTTGGAAAAATAATGATGTCTCTTCGCTAGCGCACGTGCAGACGTTTTTGACAGGAACGCATGCGATACCGACGCTGGCTGGCGCTGGATCAGTCCGTCAAGTTCATAATGGGAGTCCAATCGGAATGCTCATCATGATGCAGCCTGTGCAGAATGAGGGAGCAAATTGGTTGCCGGGGGATAGGCGCCCGGAGTAGCCACCCGCTATACGGGTCCGGTTGATTTCGGCAATATTGCGGCAACTGGATCAAACTTCAAGTGAAAACTGCATACTATTCTTATTAAACATAAAAAAAGATGGTCATGATCTCATTCAACCTGCAACTGGATCCGGAGACCGCTCTCTCAAGCCGTCGTTGAATATAGCATCTATAGGCAGGCACAAGTCTGCCGCCCGCCGCAAATCTTCGCTGATACCGATTTCGGAACGCCCAAGTTCCCCTGCCAGGGCGACCCATTTGCTTCTGCGTTGCAATTCTGAAATGGCTGCTAGCATGTCAGTATCGTTTGTCACGAACAGGATGCCGTCTAGGTGATCGCACGTTTCCAACGCACAGACCGCAATATCCAGCGATAAGTCGCTACTGCTATCCAGCCGATTTCTGTGTTGGTGTCGACTTTCAAATTTCTCTCTGACAATAAATCCATTGTAAGAAAGCCAGTCCAACAGGCGTCGTTTGGGGAATTCGTCATCAGAGTACGGCACGGTGCTGTAATAAATGTAATTAGAAACCAGGTACCGACGATTCATGAACTCCTGAAACTGAATAAAATCAAATCTGAGATGCCGCGATAATCTGTCAACATAATTCCCATCAAGCAGGACGCAGCATTTTTGCGTGTGAAAAGTCGACGGCAAATCGACCTCCTATCTTTCGAACAATTCCATGGGACGGTTTTAGAAGAATGAGTCCAGCGTATGATTACGCAGACGCTAACAGAAACTTCCGTAATTATGATTGAGAGTTGGTCGAGGGATAGGCGCCCGACATAGCCACCGCAGGGGTCCAGACTTCATGTGCGCTCGACAAAACCGTGAAAATGCACCAAGTAAGTATGTCGAATATCGGTCGCGGTGTCCAGCTCATAGAATGATTTTATGACGGAGTTTGAAGCCAATTCGCATTAACTCAAATGCAAATTTCAATATCGCAGTGGTTGGGCGAATATGAAAAATTCCAATAATTTACAATCAGCAAGAGCCTATTAATCTGTAGATACGACGGACTAAATTCGCGGGATGAACAAATTAGATTGGTTGTACGGACATTTTTACCACTTTCGGCATCGCTATGTCTGATCCTGGATTTACGGTGGATGTGGATATTAACGTGGAATGGTTCACGTCCGCTGTACCGACGGCCCTCGGAAAAATCCCGGTTGTAGCAGAATACTGACGCAGATATTGCAGCCACAAGTCTGGCAAACCTGGCACTCGAAAGCGTGCGGTTTGAAAAAGAAATCCTCCGACAATCGGACGGCTCTGCGAAATTTCCGCTTTGTGCTACTTGTCGATCCCTTCCCCTTCAATCCGCCTCGTAACTGGTTGTATAGAGTCGCTTTCTAATCGGTCTGGCCATCGCCGCGCCAGTACTTTCTTTATGCCGAGTTAGTCGGGTCGCACGTGTAAACCGAGGTGGCGGTAGAGTCCTTTGAGGGTACAGTCGACGACAGTGGAGAGTGGCTGGTCGGCGGTATGTATAGTAACATCCGCGAGCGCATAGTTGGGCTCGCGCTGCATCATCAGGCTGACCAAGACTTCGCGTGGGTTGTCTGATCTCAGCAACGGTCGGTGTGAACACCTCGATACGCGCTTCAACAGAACTTCCAGATCGCCCCTCAGCCATACAGTCACGCCGGTCTTGCGCGTTGTCTCCCGCGTGATTTGGTCCTGGAAAGCTCCGCCTCCTGTTGCAAGCACTAACGGCCCATCCTTTTGTAGTATCCGATGGATGACCCGGCGCTCCAGACTGCGGAATTCGTCCTCGCCATATCGGGCGAACAAATCTTCGATCGACATACGCGATGCTGTTTGAATTTCGAGGTCGCTATCGATGAAGGGCATTTTCAAGATGCTGGCGATCTTCCGTCCGACGGTCGTTTTTCCAGCACCCATCATTCCGACCAACACAATCGATCGCCCGCGCAAGTAACCGGAGAAATGATCGTTCAGCAATAATGTCAAGATATCAATACCTCAGTGGTCGGCGCTTGGCATTCTGGCAGCGCAGGTGCTCGATCTTCTGGGCGAGAGCTTGATCGTCATAGTGATCGAGTTTCGGGATGATTCGTCGCAACATGAGCGGTGTAAGCTCTGGCTTTCCGATCAGGATGCGGGCAATAAGCGTGTTGATCTGCTTTATGTCGGGTTCATCAGATGTCAATTGCAATCTCCGCATAATCTAATTTCTGATTGTCGATCTGTTTGACGTTATAGGACGAAGAATCCCAGTTCCGATAGGACTGCATGAGCGGAGGCTTTGACTGCCGGCGTGGATATTTCGGTGTTCATCACTGGTGGCTAACGAGAGCCACTGACCGAACAATCAACAGCGCGCAACTCGCGTGGTTGGGTGTAACCTGTAATTTTGCCGTGACGAACTGCTCGACTATCCGGAAAGGATCCGGATTCTCCAGCACACTTCCACGTGGACCCGCAAGACAGTTTACGTTTACTCACATCTGCCATTGCCGCCGAGATGCCCTAGACTGCGTATTGTCTCGCGACATACCGGATAACTGGGCGCTCGCATTCTCGGATGACTCTGCAAAACTGCACTCCTCAAGACCGATTGCTCCGCGTTTTTTTCTGTGTAACAGAGGTCTGAGATAGTCAACAAAAATTACCAGGGGCATGACACGCATGTAAACTTTGCCGCTTCCTGCGCGCTCGACGCGCCGTTAAGAAACTTCGTGCGGGCTTCGTGCCCATAGATGATTATCACTTTGTTTTGCGTCTAACAGCCGGGCTGAGCGCAACTGCACTCGCGGAGTGTCGCGTGTCAGGTTAAGAAGTCAGAGAATTGATCTAGCATGAGTTTCCGGTCGCGTGTTTCCATGAGGACAAGCATCAAGCAGGTTTCATCCTCTATCAGTTTCACACTGGCACCGCCGAATATGCGCGCGTAACGATGGATGCTCTTTGCCGTCTCCAGAGAAACGCCGGGTTTGAAGCAGAGCGGTACGGCCACAGGATATTCTGTTCGCTCCGGCGCGCTGCATTCGGCCACTGGCCCGGACCCGATCGGATTGAGCGCGTCGTCGGCAAGGTTGTCCAAGAAGGGGGATGCGTGGTAAGTTTCGCTCGTTCTGTCCATGTCGCTCCTCACGAAATTGTGCAGGCGTGACGCAGAGCGGCTTGCTGGAAAGCAAACCGTCAGCACGGAGCTGTGGGCGAATTCCATCTCACGACAGACGCCCAAGCTTGCGCATACTGATGCGCTGCGTCGTGCTGCGGAGATGTTCGTCCCATCGATAGAGGGGATACATTTACACTATCGGAGAAAATCGCTTTTGTGTAGTTGTTTTTTCTATGCCGCTGCACTTTCGCCCGCCGCGGAGATTACTTTGTTGCCTACGGCCAGCGCGCGAACTCAACCGGCCAATCTTGCGGCCTAAAAAACTGCATCGGCTTCAGAGAGGCCTATAAGACTACAAGCGGTTTTTTTGAACTGTGGTTCCGATGGAGATAGTCACTGCAAACGTTTCGCCGTTTCTATCTATCGGTAAGGAGCGGATGGCTTCCTCGAGTTCTAGCGCGACACGGGAAGTAACAACGGCGCTCTTTCCGGCAGCACAATTGCGAATTCTTCTCTGTTGATACGGCCGAGAGCTGTGTGGTCAGGCTTGCCGTCGAGCGCCGTGAATTCATCGATGTCGAGCATCATATTGGCAACCGCCGAGTCATTGAATGGTCCCCAACGATTGCTTCCGAAACCTCGTATACATCACCCCAGTTTGCAACAATAGTCAATGTATCCGAATAGGCAATAACTTCAAGATCGGGTGAGCGCGCATAGACAGGTGTGTTTGCCGCGCGAGGGGAAATTTGAGAAGCGGAGAAAGGGTGAAGGAAACAACAGAGGTAAAGTCCTAATGTCCTGTGTGGTGCTTGATGTAAGGGCATGCCGCGTAAAGAAACAGGAACATTACTGACATAAAACTCGCTTGGTGCAATAACCAGGACCATTCGGTCTCCGGAGCTTGGCCTCCTACACGCTCTGTGGTTCTCGCGATTGCATAGACAAGCAGCGCAGCGGCAAACAGTATCGAACTCCTACTGAAAGCGAAGTTGCGAAGTTGAGATGCGCAGATCAGTGTTTGTCTTGGGTTAGCACGAGCTATCACGCTAGTTAGTGCAGCAGCAACAATCAACGCACTGATAGACACGATGCCAATGCCGAGAAACTCCGCTCTTGCTTCAATGTTCAGCATCACGCAGAACATCACACACAGCAAGACAGAAAATACCCTTTCCGCACCACGCGTTGTCGAAATGCCATAAGCGCTTGCCATCACCGCGTAGACACAGACCATTGTAGTAATCTGAAGAATTGCAGTTGATCCTGCCTCGTGGTTCGTCGTTGTTCCCACCTGCAGCAACATGAGTGATCCGACGATGTTGACTGCGCCGATAAAGACGAAACACCGTACCATCATCCTGTCGATTTCATAAGTTTTCATAAGTTCGTCTCTTGGTAGATTATAATCGCTTCGCCAACGCCAAGTGGTTTGCAACTATGGTGCTTCCTGGAATTTGAATTGAACTTCACGGACACGGAAAAGCGACGCGTCCAAAAATGACGCACAATTGAGATCAAAGAGCGCAACGTTGTGGCCATCGTGCGAAAATGCCGTTTTGTAAATTATCCCGTCGTATCCCTCAGTCTTGAAGACCTCGGCCAATATCTGGGTCGCCGCATATCCGGCTGTATTGTCGCTACGCACCACGGGCCGGGAGAAGGCATAGTCGATATGAGACCAAACCTGATTTTCGACGTCGTCACTCATCAGCTCGGCATGTTTCCCGTCGAAAGGCTGCGCAAAGCGACTGCAATCGACGACCACGAGATCCCTTATGGCTTCAAACCGCGCTACCGAAACGATAGACCCAATCCCTGGTCGCACTTCCGACATGGCTGCTTCCCGGTCAGTAGCGAAATATAGGGAGGAGATGCCTTTCGGGTTCACCCGCCCTTCGTACGCGCGGTCATCCCACGGTTTCATGCGCGCCTCAGGATGTGGCAAGGGATTCCGCTGTCCAGCATCGACTTCATCTGTCCAGCGATGTCCGATCTGGGCACGCCAGAAGACCGTCCCTTGACTGATCGTGCTCAAACGTTTTGGGCAAGTGGCCACCACCGCATCGAGAAACCGCGCGGCCCTCGCTGAACGCACGTAACGCGACCGGCGAGCCACTTCGTTCTCGAATTGCCAGAATGTATTGACATCTTCGAAGCGGGTATCACTCATTGATTACTACCTTCAGGTTAGCGGAACAGCACCACCGGCACCTTGCAGGAGCGGATTGTCTCCGTTGTTGTGGAACCGATGAACAGGTTGCGGAGCCGCGAATGACTGAAAGCACCCATCGCAAGCAGATCGAAAACCTCTCGGTCCACCGTCTCCGAAATCACTTTGTCAGCCGCCCCCTTTACGATGGCGACTTCAGGAACGATGCCAGCTGCCTTAAGCATAACAGCCGCATCATCGAGCTTTTTGCGGTTCTCCGGGCTCTCCTCTCCTGCCATGATCAGTTTGCAGTCAAGGCCACTGAGGATCGGACTCCGGGAGATTTGATCGACCATTTTCAAGGCCGTTGCTCCGCCGTCATAAGCGATCAATAGTTTATTGATTGGATTGAACCCGCGCGAAGTAATCAGAATGGGTTTATGCGTGGAACGAACCACCCTTTCCAGATTTGAGCCAAGATGCCCTTTCGCAAAGTCAGCTCCTTCACCGCGCTTCCCGATGACGATGATATCCGTAACGGTTTCGAATTCACGTACGGTTTCAACCAGATCACCGTTACGCAACTTCGTATCTACGTTGGCAAGGCCTGCTTCCTGTAGTCGGGCCTTCGCTTCGTCCAACAGCAAACGACCACGCTTGTGGGCGACTCTGGCCTTCTGTTCATCGAGCTTTGCCAATTCCTCAAGAAGGACGGTACGAGCACCCAGTCCAATGCTGCCACTAAGATCAACCTGTTCTGAAGCAGTATCGCGTCGGCCAATCACGTGAATGAGTTCCACATTCACTTTCGTTCTAGATGCTATCCACGAGATATGGTCGCATACACTCTGTGCATAGGTCGAGCCGTCGATCAATCCGAGTATATTAGTCATTAGCGTTCCTCCCTCAGTGACCCATCAGGCGTTCCATGGCGCCGGGTTTGTCGTGAATGGCGAGTTTGTCGACAATGGTCTCACTCGCCTCGTTCATGCCCAGAATGTTAACTTCTGCGCCTTCGCGGCGGAATTTCAGGACGATCATATCGAGAGCGGAGACACTGGAAATATCCCAGATATGAGCGTGACTGACGTCGATTGTGACCTTGTCCAGAGACTCCTTAAAATCGAAAGCTTTGTTGAAATCGTCTGCTGATACGAAGAAAATCTGACCCTGGACAGTGTATGTGCGATGCGAACCATCTGGTGAGAGCGTTGAGGTGACGCGAAAAATTTTCGAAATCTTCCATGCGAAGAACACGGCTGAAAGAAGCACGCCGATGAGAACGCCGATGGCGAGATTGTGGGTGTAAACCACACCGACCACAGTCGCTATCATGACGATTGAAGAAGAACGCGGGTGAACAGTGAGGTTCTTGATTGAGGACCAGGAGAACGTGCCAATCGATACCATGATCATGATGGCGACAAGCGCTGCCATGGGAATCTGGCTGACGAGATCGCCAAGTACCAGAATCATAAACAACAGGAAGACTCCGGCACAGAAAGTCGAAAGACGCCCTCGTCCTCCAGACTTAACATTGATCATGGATTGGCCGATCATCGCACAACCGGCCATGCCACCCAAAAATCCAGTGACCGTATTGGCGATGCCCTGGCCCACGCATTCGCGGTTCTTGTCACTCGGTGTATCGGTGAGATCATCGACAATCTGAGCCGTCATCAACGATTCCAGTAATCCCACGACTGCCACAGCCACAGAATATGGCAGGATTATCAAAAGAGTTTCGAGATTGAACGGAATCTGCGGAATTAGAAATACTGGCAACGTAGATGGCAGCTCGCCCATGTCACCCACTGTTCTGACGTCAAAGCCCCACCAGACTGACAGCGCTGTTAGCACAATGATGCAGACGAGAGGCGAAGGAACAGCCTTTGTGACATACGGGAACAGATAAATGATGCCGAGCCCCGCAGCGACGAGGACATAAGTGAGCGTGGGCACATTGGTCAACTCCGGCAACTGCGCCAAGAAGATGAGGATTGCCAACGCGTTCACAAAGCCAGTCATGACCGATCTGGATACGAAACGCATCAGATAACCGAGTTTGAAGATACCGGCCATGACCTGGATGATGCCGGCGAGGATGGTTGCCGCCAACAGGTATTCGACGCCATGTTTCTTCGCTAGTGTGATCATTAGCACGGCGGTTGCCGCGGTCGCGGCAGAGATCATGCCCGGACGACCGCCAACGAAGGCGATCAGCACGGCGATTGAGAAGGAGGCGTAAAGACCGACTTTCGGATCGACGCCAGCGATGATTGAAAAGGCGATGGCTTCGGGAATGAGGGCCAGCGCCACAACGAGGCCTGCAAGCGCATCGCCTTGCATGTTTCCAAACCATTCGGTTCGTATTCGGGTTAAAGTATCGTTCGACAAAATGGGACTCCTCCTTTCCGCTTTTCGCAAGCGGACGGCGTGTGAGTTTTGGCCGCCACCAGATGGCAGCGATGAATACGAGGTGCGGTTATTCCGCGGCACGGCTCGAAAGCGTGATCAATGACGCCTCCATCTCCCGAAGCCGATTTTCGGCTTCCTGGATGTAGTCGCGTTGCTGCGGCACAGCGGCTTGCTCTCGGGCGAGCTGGATCTGAAACACCATCATGCCTTGGTGGCGGAACGCCGTCTCCGAGGAGGCAAGATAGAATTCCCACATCCGGGCAAAACGCTCGTCATAAAGCCGGACTGCTTCCCCACGTCGCGCCATGAAGCGATCTCGCCAGGCTTTCAGCGTCTCGGCATAGTGCAGGCGCAGGATCTCGATGTCGCAGACAATGAGCCCTTGGCGCTCAATCGCGGGCAGCACTTCTGAAAGCGCCGGGATATATCCGCCCGGAAAAATATACTTATGGATCCAGGGATTGGTGTGGGACGGCCCGTCACTGACACCAATCGAATGCAACACCATGACACCGTCAGGCTTCAGCAGGGATCGCACCTTGGTGAAAAACTCGTCATAGTGGCCCACGCCGACATGCTCGAACATTCCAACGGAGACGATACGGTCGAACTGCTCTTCCAGGTGCCGGTAGTCCTTCAGATGGAATTGCGCATTCCCGGCAAGATTACGCCCATGCGCCCGTTCGTTCGAGATCGCGAATTGCTCTTGCGAAAGTGTGACCCCGATAACGTCAGCCTCTGTCATTTCCGCCATGTAAAGCCCCAGACCACCCCAACCGGAGCCGATATCGAGCACCTTCTGGCCTGGCTCTATCAACAGTTTCGCTGTGAGGTGTCGCTTCTTGGCGAGTTGCGCTTCTTCCAACGAACAGCCGGCGTTCTCGAAATACGCGCAGGAATATTGGCTGTCGCTATCAAGAAACAGGCGATAGAGGGAGCCGTCTAGGTCATAGTGGTGAGCCACATTATCTTTTGCGCGCCCGACCGGATTATGCTGATGGAAACGCCTGCGCAGCCCGGTTAGCCATCGACGAAATCTCGCCGGGCCGGTCAGCGAGTAGACACTGGAGTTCTTGAACACGACTTCGAGAAAGGCGTAGATATCCCCCTCCTCGACGACAAGCTTGCCTTCCATGAAGGCTTCGCCGAATGCGAGCTCGGGATTCAGCATCAATGACCAGAGTGTCCGGATGTCCTTGATGTGAAGCGTGACGGGATCGCCGGTGCCGTCACCAAATGAAGCGCGACGGCCTGAAGGATAGATGATCGACAGATGACCGATCTTGATGTGCTGCGTAACAAAGCGATCGAAAAACGATGACATTCAATATCCTGAATACGTCGTTCTCCATGGACGCACGCGCGAACCCGCAACATATCCGAGTTACGAATACACTGTTTGAACGTGACCACCGATGAACATCATGCGGCGAAAAGACCGGCACGATAGACGGATTTCAGGCGAGCAGAATTTCCATGGGAATAACCAACGGGGACTCCAAGCAGTCAAAACGACTGTATGGAGTGAACTTGTGGCCGGGGGATAGGCGCCCGGAGAAGCCACCCGCCGTGGCGGGTCCGATGCGGAATCACTAATGATTCAGAATCAGTGATATTGCAAGCATTAATTGATCCGACTTAATCAGTCTAAGTCTGTGGTTCGCATCTCTCACGATGCTGATGGTTGATAGGGGCTGCTTCTGCGCACTTATAGCTTGCAATGACATGATAGTTGATCGAAGTGCTGGGTACTCAACCAAAGTTTGAAAAGTTTTCAAGATTTTTTCCTCGGTCACCCACTTGAATGTTGATCATTTTATAGCAATATTGACGCCATCAACGGACCCTTTCACGGGTGGCTACTCCGGGCGCCTATCCCCCGGCAACCCACGTACTTTAATCGCAGACTGTTTAGCGGTTTCCGTGTTCTGTTTTTCTGGTCTTGTTTTGACGTTCTCCGATATTCCACCAAGCAATAGTGATGAATCCGCTACGACCTCGCCTTGCGAGCTTTCGAAGCAGATAACTTGCTTTCCAACGAATGAGGCTTTGCGACAGTGTCGAATAAAGTGAAAATACATTATAAAGACGAGAGAAGTTTTGGCATATTGATTGCTATAGTTTTTTTGATTGTTTTTGCCTACCTTTCTGTATTTCGAGACGAATACAATTTCGCTCTTATCGCGATTTCATCGATCTCTTTATTCGCAGCATTGTTCACGCCACGTATTCTGCGCTGGCCAAATCTGCTTTGGCGAAAGCTCGGAATATTTCTGGGCAGAATTGTCTCGCCAATAGTGCTCGGCTTGATTTTCCTGTTTGCCGTTTTCCCAACAGGAATTGCCATGCGCCTGCTGGGAAAAGACCCGCTGCGTCTGAGAAAGCAGCATGCCATTCAATCATACTGGGTCGACCGTTCGCAGCGTACGGTTTCGTTCACTGATCAATTCTAGGGGGATAAGTGTATTTTTTCGGAGAGTTCTTCAGATTTCTCGTATCGCGCCAAAAGTACTGGCTTTGGCCGATGACTTTCGTGGTCGTCATTGTTGGCGGACTTCTGGTTATCAGTAGCGGTTCTGCTGTGGCACCATTCATTTATGCAATTTTCTGACGTGACGCCATTATGTGCAAGCTTGCACCAAAAAATTGCTTCGTGTCATGGGTTCTTTTGCAGATTGAAGGATGAATAATTGGGTCGAATTATACTTGGAGTGTCGGCATACTACCATGACAGTGCAGCAGCGCTAATCATTGACGGCGAAATTGTAGCTGCCGCTCAGGAAGAGCGATTTACGCGCATCAAACATGACCCAGCTTTTCCCGTCAGATCGATTGAAAGCGTATTGAAGCAGGCAGGCATTACACCCCGGGAAGTGGATATTCTCGCTTTCTATGATAAGCCATTTCTTACCTTTGAAAGGCTACTTGAAAGCTATGCCGCTATCGCTCCGAATGGATTGCGTTCATTTGCTCGAGCTATGCCAATTTGGGTGAAGGACAAGCTTTTCCAAAAGCGAAACTTAGCAAAGGCATTTAGCGAACACTTCGAAGTTGACATATTTGACCGAATTCGCTTCTCGGAACATCATTATAGCCACGCAGCCAGTGCGTACTACCCCGCCCCATTCGATGACGCCACAGTACTCACGGTAGACGGTGTAGGAGAGTGGGCGACAACTACGATTGGCGTCGGCATGGGGGCAGATCTCACGCTTGTTCAGGAAATCAATTTTCCTCACTCAATCGGATTGCTTTATTCTGCTGTCACTTATTATCTCGGGTTCAAGGTCAATAGCGGTGAGTATAAGGTTATGGGGCTGGCGCCTTATGGCAGCCCTCGTTTTCATAACCATCTCCTGGACAACGTGATCGATCTGAAACCAGATGGATCGTTTCGCCTGAATCCAGACTACTTCAACTTTATCGGAGGGCTCACGATGACGCGTGATGAACCCTTTGAACGGTTGCTTGGTGTAAAACGCCGCGTTCCTGAACATGAGAACCTGACTCAGGACCATATGGACCTGGCTGCATCGATACAGTCGGTGACGGAGGAAATTCTGTTGCGCATAACTGACTATATTGCGGAGCGCTATCCTTCCGAGAACCTCTGCCTGGCGGGCGGTGTCGCATTAAACTGCGTAGCCAATGGAAAAATTCTCCGGCGAGGTAAATTTAAGAACATCTGGGTCCAACCCGCAGCTGGAGATGCAGGAGGTTCGCTTGGAGCGGCACTTGCTGTCTGGCACAACGAATTTCAGCAACCGAAACATCCCAGCGGCACTGATGCAATGAAAGGAGCGTACCTCGGCCCCGAGTTTTCGCAAGCGGAGATTGAGGAACGCCTAGATAGCGTTGGAGCGTCTTACACAGTCGTTACCTCGGATCAAGAACTCGTGGAAACAACCGCAAATCTTCTCGCGGAAGGAAAATTCGCCGGATGGTTTCAAGGTCGTATGGAGTTTGGGCCGCGATCTTTAGGTGCTAGATCTATAATCGCGGATCCGAGGTCCTCGAAGGTACAACGGGATCTCAATCTTAAAATAAAATATCGCGAAAGCTTTAGGCCGTTCGCACCAGCCATTCTGGCAGATGACGTTTCCCAGTTTTTTGATTTTACAGGGCCCAGTCCATACATGCTGTTTGTGGCCAATGTTCTTGTAGAACATCGCCTCGAGCTGACAGCTGATCAGGAACAGCTATTCGGGATTGAAAAGCTCAACATTCCTCGATCAGTTATACCCGCTGTGACTCATGTTGATTACTCCGCGCGATTACAAACGGTGCATCCAGAGACGAACCCATTATTCCACGCCCTGTTGTCTTCATTCAAGAAAATTACTGCTACCCCGATACTGGTGAACACCTCGTTTAACGTGAGGGGGGAACCAATAGTGTGTACACCTGAAGACGCGTTTCGCTGCTTCATGGGCACCGAACTCGATATATTGGTTATCGGGCGCTGTATCCTATACAAGGATATGCAAAGTATTCGTCCCGACCCGTCGTTCAAAGAGGCATATGAACTTGATTAAACGTGCGGGTAAATTCCTGAAAGTCGTTCTCTTAAATCTTCTCATCTTCGCGGTACTACTGGAGTTATCGCTAATTGTTCTGGCGCGTGCGGGCTACATAAACGTGTCACTACCTAGCTACTCAGTCGATTATGCGAAGCCATTCTGGGCCGATAATAACCCTCACTGGGGTGTTTGGCATAATCCCAATGCTACAGTGCGCCATTTGACTTCCTGTTTCGATGTCACTTACCGCTCCAACAAGTATGGTATGCGGGATACTGAAAGGCAGAAGCAATCCAATGTACCAAGAGTTGTCGTTTTAGGTGATAGTTTTGCTGAAGGCTGGGGTGTGGACGATCATCAACGTCTTACAAATATTCTTCAAGAAAAGACGGGAATTCCGCATTTGAACTTCGGGACTGCCGGTAGCTTTGGCACAACGCAAGCGTTCGTCCTTTATCGTGAATTGGCGAGCCAGTTTGACCACGATGCGATAGTCTGGCTGATTTTGCCAGCCAATGATTTCGCAGACGACACGCCGACACCTTCAAAACTGATGAAGGGAGCACGCTGGCGCCCATATTTTGCGGCGACTGATACGGGCTATGAGATAATTTATCCTGATGGGGAATTTAAAGAAAAAACACGCTGGGCAATATTTCGTCGAAACTTGCCCTTAGAGTTCCTGATGACCGCACGCGCATATTATCATTATCGGACCTATTTCGATTGGTCCCAACAGCAAAAAGAGATTGGGGTGCCTTTACCAACCGCAGTGACGGGCTCTGCTTATTACGATTTCACCGACGATCAGTATGCGCGTATGGCGCAGGGGATCCGAGAGTTAAAAAAACTCGCCGGTGAAAGACCAGTCACAGTTGTCACGATCCCGCGCCCAGCAGACGTCCAACGTCTTAAAGCTGAGCAGGTAGTCCCGCCTTTGAGAAGCAGGCTTGAGAAATTAGCCTCGTCGCTTGGCATTGATTACGTTGATTTACTTGCGAACATCGATGACGAAGATACCACCAGACACTTTATCCCGTGTGATGGCCATTGGACCCATGAAGGGAACCTGTTCGCAGCACAGCGAATTGCGGATGCCGACTTTTATCAGACAATCGAAAGCAACTTACCCTAACTGTCCGGTTGTGAGACTTCATTGGCATAGAAGATGACTTTATCGACTTTTCCCATGATGTCCTCCTGCTTTGCTGGTTCGTACTGGGGATGCAAACGTCTTCGATGCCTCCGATTGTTGTGCAACATAAATATCCACTTCGATTTGACCATAGCCGTTATCCTAAAGAGCCGCGAGTACCTTGTCTATCAGAGGCTACGTCGAAATATTTGCCAGCATCGCGATACGTCTGGCATCGTCACATACTGCATGAAAACATTCAATCAGTGTACCGCTGCCGTCATGGGATCGTTCAAATATCGAATCTTCAAGCGAAAGAAATTGCCAGATCAGCTCGAAGGCTTCTTTCGGATCATTCGGCGCTATTTTTTCAGCAATCGTTTTACACTGCGGTTCACCCCATACGCGTCAGCAGGTCAGATTGGTTGGCGGTTTCTGATTTAGAGTATGAGGCAAGAATAGGCTCGACCAGCCTTTTGTAGATAGATGCGGCTACCTTTCCAGATTGCTAGTCAAGAATATCTGCCACAAAGCATCAGCGGCCGAAAGAGCCCCTGAATTATAACAAGAGGCTGTCGCCAACTGAAAAGACCCAGAGTATTCGAGAAGTTAACTGTAAGCGGTCAGCCGATAGCGTTAGACTTGAAGTTCCAAGGCATAAGGGCTTCGATTTCGGTTACAGGCCAGCCTTGAGCAATGCGGCTTAGTGTTTGGGATAGCCAGTCGAGCGGATCGACGCTGTTCATTTTGCATGTCTGGAGAAGCGTGGCCAGTGTAGCCCAGGTCCGTCCACCGCCTTCGCTTCCGGCAAACAGGCTGTTTTTCCTCGTGATTGTCTGTGGTCTGATCGCACGCTCGACAATATTGCTATCGATTTCGACGCGGCCATCGGTGAGGAAGCGCTCCAGGGCCTCGCGCCGGGTGAACGCGTAGCGGATCGCCTCGGCGGTTTTGGACTTGCCCGAGACTTTACCCAGTTCCTTTTCCCACAGGTCGAAGAGGCGGGCGACAATGGTTTCGGACTGTTCCTGACGGAACGCGGCGCGGATGTCGGCATTCTTGCCGCGAACCTCATCCTCGATCTTCCACAATTTGGTCATAGCGATGACCGTATCCGTTGCAGCCTGCGAGATCCCGCTGACGTGCAGATCGTAAAATTTGCGGCGCAGATGTGCCCAGCAGCCTGCGAGCTGTATCTGTTCATTGCGCCCAGCCTTGGCTTGCGCCTTGATCATGCTCGTATAGGCGCCATATCCGTCCACCTGCAGGATTCCGTTGAACCCGGCAAGATGCCGCGCCACGCATTCTGCGCCCCGACTGTCTTCAAAGCGATAGGCCACCATTGGTGGACTGCTCCCACCATAGGGGCGATCATCGCGTGCATAGGCCCAAAGCCATGCCTTGGTGGCTTTTCCCGAACCGGGAGCCAGAGTGGGCAAGGTCGTCTCATCGGCGAAGACCCTTTCACCTTCCTTGACCCGTTCCAGGATATAATCAGCGCATATCTGAAGCTCGAAGCCCAGATGCCCCATCCATTGCGCCATCAAACTCCGGCTGATCTCGACGCCATCTCGCAAATAGATTGCTTCCTGACGGTAAAGTGGAAGGCCATCGGCGTACTTGGAAACGGCGATATAGGCGAGCAGGCGCTCTGTCGGCAGACCACTCTCGATAATATGTGCAGGCGCGAGCGCCTGCACCACACCATCATGGTTCCGGAATGCATATTTGGGGCGACGTGTCACGATAACCCGGAACTTCGGGGGCACGACGTCCAGGCATTCCGAGCGATCCTCGCCGATCAGGACCTTTTCCAGCCCCTCGCAACCAGCTGGAATCTCCGGTTCGATGACTTCCTCAATGCGTTCGAGATGAGCGGCAAAGCCCTTGCGCGGACGTGATGCCCGTTTCGGCTTGCCCCTGGCCGCATCGTCAAGTTCGCTCTGGATCGCCGAGAGACCGGTTTCCACTTCCTCGAAAGCAAACGATACCTGTTCATCGCTAACACCAAGGCGTAATCGTTCAGAGCGCCGGCCGTGCTGGGTGCGCTGCAAAACCTTCATGATGGATGTCAGGTTGGCAATCCGTTCGTTGGCGCTCTTCTCCACTGCCTCCAGCCGGGCAATCTCAGCTTCAGCAGCCTTCAACCGGGCTTCCTTTTCAGCCTGCTCACGTGCCATTGCGAGCACCATAGCTTTCAGTGCGTCAACGTCATCCGGCAGATCGTGAAGCGGTAAATCCATGAGGCTGAGTAGAGCATAAAAGCGGCCGTTTTCCCAACCATTACAGCATCATGAATCATCTTGCCGCAGGCGCTATCACCCCGTCAGCAAAGGGCGTCTTGTCCTGTTCGGGCGGATCTTTTTCCAGTCCATTCCGGCCAACAAAGCCATGAGCTGAGAATGGTCCAGACGTATCCTCGCAACTGACAGGCCCGGCCAGCAAAAGCCACGGTCCTCAAGCGTTTTCGAATAAAGGCAAACGCCACTTCCATCCCACCACACAATCCGGACCCGGTCGGCACGTTTTGACCGGAAGACATAAAGCGCGCCATTGAAAGGGTCGAGACCGCCATCACGGACAACTGCCATCAGGGAAGCGGCTCCCTTGCGGAAGTCGACGGGCTGACAGGACACATAAACAACCACACCGCTGGAAATCATGCCTTGCGAGCCGCCCTCAGAACCTTCACCAGGTGATCCGGATCGAAGGCTGAACCGACGCGAACTACCATATCGGCGACAACAATATCGATCGAAGCGCTACACGTCGTTTCAACACGTGCAAATCTGGCCGGACTGGCCGTTCCCGCTGTTACTGGTGAAACAACACCAGACGCAAGCGCCTTACGACGCCATCCATAAAGCTGCGAGGGATCCAGACCTTCAGACCGTGCAACCGCCGAGACGTTGGCCCCGGGCTGCAACGACGCAGCCACAATCCGCGCCTTCTCGTCATCCGACCAGTCACGCGGCCGCCGTCGGCTTCGCACAGGTTCCGCCGTCAAAACCTCGAATGTCCGGGCCTGATTCACAGTGTCGCTCATAGGATTCTCCGCATGATTCATGCAGAAAATCGCCCATCACACCGACGAAAGATACGTGGGGTAGCCTACCCGCTTACAGTTAACTCCTCAAAGTCTCCCGTGCTTCTCGAAGATCGATTTTGGCATTATAGCCATGTTTTTCGAGAAGGTGCAGCAGGTTAGAGCCAGTGAACAGGGTGATTGGTTTGCCGGATGAAAATTTGTACGCATCGGGCCCATAATCAGCCGTGGTAATCAACACACCTCGTGAAGCACCTTCATGCTGCATGGTTCCGAACAGGTCACGAACTGCTGAAACGCCAACGGTTCTGGTGTAACGCTTCGCCTGAATAACTATTTTACCACCAGTTATTGGGTCAGGATCAAAGGCAACTGCATCCACGCCGCCGTCGCTGCTTGATTGAGTAACCTTAACTTCTCCGCCGCGTGATGCGAACTCTTTTTCAAACAACTCGCGAACCAAGTGCTCAAAATCTCCCCAATCCATCGCCGCAAGGTTTGTAGCATTGTCTAGCGCATCTATCGTTGCGCGACCGTCCACAAACCTGCGGTCCTCTTTGCTCATCTCTATCACTGGCGGTATTGCTGCCAATGAAGACAGGGAAGCAGCGGACACACCTTTGAGGCTTTTAAAACAAGCTTTTGGCTCAATGCGATTGAGGTCGATGCTCATAAATCTCTCGCGCTCTACGAGAACAGACATGATGCAGGATGTAACGTCTTGTCCGCTACTGCGATCAATGTAGCTGGTAGTGCCATTGAACAGGATCTGTTCAATGTTGTGAGCTTCGTCGGCTTCAAACAATTCGTGAATAGTGCGCAGGCAAATTTGATAGCAAACTAGGTCAAAGTTTGCCTTCTTCTCACGATCAGAGATGTGCGTTTCTTTCATCTCACCGGTGCTTGCAACAAACCGGACCTGCTTTAATGTCGGCATTTCGTCGGGGGAAGGGAGTGAATATTCAAGCAGGAGCACTTTTCCTTCCGCTTGATATTCCATCTGGAACGACTTTTCGAATAAATCCGCGTAATTTGAGCGCTCTAATACGAGCGATGCATGCTCGATAACAGAATCCGGTTCACCAGCAATCACCCCTGCTGCGAGCGCGTCGACCTTCGCATTGTGGCTGGCCTGCTCCGCCTTGAATGTTGCTTCTAGTTTTGTCTCTGTGGCTTCAAAGGCTGATTGTGTTGCTTCCCAATTTTTCACTGCCACTTGATGTTGAACATCATTCTCAGCGACACGCGCTTGCCAACAATCTAACGCTGATCGGTTGGTTTCGTTTACCGCCGCAATCTTTTTCTTAGCCTGTCCGAAAATCCGATCCCAAATTGAGATAACGGGCTGTCTTTCAACTGGCCGATCAATCAAAGACTGGCGAGGTGCAGGATCTGTGAAGCGCTTTCTTGGATAATTGCCCTTTTTCTTAAGTGCTCCCCAATCCACACGGTCATCGACCTTCAGCGTATGCGCTAAAATGGAGCCGAGCCGTTCAAGATTGCTCTGCGCATCAATTGTGGCTGCGTCCGCAGCATCTTTACCGGCTAGAACCTGTGACTTAGCCAAGTGTAAATCGTATTTCTTATCCCATGAAGCGATAAGCGCATCCACTTTTCCTTGGAGCAGATAAAGCTCTGGAGCACTTAAATCCTTATGCGTGCTAAGCCCATCATGCCAAAAGTCGATAAAGTATCTTAGTATTCGTGAGCCATCCGCGCTATATTTTGCCTGAAGCTTACCTGCTCTGATCGATTTTAAGTGTCGCGAGTTTACTGTGATCTTTGACATTCCCAGCCCCAATGATTTGCCCGAAGTCATCAAAGCTGAGTCGCTATTCCAAGTCGAGTTGGTTCACGCTTTTCTAATCCTGTAATCAAAGCGAGCGATGTGCATTTTCCTGTGGCTGCTGATGCAGTCACATTACCGAGTGTGAGAATTACAATATCTTGAACCAATACGAACCGCCGGCACGCAATCCGATCTCGCTCCACACCTAAATTCCGTCCGGCGTATCCATGCTTATGGAACTGTTGGGCTATCACAAGCTGGCGTATATTCCATTTGAAGGAATCTTGAATGCGTGCAACTAGGTGCCTAGATGCACCATCGAGCTTCGATAGCTTAAAATAGGGTGACAACAAAGATCGAGATAGCAATAACAAGATGCCTTGACGTGACCAAAAATACTCCATAATTTCAATATTCATAGAAATCTCAAACTAACTTGTGGCTTGAAGCGCTCGGGCAGGCGCTGACGCCTTGTATCTCTCGGCACCTCCAAGCATTTAACGAGGATTGATATTATGAACGAGCGGCAAGTCCTGGATGCATTTGGCGCGCTCTCACAGCAAACACGACTACAGGTCATTCGTAAGCTGGTCATCGCCGGCCCGAGCGGATTGGCGGCGGGTACGATTGCGGAAACTGTGAACGTTTCGCCTTCCAACATTTCCTTTCATCTCAAAGAACTGGAACATGCTGGCCTGATTAGTGCTCAGCGAGAATCACGCTCCATCGTCTACAGCGCGAATTTCGAGACGCTCAACGGCTTGGTCCGTTTCCTGATGGAAAACTGTTGTTCTGGTCAATCTGACGCCGGTTGCGCGCCTTCCGAACTGGCCGTGTCAGATCCTTAACAGCCTCGGAACGCAAATGTCTTAATCCTACAATACGGAGTAGCCCCAATGGCCGATCTGCCAGCCGCCTCAGATGATCTCATTCGCCAGCCCAACCTTGATGCGCTTCGCCCGGCTTATTCGCAGCACAAGCCCCGGATACTGATCCTTTATGGATCGCTACGGAAGATTTCGTTCAGTCGCCTTCTGGCGGAAGAAGCTGCACGGCTTCTCGCGCACCTCGGATGCGAGGTTCGGATATTCAATCCCGAAGGTCTTCCTCTTCCTGATGGAGCGCCAGACATCAATCCCAAGGTTCAAGAATTACGCGACCTTTCTCTCTGGTCGGAAGGCCATGTCTGGGTCAGCCCCGAGCGGCACGGTGCGATGACCGGCATCATGAAGGCGCAGATTGACTGGATTCCCCTCACGACCGGTTCCGTGCGACCTACGCAGGGCAAAACCTTGGCCGTCATGCAGGTCTCCGGCGGCTCGCAGTCGTTCAATGCTGTCAATCAACTGCGCATTCTCGGTCGCTGGATGCGGATGATCACGATTCCGAACCAGTCGTCCGTCGCCAAGGCATGGCAGGAATTCGACGCCGATGGCCGCATGAAGCCCTCGGCCTATTATGATCGCGTCGTCGATGTCTGCGAGGAACTGGTCAAATTCACACTGCTGACCCGCGATGCCTCCGACTACCTGACAGACCGTTACAGCGAACGGAAGGAAGAGGCCGCAAAGCTTGAACAGCGCGTGGATCTGAAGTCGATATGAGCGAGCGCCCGCCCGTCGGCACTATCCTTGCCCTGGGCCTCACCCAGATCATCGGCTATGGAACCCTTTATTACAGCTTCAGCATCCTTGCGCCTGATATGGCGCGAGATCTGAACTGGTCGACAGAGTGGATTTTCGCAGCACTTTCCGCGGCTCTCCTTTTGGGCGGCTTGACTGCGCCCTGGCTCGGCCATGCCATTGATCATTTTGGCGCAGGACGGGTGATGACGACCGGCTCCGCAATTGCTGCGGTAGCCTTGATCGCCTGTGCCTATGCGCCGGGTAAGACCGGCTTTGTCGCCGCCCTGATCGTGATCGAGATCGCCGCCAATCTGGTTCAATATGGGGCCGCCTTTGCGCTGCTGGTACAGGCAAGCCCCCACACCGCCCAGCGCAGCATCACCTACCTGACCTTGATTGCCGGCTTCGCCTCGACAATCTTCTGGCCTTTCACCACAGCATTGCACGCCAACTTGTCGTGGCAGAACGTCTACCTGGTGTTTGCCGGGCTCAATTTGCTCGTCTGCCTGCCGCTCCACGCCTGGCTGTCTTATGGACTTGCCAAGGGTAAAGCAGAGGCACAAAACGGCACGGCGCAGATCGTCGAGGGAAGTCTGAGCCCGGATGTCCGGCAGTTCGGTTTCAAGTTGATGGTGGTGGGATTCTCGCTGCAATCTCTCGTCAGTGCGGCGATCCTGGTGCATATGGTGCCGCTGTTGTCGGGTCTTGGCCTTGGAGCCACCGCCGCCATTGTCGGCACGCTGTTTGGTCCGTCGCAGGTACTGAGCCGGTTCACCAATATGGTGCTTGGCGGCAACCTGCCGCCGCTGGCTTTGGCAACGATTGCCGCCACATTGATCCCCGGCGGCATACTGATCCTGATCCTCAGCGCTCCGTCGGTAGCAGGAGCCATGGCTTTTGCAGTTGTCTTTGGTTTGGGCAGCGGTCTTTTCAGCATCGTCACCGGTACTTTACCGCTGATGCTGTTTGGCAGCGATGGCTATGGCAGGCTTCAAGGCAAGGTCATGGCCGCACGGTTGATACTGTCAGCCACCGCACCCTTTGCGCTAGCGTTTGCCATCGCCCATATCGGCACAATGTGGTCGCTCACCATTACAACGGCGCTTGGCGCCTGTGCAGTTGTCGCCTTCCTTGGAATTGCGCGCTTACAGTGCCGCGACAAGTCTCGGGATCAACTCGCGGGCCGTCCGGCCTGAACCCAGAAGCGTCGCCGAGGCGGCCCCAGTCCAGTTCCCATAACCGGTAAGCCAAAGGCGTGGCTGCTTGATCGAGCGCCCCTCATCCACATCAACCCTGCCGTCCCCTGTAATGACGCCGAGATCCTGGAGATGATCCAGCGCTGGGCGAAATCCGGTGCACCATATGACGGCGTCAATATCGCTTCTGGTCCCGTCCTGCCAGACGACGCCATCCCGATCAAAGCGTGAGAACGGCCGCACGGAACCCAGCACGCCGCGATCCCGTGCGTCCTTTACCGGGGGAACCATGACAATGTCGCCAAGGCTGCCAATTTCTGGGCCACTCGCCCCGCCAAGCACCCGTGCGGTGGCGCGCTGGAATAGCACGTGTCCGTCGACATCATCGGGAAGGAAAACCGGCGCTTGAGGCGTGACCCAGATGGTTTCGGCGACTTTTGATACTTCTGCCAATATCTGTGCCCCGGAATTGCCCCCGCCCACAATGGCGACCCGCTGGCCGGCAAAGGCGTCAGCATCCACATAATGGGCTGAGTGAAGCTGGCGACCTTGAAATATCTCGCGCCCCGGATAACCGGGAACGAACGGATGGCCCCATGTGCCGGTGGCGCTCAAAACGCTACGGGCGTGCCAAGTTTTGTCTTCACCTATCACCTCAAGCCCGCCATCGACGTTTCTGACGGACTGGACCACAACCGGTCGCTCAATCGGGAACTGATAGCGCTCCTCATATCGGGCCAGGTAATCCAGCACTTCACCTCTGGCGGGATAGGTCGCCTCGGTCTTCGCCGGCATCATCCATCCCGGAAGCGAACTGAAGGATGCCGGTGAAAACAGATGGAGTGAATTCCACGCATGTCGCCATGCACCACCGGGTCCTTCTTCAGCATCAAGGATCACGAAGCTGACGCCGGCACGCCGCAGATAGTAAGCCGATGCGAGGCCAGCCTGGCCCGCACCGATCACGACGACATCGAAAATGTCCGAAGACATTGCGCTTCCTTACTTTTTACGCAGCCGGGTTTCCGGCCGACTTGGTAAAATACTTGCGGCCCATCCAGAGTGCCATCTGCACTAGCAAAATCAGCACCGGAACTTCGACCAGGGGGCCAATCACCGCGGCAAATGCTACCGGAGATGCCAACCCGAAGGCGGCAATGGCAACCGCAATGGCAAGCTCGAAGTTGTTACCAGCCGCTGTGAAAGCCACCGCCGTGGTGCGAGGATAGTCGGTTCCAACAGACTTCGCCATCCAGAAGCTGACAAGGAACATGATGAGGAAGTAGATCGTCAGCGGAATGGCGATCATCACCACATCACCCGGCAGGCGCAAGACATCCCCGCCCTTGAGGCTGAACATGGCGACAATGGTGAACAGCAGTGCGGCAAGCGTGATCGGGCTGATTTTCGGCAGAAAGACAGTCTCATACCAGTCACGTCCCTTGGTCGCGGTCAGAATACGGCGCGACAGATAGCCCGCAAGAAACGGGATGCCGAGATAGATCAACACGGCTTCCGCAATCGTCCAGAAAGAAACATCGATGACGCTGCCTTCCAATCCAAACAGCGGCGGCAGGACGCTGAGGAAAAACCAGGCATAGACGCTAAAGAACAGAATCTGGAAGATGGAGTTGAAGGCTACAAGACCAGCAACATACTGGTTGTCACCTTTTGCAAGCTGGTTCCAGACCAGAACCATGGCGATGCAGCGGGCAAGGCCGATCAGGATCAGGCCCGTCATATATTCAGGATAAT
The DNA here is from genome assembly GCF_024701725.1 of Ochrobactrum sp. XJ1. Lineage (NCBI taxonomy): Bacteria > Pseudomonadati > Pseudomonadota > Alphaproteobacteria > Hyphomicrobiales > Brucellaceae > Ochrobactrum > Ochrobactrum sp. XJ1. The sequence continues at coordinate 31,410 of NZ_VDGD01000015.1, forward strand.
CCCGCAGAAAAATGACCGCCAGCGCAAACATCAACACCGGACCGATGATCCAGTTTTGCAGGAGCGAAATCGCCAGAACCCGCTTATCGGCAAACACTTGCGGCAGTTCCTCGAAGCGCACTTTTGCCAGAGGCGGATACATCATCAGGATGAGGCCGATGGCAATCGGAACATTGGTGGTGCCAACGGACAGGCTGTCGAGCGCTGCAGGCAGGCCGGTAAAGACAGTACCGAGCAGTACCCCCAATGCCATGGCGGCAAAAATCCAGACGGTCAGGTAGCGGTCGAGGAACGACAGGCGTAGTGTTGGTTCTTCGGGACGCATTGGCGTTCTCCTTGGCAGATAATCATCGTCCGCAGCCTTGCCATTAACACTGCGGCTACACGAGTTCGGCTTGAATGTCTTGCACTAGACGACGCGACGTCCAGTCCGGTCGACGACGACCTCGCCATCTTCCTTGGTAAACGCAGCCTGCTGGCCAGCTGGAAGAATATCCAGCACTACTTCCGATGGACGGCACAGCTTCACACCCATCGGAGCGACGACGATCGGGCGGTTGATCAGGATGGGATGTTCCATCATTGCATCGACCAGTTGCTCATCGGACAAAGATGTGTCGCCCAGACCGAGGTCGGAGAACGGTGTTCCCTTTTCGCGAAGGAGGTCGCGCGGGGAAAGTCCCATCCTGTCGATCAGCTGCTCCAGCAAAGCGCGCGATGGCGGGGTTTTGAGATACTCGACCACATGGGGTTCGATGCCGGCGTTGCGGATCATCGCGAGTGTGTTGCGTGAGGTCCCGCATTCCGGGTTGTGGTAGATGATAACGTCCCAAGATTTGTTCATTCAACTTACACCGTTTCGCTTGACTGGAGAAAGAGTACGGAGACCGAGGCGCCGACGAGATAACGTCGCCCGTTTCTTTACTCGGTCGCATCCGTCATCTGGTATTAATTAGTTACCTCTTGAACACCGGTGGCCCCCTCCATCCTGCCAATCTGCCGCAGCCGTGTTTGCAGCGCCATACGATCGATCGACGCGAGTGGGAGGCTGAGGAATGCGTTGATACGGTTCTTCAGGAACCGCGCGGCCTGCGCGAATGCCCGCTGGACCTCTACTTCGGTTCCGGTCACGGCTGCCGGATCCTCGACACCCCAATGGGCTGTCATCGGGTGACCGATCCATACCGGGCAGGCTTCACCCGCTGCACTGTCACAAACGGTAAAGATGAAATCCATCTGTGGCGCACCCGGTTCAGCGAACACGTCCCAGCTCTTGGACGAGAAGCCTGTTGAAGCATACCCAAGCGCTGCGAGTTCTTTGAGCGCGTGCGGATTGACTTCGCCCTTGGGCTGACTTCCGGCCGAATAAGCCATGAAACGACCGTCGCCGTCCTTGTTGAGGATGGCTTCGGCAAGAATGGAACGTGCGGAATTGCCCGTGCACAGGAAGAGCACGTTATAGGTCTTTTCGGTCATATCTGTGATCCGTAGTTAGGTTGGGGGTCGGGTAAGCTTCATGATGGTCGCCGATGATGGGCAGAGAGAGGAAAGCTGCCGTGTCGCGAGCACTGCGGCTGGCAGATTGTCGCGTTGAACCTCAATGAACCCGAGGCGCTCAAAGAATGGCGATGCACTCGTGGTCACAAGGAAAACATCGCTGCCTGGCTCGACGTGCGCCAGAACCGCCTCCACTGCTGCACGTCCTGCACCCTTTCCTCTTTGACCCGGCAGCACGACTACTGATCTCAGAAGATGGTCGCCTTCGCATGCTTCAAGACCTGCGAAGGCGACAGTCCTGTCGTTGTCGTCCACAATCCTGAAGAAGGTCCGCCCCTCGTCCTCGACGTCATCCGTCGGAAGATCGGCGCCCGAGAGTGCTTTTTTGAGATCGAGGTCGCTCCCGCTCAATCGTTCTACCGTGAGCGCGCTCATGCCGGACTTTCCTGCGGAACCGGTATACAGCAAGGCGTAAGCTCGGCGATAAGTGGGGCGCACAGTTCCGCCGATCCACCGCAGCAATCTTTCAGGAGAAACAGCGTCATGTCACGAAGCTGTTCAATCTCGGCGCGATACATGATGATTCTGCTGTGCCGTTGCGAGGACACGAGCCCTGCCCGCGACAGAATGTTCAAATGCGCCGACATAGTGTTTTGTGGCACTACGAGCGCACGCGCTATGTCGCCTGCCGGCAGCCCTTCCGGCGCATGCTTAACAAGCAGCCGAAAAGTCTCAAGACGGGTTGGTTGAGCGAGCGCTGCAAGCGCGAGAATTGCCTGTTCTTGTTCCATATATCCAGATTACTGGAATTATGGACGAAGTCAACACGTTTGTTCAATGGTGCCCTACTCCGGCCTTTCCATCAGGACTGCTCGAAACCAAACCGCAACGATGCTAGTGGTCGCGCTGCGAGGCCGAAATCCCGGTATGTCAAGCTCACACGAGCGCCTTGCGTACAGCGGCCGAGACGCATTCGGCCAGAATGACCGTGGCCAGAATGACGATGAAAATCGTTGTCACCTGGGGCCACGCCAACATGTTCAGAGAGGACTGCAACTTGAGGCCGAGCCCCCCTGCACCCACCAGGCCAAGGATCGCTGATTCCCTTATATTGATATCCCAACGAAATACGGTAATTCCCAGGAACGAAGGCAGGACCTGCGGCACAATCGCGTAGTCGATTACCTGCATGCGGCTCGCCCCGGTAGATGAGACGGCTTCGACCTGTTTCTGGTCAATCTCCTCAATCGTCTCGTATAGGAGCTTGCCGACAAAGCCAATTGACCGCAGCGCGATCGCAATGATGCCGGCAAGCAGTCCAGGCCCCAGGATCGAGACGAGAAGCAATGCCCAGATCAGCGAGTTGATGGAGCGCGATGCCACGATCAGGAAAAGTGCGATCGGCCGAAGGACAAACAGGCAGGGCGTGGTGTTGCGAGCGGCAAGGAAAGCTATAGGCACCGCCAGAACAGTGCCAGCAAGCGTCCCCAGCGTTGCCATATTAAGCGTGTCCCAAAGCGGAGTGATGAGCTCGCTCACATAGAACAGGCGAGGTGGAAAGGCGCGGCTTAGAATGTCACCGCCTTGCCGGGGCGCATCGTAGATAAACGCCCAAATTGTATCTTTGGTCATGATCTGCCAGCAGAATACGCAAAAGGCGACAAGTAGCAACCAGGCGATCCACTGGAAGAGCTCACGGCCGGGTGTCAGCTTACGCCAATTCCTGTTGCCATCAAGGGAATGTGAAACTGGCATTATTGAACACACTTGCGAATGAGGCTCGAGCCGTATTCGGCGAGCATGACGATGACGATAATGAGGATCAGCACAGCACCCGCGCTGTCGTACTCGTATCGGTCAATTGACGTGTTGAGCGTTGCACCGATACCCCCTGCTCCGACGATGCCGATGACGGCCGATTCACGGAAATTGATGTCAAACCGGTAGAGCGAAAGTCCGATCAGCCGCGGCATCACCTGAGGTTGAACCGCATAGTTGACAAGTTGCAGCCACGAAGCGCCGGTGGCACGGATGGCCTCTGCCTGCTTTTCATCGATTTCTTCGATAGCCTCAGCGAGGAGCTTCGCGATGAAACCGATCGTTGCGAAGGTGAGCGTCAGGAAGCCCGCGAATGGGCCGAAACCAAACATTGCAACGAGCAGGATCGCAATGATGATCTCCTGGAAGGCACGCGAAATGGCAATGATGGAACGGCACGCGTAGTAGACGGGCGCTGGCGCAAGATTACGCGCCCCTCCGATGCCAATCGGGATGGAAACGAGGATACCAACGATTGTCGAGGTCAAAGTCATCGTCAGGCTCTCTTCAAGCCCCTTCGCGATGTCACGCCAGCGCGTGGTAAAGTCTGGGACCAGAAAGCCTTGCAGGAAACGCCAGCCACGATCGAGCCCTTCGTAGGCACGCGCCCAGTTTACTTCGATGGTCGCAACGGCAACGATGATATAAATCAGCGCGCCCCCATAAACCAGCAAGCGCAAAGCCGCGGACCTGATGAACAGTGGTGGCCGCCGCCACATCGAAGGATAGCTCGTCGAGAGTACCCCGGCCATCACAAGGCTCCTGCCATGCGCTCGTCCGCCCGTTCTCGTTCAATAACGGCGAGACGCTCTTCCTCGGCATCATCCTGGGCTTGCTTTTGCATGGCAACCCAGTCCTCTTCACCGTAGATGCTGGTAAGTGCAGCTGTGTCGAGTTGATCGGGCGTACCGTCGAAGACTACCTCGCCGGCACGCAGGCCGATGATCCGTTGAACGAAGGCCTGCGCCAACAGGACGTCATGGATATTGATGACCGCCGGCAGGTTTCGTTCCCTGCAGATCTCCACAATCAGCCTCATGATTTGCCGCGAGGTTTTAGGGTCGAGCGAAGCGGTCGGCTCATCGACCAGAAGCAGTTCAGGGTCTTGCTCCAGCGCTCGCGCGATACCGACGCGCTGTCGCTGACCGCCTGAAAGAGCGTCAGCGCGTTTGTCGGCATGGGCCGTCAAACCAACCCGGTCAAGAAGCGCGAATGCGTTCTGCACGTAGTCTGCTGGGTAGCGGCGCAGGAAGCTGCGCCAGAACGGCACGTAGCCAAGCCGACCGGACAGGACGTTTTCCATCACGGTCAACCGCTCGACTAGCGCATACTCCTGGAAGATCATGCCGATACGGCGCCGCGCGACCCTGAGATCGGACCGCGACAGCGCGGTCACGTCGCGCTCGCCAAGAAATATCTTGCCAGACGTGGGTTCGATCAGTCGATTTACGCAGCGGATGAGACTGGATTTGCCGGCTCCCGAGGGACCGATCAAACCCACCACCTGGCCGGCAGGGATTTCCAATGTGATCCCGTTGAGCGCCTTGTCGCCGGTCTTGTAGGTTTTGGTGAGCCCCGTGATCCTGAGCATTGTCGTTCTCCGCCTTTAAAACATGAGTAAGCGCCGGGCCGCGAACGCCCCGGCGCCTATGTTCACGCGTCTTTATTTGCACGCGTAGGTGACGCCATTGGCTTCATCGATCTGGCGAATGACTGCCCAATGCTCCTTGAAGGTGATCGGAATGAAGGCCTCCTGAGGCGGCTCGGAGGTCTGGAATTCCTTCAGCAGGGCGGAGCCTTCCCAGTTAAACGTGAAGAACGCGTCCTTGATCTTTTCCTGCAGTTCCGGGGTCAGGTTGTGAGACACGCCATATCCGGTGGTCGGGAAGGTCTGCGACTTGTAAATGGAGACGATCTGATCCGCCTTTACGACATCGCGGGCGACCATGCGCTTCATCACCGAGTTTGCAACAGCCGCCGCAGGATAGTCCTTGTTTGCGACACCCAGGATAGAATTATCATGCTTTCCGGAAAAGACGGGTTCGAAGTCGGCACCGGCTGCGAGCTTGTATTCGGCCTTCAGCAGCGCTGAGGGTGCCTTGAAGCCGGAATTCGAAGTTTCAGATGTGAAAGCAAGTTGCTTGCCTTTCACATCCTCGATCTTCTCAACACCTGAGCCTGGATAGGTAATGATTTCCATCTCGTAGCCGAAGGTGCCGTCCTTGGAAGCCATCATCGCGAACGGCCGGAACCCGGCGCAGGCGACAGCGATCGGATTGGAGCCGGTATTGAAGCCGGAAACGTGCAGGCGACCGGCGCGCATGGCTTCAATCTGAGCCGCGTTTTCCTGCACCGGGAAGAACTGAACCTTCTTGCCGGTCTTTTGCGCAAGGTGATCGAGGAAGCCTTTCCAGACATCCGCGTAGACGGCCGGGTCTTCAACCGGGGTATAGGCGAATACCAGCGTATCGGGGTCGATGAGCTGGGTGGCATCAGTCGGAATGTCGGCGACCATGTCACCGTCCGCATCCGCGTAGCGAGCGTCGAGTTTGAATTCCGCCTGGGCAGGCATTGCAAATGCTACGGATATCGCCAGTGCGGCCACAAGCTTCTTCATCAGGTTCTCCATCGATGCAAAACACACAAACGCTTATTGGGCAGTTGCGCTACAGAAATATGACAAACCTGCACATTTCTAGAATTACGGAATTATTTGCGATTGATTTATCAACTGCAACTTGCTCGGCAGTCCGAAAATCTATATATCCAGACTTATGGAAAAATTAGCTCTCTTAGAGGCGTTTGCAGCCATCGCGCAAATCACCCGGCTTGATGCTTTGCGCCTTCTTCTGAATCATTCACCAGAGGGGTTGCCGTCAGGCGACATTGGGAGGTTGCTCGATATACCTCAAAATACGATGTCGTCTCATCTCAATGTTTTGAAGCGCGCCGGACTGGTCCAGACCCAACGCGCCGGCACTACGATCATCTATCGACCCAATACCGAGCTTGTCTGGAGGCTGGTGGAGTTTTTGGCGACGGACTTTACCCCCTTGGTAGACCGCTCTCCTGCGATCGGAGTCACCCCCCCTCATGAGGCACCGCGTGTTTTCAATGTGCTTTTCTTATGCCGCGCAAATTCGGTCAGATCGATCATGGCAGAGGCCATTTTGCGCAAGATGGCCCCGACGCGATTCAACGCGTTCTCTGCCGGCAATCTCCCGGCAGAGGGAGTGCACCCGATGACACTCGTGACGCTTCAGAAGATGGACTGTCCGGTTGTGGACCTGCGACCCAAGAGCTGGGACGAATTTAGGGGCGTTGACCGTATCGCTATGGATTTCGTCTTCACCGTTTGCGATACACTGACTGGAGAGCAATGCCCCTCCTGGCCCGGTCAGCCCTTCACGGCTCACTGGGCCATTGATGATCCCTCGCTTGTTAAGGGCAGCGAGTTGCAAAGACTCGCTGCCTTCCGCAGCGCAGCGGGCGCTCTCACGAATCGGCTTTCCGTCTTCACCGCGCTTCCGATCAAGTCGATAGACAGGATGTCCCTTCAGTCGCAGTTGAAGGCAATCGGGAACACTGCGGGCTAGCCAGACTACTGCAGGCCGTAACCACGGCCCCTCACAGTACGAATCGCGTCTTTCTTGCTGCCAATGTTCAGCGACTTCCGCAGTCTTTTGATGCTTACATCGACGATGCGCTCATCCCGGCTCGTATCGTTCCATACCATCTCAAGAATCTCACGACGCGCAAATAGCCGCGACGGTTCCGTCAGCATCGTCTGCAGAAGACGATACTCCGTCGGGGCAAGATGAATCTCCCGCCCTCTTCGCGAAACCCTGTGCGCCTCAAGATTCAGGGATATCTCACGATGGTTCAATATCCTTGTCTCTGTCGAGCATGAACGCTCGAGGAGCGCGTTACTTCGGGCGAGGAGTTCTTGGACGGAGAAGGGCCGCGGCAAATAATCGTCAGCGCCGGCATCGAAAAGAGGCTTTGGCAGCGTCTCTCCACCCAGTACAATGATCGCCAACTGCCTTCTTCCAACATAGGCTCGCATCTTCGTGAATGACTGGCGCAGATTGGTAGCACGGCTCACAGAAGCGACAACGATGAGATCTGGTTGTCTTTCCGCAACCATCCGTTCACACTGCTCGGCCAGTCCACATACCCCTGCGATATAACCTTCCTCACGGAAGCTTGCTTCCAGGATCGAGCCAACGCCAATATCTTCCTGTATGATAACGACACTCGGCATGGCAATTACTCCATCGCCACGACAGTTTCGGCGCGAGGGCGATCAGCTGAAACATCATCCCCGGTAACGATGTACTCGACGGTTTCAGCCAGATTGGTTGCGTGATCTCCGACCCGCTCCAGGTTTTTCGCACAGAAAAGGAGATGAGCGCACGAGGTGATAGAACGCTGATCTTCCATCATGTAAGTCAGGAGCTCACGAAAGAGGCCGTTATAAAGCACATCGATGTGCTCGTCCTGGAGGCGGACTTGAGAGGCCATTTTCGCGTCGTTGTTCTGGAAAGCGTCGAGCGCACCTGCCAGCTGTGTCTTTGCGGCTTCGGCCAACGTGCTGAAGCCGGCGGAGACAACGCCCCTGTTAAGCGAAGTATCCATGATCGCAGCGCGCTTGGCGATATTCTTGGCAAGGTCGCCCACCCGCTCCAGGTTGGAAACCATGCGCATTGCCCCGACGATCCGTCTCAGGTCGTTAGCGACGGGTTGCCTGCGGGCAATAATTTGCACGGCCGCCGCCTCAGCGGTTCTCTGCATCGCATCGAGTTGAAGATCGGCTTTTACGACCTCATCTGCGAGCGTCGCGTCATTGCCGATGAGGGCATTGACGGATTTGTCGAGGAGCGCTGCAGCAATTCGCCCCATATCGGATACCTGTCCGGTGAGGTCCTGCAGCTCTTCATCAAAAGCCCTGATAGTGTGATCCATCGTCATGTTTCCCCCCTCAACCGAAGCGACCGGTGATGTAGTGTTGCGTTTTTTCGTTCTGCGGATTTGTGAAAAACTCGTTCGTCGCGTTGTACTCGGTCATCTCGCCCAGATGCATGTAGGCGGTATAGGTCGATATACGTGCCGCCTGCTGCATATTGTGCGTGACGATGACGATCGTGTACTGGTCTCGCAACTCCGCGATCAGCTCCTCGATTTTCGCGGTGGCGATCGGATCGAGGGCAGATGTCGGCTCATCGAAGAGGATGATTTCCGGATTGGGAGCGAGGGTACGGGCGATGCACAAACGCTGCTGCTGCCCTCCCGAAAGACCATAAGCTGACTGGTGGAGGCGGTCCTTCACCTCATTCCAGAGCGCGGCCCCCTGGAGAGCTTGCTCAACCCGCTCATCAAGAACGCTCTTCTTGGTGATGCCACGGATTTTGAGGCCAGCCGCAACATTTTCATAGATCGATTTTGGAAACGGGTTTGGCTTCTGAAACACCATACCGATGCTTAAGCGGATCAGGATCGGATCCATGCCTTGGGCTACCAGGTTTTTCTTTTCTGGCAGCAGTTCAATCGCGCCCTCGTACCGGTTGCCGGGGTACAGATCGTGCATACGGTTGAACGATCGCAAGAGCGTGCTCTTCCCGCAACCTGACGGGCCGATCAAGGCAGTGACATGTTTTTCCGCGATTGGCAGGTTGACCTTCTTGAGCGCGTGGAATTCTCCATACCAGAAATCGAGATCCCTCACTTCAGCGCGCAGGCGTTCGGGATGGATCAGAATGTTGCGCGCGGAACCTGCTTGTTGGCCCGCTCTGGCAGGCTTGATGGCAGTCGAAACGTCGTTCATTTTTTGGTCCGATCTCAGTTAGAGGCCAAGATTGCGTCGAAGCCTGAAGCGTATCCAGATGGCGACGGCATTCATGCCCAGCGTCATGAACATCAGGACAACACCAGTCGCGGCGGCATTGATGTGAAACGCTGCCTGGGGCCGCGATATCCAGTTGAACATCTGGATGGGCATCACGGTGAACGGCGCATTCAGCCAATCGAAGTTGATAAAGGGAAAGCTCGTATCGACAGGGGCAGGAGGAAGAAATGCGATGAAGGTGAGAGCGCCGATCGTGATGATCGGGGCGGTTTCCCCAATGGCTCGCGACAAGCCGACGATCGCACCCGTAAGGATACCGGGCCGCGCAGCTGGAAGAATGTAGTGCCACATGGTCTGCCACTTGTCCGCACCCAGACCGAAGGCGCCTTCGCGGATTGTCTGCGGTATCGCCCGGATAGCCTCTCTCGTCGCAACGATGACGATCGGCAGGATCAGCAGCGCAAGCACCATGCCCGCGACAAGAACCGTCCGGCCAAGATCGGCGAGATAGACGAAGAAGCCGAGCGCGAGCAGACCATAGATAATCGACGGTACACCCGCGAGATTGGTGACGTTAATTTCAATGACGTCGGTCATCCAGTTCTTCCTCGCGTATTCTTCGAGGTAGAGACCGGCGCCGACGCCAAGCGGTATCGCCAGCAGAGCCGTGACAAACATGACCAGGCAGGTTCCGACCCAGGCCGAAAGGATGCCGGCGTCTGCCGGTCGCCGTGACGGAAACTCGGTCAGGAAGGCGTAGTCGATCCGGCCCAGTCCGTCGTAGAAAAGGTCAGCTATCAACGCGACCAGAAAAGCCATCACCACGAACAGGATGGCGAGACCCATGCCGGCGAATATGAAGTCGTTGCGTCGTGCCCGATTGACAAGCCGGGCCTGGGAATCGATGTCCAGAGCCACGATTGGGCTGTCTGCGCTGATAGCCATCAGTAGGCCTCCCGGAAGCGGCGGCGAAGAAAGAAGCCGATGATGTTGAAGACAAGGGTCAGCACGAAAAGTGCGAGGCCTGCGGCGAAGATAGTCTGATACGCCAGCGAGCCATGCGGTAGATCGCCCAGGCTCATCTGTACGATGTAGGACGTAATCGTTGCAGCACCTTCGCGAGGATCTGCAGTCAGGTTAGGGTTCTGTCCTGCGGCGATTGCAAGCACCATGGTCTCGCCTACAGCCCGTGACATTCCGAGAAGATATGCTGCGGTGATGCCCGAGAACGCACCGGGAATGATGACCCTGAACGACGTCTGCAGTCTCGTCATGCCAAGAGCGTAAGCGCCTTCCCTCAATGAGGCTGGCACGGCACGCATGGCGTCTTCACTGATTGAGACGATGTAGGGCATGATCATGATGCCGAGCACAATGCCCGGAGCCAGGAGGTTGAATCCGGTCAGGCCGGGAATGAACGTCTGAAGCAGCGGAGTAATAAACAAGAGAGCGAAGTAACCGAAGACGACTGTTGGCACGCCGCCGAGCAATTCGAGTACCGGTTTGACGGTCTCACGTACGGCCGGGCGCGCATATTCACTGAGATACACTGCAAGGCTCGTTCCCAACGGAATTGCGATCAGGATCGCGATTCCGGCGGCCCAGAGGGTTGCCGTAAGAAGTGGCAGAATGCCATAGCGCGGCTGCGCGAAGACCGGCGTCCATTCCGCATCAGTCAGGAACGTCCACAAGGAAACTTCCGTGAAGAAATTCCAGGACTCGCTGACAAGCACGTAAACGATGGCAGCGGTGACGAGCACCGAGAGAGCGGCGGACAGGAAGAGCAGCACACGCATCGATAGGTCGATGAGACGTCGCCGTTTCAGAAAAGCGTCACTTGGGATATAGGCGTCGAGCGTTGTTGGCATCTTATGCTCCGCTGGCGACAGCCGCGAACACTCGCGACTGCCGGGAGGGTTAGGATGTTAGTTGGCTGCGTCGGCGACCAGGTCGGTAACCGTCACGCCGACCTTGGAACCACCTGCGAAGTGGCTTCCGATGACGCGCTTTTCGAACTTCTTCAGAGCAAGGCCAGCGGCTTCGGCAGGCAGGGCGACGTAGCCGACCTCGCTGACGAGTTCTTGCTGGTTCTTGGCATCGAAAAGGAACTTTGCGAATTCACGCACATGTTCTTTTTCCTCAGCCGACTTCTTGGAAGCGTAGTAGAAAAGCGGGCGGGTGAGCGGCTGGTAGGTACCATCGGTGGCTGTCTCGATGGACGGCGCCACGCATGATCCATCGGCCTGCTTGATCTCGACGGCCTTTACCTTGCCGGCGTTTTCAGTCAGGTAAGCGAGACCGAGAAAGCCGATTGCATTCTTGTCGCCACCAACGCCCTGGATCGTGATGTTGTCGTCTTCAGTCGCCGTATAGTCGCCGCGGCTGGCATGCTCTTTGCCGTTGATGGCAAATGTGTAGTAATCATAGGTTCCAGAATCCGTACCAGCGCCGAAAAGGCCGAGCTTGGCGTCGGGGAATTCACCACGAACCTGGTTCCAGTTCGTAACCTTGCCCTGTGCTTCAGGCTCCCAGATCGTCTTCAGCTCTGCGACCGTCATGCAGGCCGCCCAGTTGTTCGCCGGGTTCACGATCGTCGCGAGAGCATCAATTGCGACAGGCAGTTCGATGAATTCGACGCCGTTCTGCTTGCAGAGTTCAATCTCGTCAGACTTGATCGGGCGCGAAGCACCGGTGATGTCGGTTTCGCCGCGGCAGAATTTCTTGAAGCCGCCACCCGTGCCGGAAGAACCAACCGTCACCAAGGTCTTGCCTGCCTGGGCCTTCTGAAACTCTTCAGCCATGGCTTCGGAAATCGGGAATACGGTGCTCGAGCCGTCGATCAGTACGGTCGGAGCCTGCTGCGCGAAGGACGGTGCGACGAGAACACCAAGTGCCAGGATGCCAGCTGCGGAATAAGCGAAGGCGGCGCGCGCCGGGCGAAAGTTTTTCGTTTTGTGTGTCATGACGACCCTCTGTGAATTCAGAAAAGCTGAACGCGACATCCGCGAACGCAGGGTCGTCATAGTATTGTTAGATGACAGTTTTATGTCAATCAAGTATAATATGGTATATCTGGATGAATTGATAATTGTTTGTCGAATTATATACTTTTCGTAACGGTATTTCTACGTTTATTGCTTTGAACTCTGTCTCGGGCGTGCGGCCCGCATCGCGCCTCTGACAGGGCGAGACCAATAAGTTACCCAAAACGCTCCAGCAAGGCAACCACAATTCCAGATTTCTGGATATTTAGTGATTTTCACAAAACTGAAGCGTGATCGTAATAGGGGTCGTGTGTGGATGCCCCCGTTTATGCAAGAAGTTTTTTGAAGCTATATGCATGCGATCGGTTGCGGTCGTGTGTCAGGCCTCTCAATTGCGGCTTTCACACGCCGCGGGCCAGTATGGCTCGTTCGCAGATCAGGTCCAAATCGTTTGCGCGGGCTCAAAACACCCGACCCCTAGCTGGTTTTCCTGTTCACGTTCTGGTCGATCGATTTCCATATCCTTCTTTGCACTTCTCCCATTCAGGAGCCGTTCGCTTTCAACGGCATATAGGAGATTTAGATAGCAGGCGTCAGACTGTAAGCTTCTCCCTTGGTCACCATAGCCCAAATTCGCCGCGCCATCTTATTGGCAAGCGCAATCGCCGCAACAATCCGCGGTTTTCTCTTCAGCTTGTCCTGCAGCCAGCCGTCGGCTTTCCGCTTGTATCGGTGCATGCTGGCGATCACACTCATAGCTCCTATAATCAGTAACTGACGAATGTCGCGCTGCCCCATCTTCGATGTTCGTCCCAATCGCTCTTTCCCGCCCGACGAGTATTGCCGTGGAATCAGCTCCAGCCAGGCTGAGAAGTCTCGACCTGATTTGAAGGTATCCATGGCAGGAGCGAAGGCCTCGACTGCCATGGCGCAGATCGGCCCCACGCCAGGCATCGTTTGAAGTGTCCTGGCCGTCCCGCTTTCCCGGCTGACTTGCCTAATCTTCTGCATCATCTGCTCGATCAGAATGGTAAGTGCATCGATGCGGTTCAGATGCAGGTTGGCCAAGTCTCTTGCAAGCTCCGGTAAGTCGTTGCACGGATCGTTGATGATCTCTGGCAAGCGCGGAAGGTTGCCGATCCCCTGGGGTGCAATGAGCCGGACTTCGTGGCCCATTTTCGTGAACTCTCGAGCCCAATAATGCGAAGTAGCACAAGCTTCCATAGCGACAACACAACACGATCGATCCGACATCAATTGACGAAACTGCGAGCGGGAAAGCTTTTTTCGGAAGACCATGGTCCCATCAGCGGCTGCTCCGTGGAGCTGAAATACGTGTTTTGCCAGGTCAACGCCAATTGGTGATTTTTACAACACCAGTTTGGCACATTGCGATGCCGTTCGAGGAGGGGGCATCCACGCCATCACAACCTAATAACCTGTTCTGTTGAAGGAAGTGCAACAGGTATCACGCGGATGCGTCCATTGTTGTGGTTTTATCACGGAGTAAGCAAATGGAAACCACCGATACTGGCAGAGATACCAAAGCCGATCCGAGAGACAGATCAGGTAAAACAAACGCCGTATAGAAGATCGATGCGCAATCCAGGCTGGCAAGCCAAAGTGCGAAAATCGTCAAGGCTACGCAAAAGAAAAGCACCGCGATTTCGAAGCTTGCGACGGCTCGACGGATTCGGAAAAGTCGTAAGACAAACGGCAGCGAAAAAAGTGCAAAAGCACCGATCATCGCATCGTCATCCGAGCCCGAACTGAATAGTTCCTTACAATAGAGCGGTCCCGTCGGTTCTGGAAATGCTAATCCCGGAGAGAGGGATTCGTAAGCAAGGCCAACCCAAATCATTATCGACAAGCTAAGCAGGTAGATTGTTGTAAAGCCTCTACAGATCATGAAATTCCAGTAGACCTTCCCAGAAGCTTTAAGAGCGTTCCGACAACTCAAAATCACTCGACGTTCTCGTTGCAAAATTTCGCCGCAAGAATCGGGATTTCGTGACGAAGTTTGCGACAACTTGTACTCCGTCTTCTAATGGACATGATATTGCAGGCGGGAGTCATCTTCGTCGCTTTTCACAGAACATTGACGGCGCGAGAGCGTGAAAACGTTTTATATCTCTGGCTGGATCCGCGCCGCTTCGGCCTCCGCGGCGACAACGAGAAGTTACGCGGTCTGCGTACCGGACAACCCTGAAGGAGAGGAGTATGTCTTGGTCACCCAGTTCATGGCCATAATACCGGTATCAGTCCCGAAGTCCCCAGTTGCAAACTTTTCTGCATCGCATGACGAGATTGTGGCTGCCCTTTATATGGTATTTCATGGTTTCTGAACTCTACGGCTCGATTACTCCGCCTGTGCGACCACATCCACGACTGATTGCCAGTCAGAAATTCTTTGCCAATGCCGGTTGGTTTGCCGATTGGCCTTAAATATTCTGCTCCAGTATCAGCTGTCGCCAGGTTACCGTTGGTGTTAGTTTTTATCGGGTTGTCCCAATTATTCCAGAACAGGTCGTTGCAGCACACCATTCATAGTATTTAGATACGACATCAAGGCTTTCGTCCGATCATCGTTGTAACAGTCTCAACCTTGTCGAGCCAATCGGCGGCGGTCTCATCGGTCCAGGCCACAACGGCTCGAATCCTGTCGTACTCCTCTTGAACATTGCGCCTGAAAATTGGCTCGTGATGAGCGATGCGATTGCGCAAATCGCGGATTCTCGCGAGTCGATCAAAGCCCTCGGCTCGCAGTTGCTGGATAGTTTTCAGCGGATCCGTATTCGGAAAGACTGTCTTGAACTGCTTGTTCCAGATTACGGCATCATGGCTTTTCGTGAACATGCGCTCCCAGAAGACAAACTTTAGTTCGGCTACAATCTTCCCCGACGTCGGTAGCCTGCTCAGGCCAAGTAGATCCCGGCGTGGACTATAGCCGATCACCGGGTTACGAAGACTAATTTCGAAGCCCTTTTCCCAAGGCCAATTCGGACCGTAGGTTCTCTCGATCGCCGTGACTATTGAATTGCGAACGCTGACTTCACATATCTGAAGCGGAACAAAGAACGCCGCCGACAACTCCATATTCCAGCGATAGAGTTCAAGCGCGGCCTCTTTATTACTTGCCTTCTCCGCCAGATAAGTCGCAAACCGTGGCGCTGATAGCACCGTGGGGAGACTATGGATTTCTTCGGGTGTGAAAGGCATTGCGTCATTCCTTATCGAACTGTCGACGTTGACAGCGACGGCAGTTCGGACTAAATTGGTTGTCGAAAGGCGCGTGAGGTCGCGGGGTAACACCACCCTCATCGTCATACGATATAAAGGAAAGGCCCGCCTCTGGCGGGTTTTTCTCGTTTCTGACCCAGATCATTTTGCAGGTTCCGCCGAAGGGCCGACCCGCTCTTCCAATCTTTCAGAACCGTTTTCCGAATTTGCTGCCTGCGCCTTGTTCTGAGCGTCCAAAGCTGCCAAATATTCCCTATACGCTTCGATCTCGCCGAAAGCTCCAATTTCTATCACACGATCAATAAAGCGCGCATAAAGCCCCTCCTGGATCTTTCCCTTTTGGTACAGTGATTCGACGGTCACATTGGGGTTGATGAGCATAACGTAATGGAAATCGCCCGAAGGCCCTTTCTTACAGGCGATGAACCCTAGATCACGAAGTGCCTTCATACGCTTTCGCCACGTATCCACCGCGCGCTCACCCGTAAACCCCGCCTCGGCGGCAAAGGTTGTCGGGTTCTCAATCGACACAAACGGAAAATCCGGAGCGCGCGCCCAAAGCCCAAAAAGTGTGTGGCCCGCCGGGCTACCTTTTGTCTGCGCGTCAATAGCCTGCATGGCGATTGGCATCGTCCTGGGAACCGTCGTAAAGCCGTCATTGGTTTTGCGATGCCAGAGAATTGTCGGTGAGGTGCCGGGGAAATGCAGCTCCAACTGCTGTTGCGCCCTCTCTGCCATCTTCAGCCGTTTGACCGAGGCCTGTCGTCCATTTGCCATTTTCGTAATCCCTGTTTGTTTCCTTGACCGGACAATGACGGAACGCCTCGTGCTCCGCAATGAGGGAATACGCGCTTCAGATGTCACCTTCCACTCAGCTCAATCGCTCCTTTACTTCATCGAAGTTGAACAATATAGAAGCATTTGTATGGCTCTATTGCGCCAAATGGCGCAGAAACATAGAGAAAAATTTGTGTTTTCAGAAGGTTACGGGATGCTTGCGGTGCTCACCGTGTTCCGGTGCTGAGGTACTCCCCTGTTCTCCCGCTGCTCCTGGGATTATCAAGGGGTGTAATAGAGAGCTTTCACGCGAGAAATTAATTTATGAGCCAACAATTCTGTTGCCGATCCAATCAGCTGCTCTACTCATCCTATTCGCTTCACTGGCCAGGCGCGCGCGTCGTAGCAGTGCGCCAGGGCTTTCCTGCCCTTTCACCCCGCCACTTCTCGTTACCGGCCTTATCAAAGGCGACCACCGTTACGGCATCCACGTTTCGGTATTTCTGCGTCTCATTCCATTCCCAAGCGAAACTGACAGTCTCGCCTTTGAAGACAAACTTGCCCGACCACGCTGCTAAAAAAGAATAGGTTTCGCCGCCGATCGTTAAAACATGTTGGTGCCAGGCCCGCTTGTTGCCGCCTCGACTCGGTGGTCGATACTTGTCCTTAAGATAGACGGCGTAATCTTCGACATCAGCCTTTTCAATCTTCACTTCGATTCGCTCCTAAGTTGCCGGATAAGATTGCCGGCCCCGCGTTTTCGCAGAAATGTTTTCATTGCCTCAGATACTGGCGGTTCGATATCGAAAACGCCGAAGCGTTGACAAAACCGATCCCATTGCTCACTAAGTTGCCCAACGCGTCGCGCACTAGGGCAAAGCCATATCCAATCAAGACGCCAAGGACGCTCTCCCGTAGATCGCTTCGGGCGGAACGCGCATGCTCCAGTAATTCGTCCTTCACTGTCACAAAACAGAAAGCCAATCGCTTCCGGATCGCTTTCCACAGACCATTGGGTAAAATCATATCCGAATTCACGGCGAAACAGTCGCGCTCGCTCGTAGACCGCCTGCCGTTTCCATTTTGGTGAATCTACATCAACCCAGGCTGCATCAAAATCACGCTTTATGGCTAGGATAAACTGGCGACGAGGCTTTGGTTCCGCAGTGGCAGCCCAGCGTCGATGGCTTCTTCGATGCTCACGATCATCGAGACGCAAGCCCTTAACATAGGTCATGCCGCAATCTGGACATTCGACGCGTTGCGTGGGCTTCGGTTTGCGGAATTTCGGGGCGCGGACAGTAAGCGACATAGCTATGCCGTCGTCATCGGCTGTATACGCAATGCGGTAGCCGCCCTCAGTCTTGTGCTTTGTCGTCGACATCCCACGCCATCTACGATGAGGTGCAACTACGGTGACAGAATTCATACGGTGACGATTCTTGTCGTAGAACAGCACAGATATTTCCTCGTCCGTGACATGGGATCGCATCTCAAGCGCGGGCCTGATCCGGCTGCAAAGCGACGAAACATCGATACAAAATCCTAGCCGCTCCAGCCAGATGCACAGAGCGGCGACATCAGTTGTCGCAATCTTCTGATATCCGGTCACATCATCATTGCGGCGTTCGGGACGCGGAAAAACTGCGCGACGCGGAATTCCGAGCTTCTGCGGCAACGAGGCTAAATCCACAACTATTGGAGGATCCAGTCGACGATCCTGCAGAAGCAGAAAATCCTCGAATTCGCTATCAGAGACCCAACCAGTTGCAACCATCCGATCTTCCATCCCGGTCGCAACCCAGGAGCTCTTCGGTGCAGGCTGCTGCAGAGCCTGCCAAATTGCCTTAATTACCTCTGCCTCTAATTCCATTCGCCCAATCCATTCCGCTTCGTCGCATGTAAACAGCAGCGTCGCCAACCCTATGCAAGGTGGATAACTCGCGTGTCTGCAGTATCGACCCTCAGCCCGACTCAAGACCACTGATCCTGAAAAGTCGCTCGAAGAATAATGTCAGGCGGTCAGGATGATCGCCTCGCACCAGTTCGTTTGAACCGAACCGAAAAACCTCGTATCCTGCAAGTCTCAGCTCTCTATCGGCAGAAACCATGTCTGCGTAGACAGCGAGTGACGGCTCGCCATTATTGCTGAAATGCTGGCTCCCATCGACCTCTATGACAATGCGCTGTCGCTGCGGCAGCAGCAAAAGGAAATCCATACGTTGTCGCGGCAGCGGTAGCCTGTGCCGCAACAGCTTCACGATTGCCGGGTCATAGTGGAGATAGACCTGTGGGATCAGTGCCGGCAACGCCGGGCCCATCCGATCCCTAAATCCCTTGAAATAGGCGGCAAAGAGATTGCGCTCTCCGTCGGACGCCAACGATTGGCCCAGACGCACGCCCAGCTCCCTTGCAGGCTCCGTGCCTTTGCATTCCGGATGCGTCCGCCACCAATCCACCAGCTCTGCCCATAGCAGGCCTCCGGTTCCAAGCGGTCGATCATAAACCAGACAGTTCTCCTGTCCTGACAGGATCACAATGTCATTGTTGATCGCGTCAGCAAATCCGATCTCCGGTTTCGGACCGCGCGAGGCGAAGACGAGGTTCTTCGCTTGCCCATCGACGCCGCGGCGAATCGGCTCCAGTTCGTAGACTGGATACCCGGATTCCTCTCCGGCGCGCACCAAATGGTAGCGGTCTCGTGAGAGAATCTTGTTAAGTCGCTCGACAATTTCAATCTGTTCGTCGCCTCGGCGGGCGAGAGGATGGACAGCGTCACATAGTAACCGGGCAAAACGTGCACGCGAACACTGAAACGCTCCGATTTGCTCGAAAAGAAATTCGACCGTCCAGTCCCGTTCGTAATGAACCATGTGCCGAATGATCTTGTC
The DNA here is from genome assembly GCF_024701725.1 of Ochrobactrum sp. XJ1. Classification (NCBI taxonomy): domain Bacteria; kingdom Pseudomonadati; phylum Pseudomonadota; class Alphaproteobacteria; order Hyphomicrobiales; family Brucellaceae; genus Ochrobactrum; species Ochrobactrum sp. XJ1. Next base: position 50,462 of record NZ_VDGD01000015.1, read on the forward strand.
GCGCAAACTGTTTCCAGATGTGCCCAGCATATCATCAAAGGGCGAGCTTATGACAAAGTGCCGCTCTATCATATCGATCAATGGCCGATCGCCGGAAAGATCGTGACCGAATTCCTTGGCGATATCACGTCGCGTGATTTCTGTGATCGGAGGCGTATGCTCTTCGAGCACCCTTCGGGCCGCCTCGTCTAGGTGGAAGTCGTTCAAACGAAGCGCCAAGGAGAGTGCAAAGTCGGCAATAGCTTTTTGAGATAAATCGCCGAGAACAGCGTTGACGCGATCACGCTTCGACCATCCCTCCCTGACCGGAATGATGAACCCTAATTCGCAAGGAAGCCCGTTCGTAAGCTGCTCGTGGGTCATGCCCAGCAGTTTGTTCGAAAGCAGATTGTAAAGGTTGCCCACCATTTGCCGGTTCCCTCCCCCCTCGCCTATCATAGGCGCCCCGTCTTCCAGCCGATGATTCCGTTGAGAGATACTAAAGCCAATACCATTGAACAACGAAACCAAATTTCCGAATGCCCATTCCAATACGCATTCGTCCAATAAGCAGAACAAGCAGATATCTACGTACTTCGATGCTCCCAACGTTTTGCGAATAGCAGCCAAAGAAATCGGCAAGCGCGGTTTACAAAATGAAACCTGGTTGACAAATACAGAAAAAAGCCCACTATCCGAGTATCAGGAATCGGAGTGTGAAATGGCAAAGAACTATCCGTGGGATTACCATGCCGACCTTACCGAAGAGCGCCTGCGCGAAGTCGGGGCAATGATCGTCGATGGACGACATGCCGCGCTTGATCGTTTTGATGCGGAAGCTGGCGACAATGGATGGACGCACGGATGTCGAGCGTTTCAGTTCAGCCGTCACCGTATTCTGACAGCGGTCGATAGCGGTGAATACCCTTGGCTCTCTGCCATTGATCGCAGTTCGCAGTTGGTTTTCAAAATTGGTGAAGTTCCGATACGGATATATAAAGGTCTCGCCGAAGAACCGACAGGGCGCACGTTACGGCAGAGCCATGGCGAACTCTTGCAGTTGGGAATGCTTTTTGCAGAGCACGATGAAGGACATGACCTTGCATATCGTTTTGCGGTCGAAACAGATATCGAAGGTAGTGTCATCGCGGTTAATTTCGTTGGACTCCATGGGCAGACCGCTGTTCTGAACTGGCAAGTACCTTTCGATAGTACTCTCGGATTCTCTGGTACGGTGGGTCGGGAAGCTTCTGAAAGCGTTGAGCTGGGAGCTCCGCGCGTTGGACTGCGCTCTGATCGTATTGAAAAAGATGGCGGCGCAGATGACTGACAGCGCCGCTTTTATTCCGAGCTAAATCATGCCCGCAAACGAAAACTTTGAAGGCGAGCAGCTGCGGCTCGCCCGCCTCGCGCACGGCTTCACTCTTGATGAGTTGGGAGAACGGGTCAGTGCAACCAGGCAATATCTCAATCAGTTGGAGCAAGGAACGAAGCTGCCTACCGAACAGATGGTGGAAGCGTTAGCAGCAGCAGTCGGCGTTACACTGCAGTTTTTTGGGATGATAACGAAAGACAGCGTACGCCCGGAGCAGTGTCATTTTCGCAAACAGAGAACCACTCCAATGTCTGTCGTCAGCCAGGTGCTGGCGCGCGGCACACTTCTCAGCAGATTCATCAACAGTCTGGATCGAGAACTCGAACTTCCGCCCGTATCTTTTCCTGATATTCCGATCAAAAGCTCGCTCGATATAGAAGAAGCCGCCGAGGAGGCGCGTCGTCGTTGGAAACTCGGGTCAGGTCCGATATCCAACATGATACGCGTTGTTGAGAACGCGGGCGCTGTTGTCAGTTTTTTCGGCGGTGTATCGGAGCGGGTTGATGCGCTTTCCATTGATCGCTCACGACCCATGATTATCAGAAGTGAAGCCAAACCCGCTGCGGTGCGTTTAAGGTTCGATCTGGCGCACGAATGCGGCCATCTCGTTATGCATCGGGGCATTGAGACCGGAGATAAAGCCACTGAGAATGAAGCGAACCGGTTTGCCAGTGCATTTCTGCTGCCAAGGTCGTCCTTCATTCATGAATTTCCACGTGGGCGGGCTCTCAATTGGGGCCGGATTTACGAGATGAAAATGCGTTGGAAAATCTCTGCTGCCGCGATCATCCGTCGGGCCTATGATCTCGGCATGATTTCTGCAGATCAGTACAGGACTGGTTACATACACCTGAGCAAGACCGGTCAAAAGAAAGCGGAACGATATGATAACGAGATCGTTTCCGAGGAGCCCGAACTTCTTCAGTCCGCAATGGCAGAACTGGAAAAGGCATATCCGGGATCTGTTCGCCGACTAGTATCAGAAGCGGGACTGGAAGAAGAAATGTTTTCCAAAGTATCTGGGCTCCGTCTTCCTGAATCAACCGTTTTTGAAGACAGAACGATCGTTCCATTTCCTCGGCGTTGATTTTTTAAGTTACTGATAAAAATACATCAAAATCCCATAAAGAAATAGAACTGACCTATTGATTTCGTTACCGTGACGTTAACCATACGGGCAATTAACCTCCGATAAGTATACGTTATCGAAGCTTATTGATTTCAGACCGCAAATCTGTAAAAATTGGAGCAACGCCGCGCCGCAGAAAGCCCGCTTTCAAGCCCATTAGGGAGTTTTGATCTGTGACCACATCGCCCTTCTTCGCCGTCGAACGCCGCGCCGAAACACTCGATACGATTGCCGCCGTTTTGCCGATGAACCGCCGCGACATGCTGGCCGAGGTTCTGACCGATCAGGATGTCGAGACGCTGCGCCATCTGGTCAATGAAGGCATGGGCGAAAACACGCTGCGCGCCTTGACCTCAGATCTGGCCTATCTCGAAGCCTGGTCGATGGCTGCCACCGGCAATCCCCTGCCCTTCCCGGCGCCGGAAGCCCTGCTCCTGAAATTCGTCGCCCATCACTTATGGCGGTCGCAGCAACGTGAGATCGAACCTGATCATGGCATGCCAACCGACGTGGAAGGGGAATTGCGCCAACGAGGCTTTCTGCGCGTGACGGGACCGCATGCACCAGCAACGGTGCGCCGGCGTCTGGCCAACTGGTCAACGCTGACCCGCTGGCGGGGGCTGGAAGGGTCGTTTTCTTCACCCGCCGTCAAATCCGCCATCCGCCTTGCGGTGCGCGCCCTGAACCGTCCGCGCAGGCGCAAGAGTGCTAATGCGATTACCGTCGATATTCTGGGCAAACTCTTGGCAACCTGTTCCGGCGAAAATCTGACAGCGATCCGCGATCGAGCCATTCTGATGGTGGCCTTTGCCTCGGGTGGCCGTCGTCGCAGTGAAATCGCCGGTTTGCGTATAGAACAGCTCGTCAAACAGACGCCCGTCACCGATGAGGACGGTTCTCCCCTACCCTCACTCGGCATTCATCTCGGTCGCACCAAAACCAGTGGTGCCGATCACGATGAAACTGTCTATCTGACCGGTCGACCCGTCGAAGCCCTGACCCGCTGGCTGGAAGCAGCAAGGATCGACAAGGGCAGCGTGTTTCGAAAAGTCGATCGCTGGGGCAATGTGTCGGTGCGGGCATTGGAACCGAGCGCCATCAACCGGATCGTCAAGCAGCGCGCGCAAATGGCGGGCCTTGATGCCACAGAATTCTCCGCCCACGGCCTGCGCTCTGGCTATCTCACCGAAGCGGCCAATCGTGGCATTCCGTTGCCGGAAGCCATGGAACAATCGCGTCATCGCTCGGTGCAGCAAGCATCCGATTATTACAACAATGCCAAGCGGCGCAGTGGACGCGCGTCGCGGCTGCTTTGAGGTTCAAGAGGGTTCGTCCGATTTCGCTGGTTGTCGAGAATGTTGCTGCCGCGAAGCGCAGCCCACATGATTTTTCCGACCCGATTGCGACCGTAAAGCATGTCGCAAATGACTACTTGGACCCCTAGCTGTAGATCTCCGCCATCTCAATCTGATACCGCGCCCAGGCAATTTTGTCGGTTTCATCGATATCAATCTCGAGATAGTCGTTCCGGACGCGCTTCAGTATTAGGTCGAGGGCTAAGCGCATATCGCATCTCGCCGCTTCTATTCGATCCCAACGTGCGGTCCCGACAGATCCATTTCCGCCCGACATTCGACTACTGAACACGTATCCTTCATTACCAGCCATTTCAGTATAGGCTTGATCTTCCGAGAAGGCTCGTCCCCAAGCATTCAGCAAAGATTCGACCGCTTCGGAGAGGCGGTCATCATAAAGGTGGAATGAGGTGCTGGTTGCTACACCGCGGAAGTGTTCGTAGAACCACAGATTCCGGTGTAAGATATGCTTAGGAAGCATTGAGACCGTCTGTGACACTGCCGGAACATACAGATGCTCCATGAGCCATCGAACCATTTGGACGTCGCGTTGATGTTCAATCTCATGGCGCGAAAGCCCTCGTTCTTGTGCTGGACGTTTTGGATCTTGCTCGATGATATCGCGTAGCGCTTTCTCGACGAGTTTCTCCAATGCAGTGCGCCCTACCTGATCCGACTTATTCGTCATGCTATAATTCGAAACGCGATGCTGTGCGAAGTCGAATGGCACTTCTCCCTTCTGCGGAGATCCGTTAAAGAGCATCACTGTTCTGGCCCAGCCTACGGCCGCGACCCCCAAGCCCAGTTCAAATGTAACGTTCGGATTCGGACAGGGGCGCTCGGCTTCAGTGGGTGTAATCGTGGTGATATCTGCGACTACGATATCGGCTTTCTCTATCTTTTCCCTGACGTTAACAGCAATGTTGGGCGCCCCACTGCTGCAACGTAGAGCTTCATCAATCACGATCTTCATCTCTGGCGACTTATTCTGAATTGCTTTTGCGGCTTTGCGAAGGGCTTCGCGGATGGCATTGCGGTGTGTGTCGGCGCTAAGATCGCTTTGCCAGCAGTTGAAAACTACGACTGTTTTCGAAGTTTCGGAGGCGTTGATCATAGCTCGTCTCTTTTTAAACGATGAAATCTACTGGAACAATCCGGATGGACGACGAGTCGTGCATCCCTAAAAAAGTTTGCATGGCAAGTCTCTTCGATCAATTTCCTACTCAGCCCGCGAAAGCCAGCTTGTACCGAAAGCTTCTGGCGCACTACATTTGCGGATGACCAAAGACTACACCATTGCGGCAGCCCCACCTTGGGCTCCCCTCCGAGAACGACATAAGCATTTCCCGCATTGTCAATTTGTAGGCTCATGCTTGCTTTTTGAACGTATGAATTCTGATTTCACCAAGAAGCGTGCTGCTGAATGACGAAATTATTTTGCGCTGCTTAAGCCAAGAAGCTAGTTGCCGGTTGACATCGGTATTCTCGAGTTTGGGCGATCTGCCGAATGTCGCGATATCTTGGAACGGCCCAGATAAACCACGAAGGACCTCGCGGACTTCGGAAGCCGACAAAGCAATGTGCAGCTTGTTGAAAAGTGATATCTGAATTCTTTCATCGTGCGAGTTCTGGATTACTGCTTTAACGAAATCCGACCCGTACATACTCAGTTCAATCGCAGATTTGTCGAGGATGGGACCAACGGCTGCTGCCACTGAAGGAGTCCCAGCGACATATGATGGTTCCATGTCATTGATTAATTGCAGCTTTTGGATGTCACTAATTCCGGTCTGCAAGAGCTTGCTACGGAATTCATCATCGATTATGTATTTATCTTTTTTTGCCAGATAGGTAGCAAAATTAGACGCTACGTACAAAATTTTTAGGTTTGCATCTGGCAGATCTCCGAAGATTTCCGGTGTAAAGCTGATTTTGTGCTCCGATATCAGGATCTTGATTTTATCCGCATCTACCTCTGGAATATAGTTGAAATGCTTCGGGAGCTGACGGACATACGTTTGATAGGTTTGCAAATCTAGAGCGTTATTTCCAACTATAAACCTGCGTAGATCGACAAATGTGTCGTCGCTTGGTATCGGCAGTAACGATAGCGTAGTAGCGGTTTCTTTATCCCGTAGATAGGCTGTAAGCAGGCCTTGATCGTATGCGTCGCTTTTCATGAAGCCAAAACAATTTTCCCACGAGAACTCAATTTGCTTCTCTTCCAAGACCGTTCGATGGAAAGCGGAGGGAAGTCCATCGAAGCCCGAAAGAATAACCGTCTGCTTTTTCAGAAAAGCTTCGCGCAACTCGAACTCAACATCATCACGGTTTAGCACTTCTAACAGAGCCACCACGTCCTCGTCTGTATTCCCCTCCTGCTTGAGAAGAACATCCCTTACGTAAACCTGAAAATCAGCATATATGCGTTTAAGCAATTCCAGGTCGTTTATTTCCTTCAGGGTCGAGAAGTGCCGCTTTTCCAAATCCTCAATTTTCTGCCAGTTGAGAATGTGAGCAACGATGTATCGAATATTGATAAGGGAAATGCGATAGAGACCATTTTCCGCAACAAATGCCAAAGCGGCTGGGAAATCCTCGAGATCACTGATGTCATCAATCTCAACACACAAGGAGCGCAACCGATCGTAATCAAAGTCGATCCCTTCCATGAGAACTTGGCTCGTCCGATCGGATAGAAACGACTGTAGCTTGGCCGAGTTTACCGGTTTCATCAGGATGTCATCCGGCATATAAGCTAAGATACGAGCTGCATGAGATACGCCGTCTGTCTCGGTTAAAGCGACGGCAGCAAAGCTCGGGAGCTGTACGGACAATGATTGTATGAACTTTTCGACCTGTTTGCCTTTCGCATAGTAACTGCGGAAGAATTCACTACAATCAGAAAAGTGCCCCCCTATGAAACTCATCGCACTGGAAATGCGCTGTCTATTGCCAACAAATTCCGAGAGTAAGTGGTCGACAATATACCGATTAAGCACATAGTGATGACCGAAATCTTCGTCCCTCATGGAAGCGACCACTTCGGCAATATTGTCTAATTGGAAATCCGGGGAAGGGGTATTGTAGCCGCGGATCTGAATGAGAAAACGATTGTCATTTGGGGATAAACGTCCCTTATGAAAGAGTGATATGTATTGGTAATATGTATCATCAAGATATCCCTCAAGAATTAGGTATTTAAGCAATTCCCGGTTTTCGCCGACCTCCGCGAAAATTTGTTCAATCAACTCGGCGCTTTCCCGGACAACTTCATTGAACCGACGGGTACGAAGACGTGCGAGCTCTGCCTTTAACTCTCGCAAACGCTTCGCCGAGGTTTCCTTAAATTCCGCCGCCTTAAGACCAATCTCTGCTTTTCTATCGGAAAAACTTCTTGTTGGATCTACTGCGGACTCCACAGGATTAATCGTTGCTTCTCGGTTGTAACCGTTGTGATCGCGGTATTTTATTGAATTTTGAGTAAGCGCCACTTCCAATAGAGTGCTCTCTGGAAGTTGCCCCAAAGGTATCTGCCCGTCTCCAATGAACAAAGACGAGACGTTTGCCGGTAGCTGCTCAAGCAGTGCCATGGCGTATACCCTGCGAAGTTCCGTTTGATCACGCAAAAGCTGCGCGTCTCCTCTCACCAGATTGCTTTCAATTTGAGTTCGTTGAGCGCGGATTTCTGTCTCTATCTTGGAAATATATTGATCATAACGGCCCAAAATCTGCGAAAGCACACCTTCTTGTCGATGCAACTCCGCGAAGTCCTTTGGGATGACATTCTTATAAATTAACACCGCCAAGAGTTTATTCGGATCGAGGAGCCCCTCACTATCAGCCTTTAGATTGTCTGAATAAACGACATATTCGTTGAAAATATTACGGATGAGTCGCAGATCCGTCAGATAACGTGAAACTTCTCGTACGAACTGCTTGTTTAGTCTTGTGTCGAGTTCAACGCGCGTCCCCTGCTCCCAGACCTTGTCGATAGAGTTCGAATGATTGATAATCGGAATAACGGGTACGATAAATTCAAAGAATTTCGTCCGGTCTGTGTTGCCAAAAATATCATCTCTTAGGGCGTATAGAAATCGTACTGGGCGTTTAATTCCTTCGTTGGCATTGATTAATCCATTGATCTCCCGAAGAGTGACGAATATGTCCGGGTTATCAAATCGATCAAGATCTTCGATTATGACCAAGTCGTAGTCCGTGGACTGAAAGAAGTATAAAATCTCGTCAAGATGCCTATTGAGTATAGACTCCTCGTTAGCAGCAGCAGGTGCAATCTGCACATCTTTTAGTGAGATGCCTTTCAGTGAGAGACCAAAGCTGGTCGTGTAAATACTGTGGATGGCTTTCCAGCAGAACGCAGCTACTACAGCGATACAAACGTAGCGGAACCATTTCGATAATTCCCACGGAACAAAAAATGACCCCGACAAAATCTCGGTCTGTTTTCCAAAGATATACCAACCGCAAGCGAAGGCTGCCGTAATCAGCAATGACCATAGAATTGAGAACTGCTTCGGCGTTTGTATTCGCTTGAAGCGGGAGAAAGGCAATTTATCGGCCTCAACGCCATAAAGTATCTGCTGGAGTATGCTCCGTTCGATCTCTTGTTTCGTTACGCGCACCCCTGCTGTATCACCTTCTGGAAGGAAAGAGGCCAGTGAGAGTTGCAGCGGCTTCCCTGGATACCTAACAAGATAAGACTTAATGACGCTGCTCTTACCTGATCCATAAGGTCCAGTGATAGCAATGTTAAGAACGTTGTCGTTGGTTGTAGCGTAATTTAGCGCTTCGAAATAGATTTCCGCGTTGTCTGCGTTTGCGCTCGGCGCAAGATCAACGAATTTGGCTTTCGACGCCGGCTTCGGTGGCTCGCACAACAAACGCCGAACATATTGAATCACGTTCCAAGGTTTCAATTTGCCCCCCAATAAAGCAATATCGTACAGCGTTACCTAGGATATTATCCTCGATCAAGTGGGCGTCGCCTTCGCACACAGCATCCTCGTTGTGTGTAGCGATCACTGGGATATTTTGGATATCCCGGGCGCGGGCAGCCCCAACGTCAACAAGACCAAGAAAGTGTGTCCTTAGTTATTGACTATCCGTCAAAACGACCACCCGTGGATCAAAAGACAGCAGCGCAGCGTTATTCTCCTCCAGCCACAGGGGGTGAAAATGAACGTAGCCAATCTGCAGATCTAAGGACTTTGCATGGCAATTATGGCCGTCAATCATGCCTTGGTTGAAAAAGGCGTTCTCACGCGAATAGAGCTAAACGGAGCACTTAAGAAGGCCAAAGCGATAGCGCGAAGCGACGAACGTTTTGTCGAGGATCTCAATCCTTCGAGCCGTGATGCCGTCTGCTTTCCTATCCGAATTCTCGAGGCCGCAAACAAGGAAACAACTCCGCGATCCAGCACGTTTTCCGAGCTTGCCCGAATAATTGGAGAGACCAAAGAGCCGTACAACGATATGTATTAAGCTAACACGGATCTTTTTACGTAGTCTCACATCTTTATGCCCTGCATCCTGGAGACTGCAAGAGGGGAGGGGCGCACCACTCGAGGAATAAAGTTCCCCGCGGGGAACTATAAAGCACTTATGCAATATATAAGATGAAGCCGTGGGTCGTTACCGCGCCTCCTCAGACTCCAAAATACAAAATTTTCAAAAGTTCCCCGCGGGGAACTTCCTCTTTTCTCAGCGCCCGAATCGGACTAGCTTGAAGTTGCGCAAAAAGTTCGCACTTTTGTATTTTTGCGAAACTACATTTGGTTTTACCATTCGTTAACTCTAGTGGCGTCTAATATGCTCCAATTCAATGAGGATAAAATCGTGAATCGCCACCTGAGCAGTCTTCAGTTTATGCAGGATTTTTCGGGCAAGCTCGAAAGCGCTCTACAGAATCTTTCAATCGCTCAATATCCGCCAGATGCCCGTCGAGAAATGCGTAAATTTTCGTCGACGGAAGTCGCAGCATTGCTCGATGTCTCGGAAGCATATATCCGCCAAGTCGTTCAAAAAGATATAGGTCCGACGCCAGAGGTAACATCCAATGGGCGCCGCCTTTATACGTTGGAACAAGTCCTTGAACTCAGAATGATGCTTGCGTCGAAGGGACGTAAGAAATGGATGAACCCACGACGCACCGGAGACGAAGCTTGCCATGTAATTGCAGTTACGAATTTTAAGGGCGGGTCGAGCAAGACGTCGACGACGATTCATTTAGCGCATTATCTCGCGTTGAAGGGCTATCGCGTTCTCGCTGTGGACCTTGACCCGCAAGCCTCATTGACCAGCTTACACGGTACGCTTCCCAATTTTGATCCACGGGTTGATGATACTCTGTACGCAGCGATCCAGTTTGAGAATCCCCGGCCCACTAAAGAATTGATCCATCAGACTCATATTCCGGGACTGGATGTAATTTGCGCGGGATTGGAACTGACAGAGTTTGAAACTGCAGTAGCGCTTCAGATGCGCAAAAGCGGCACCAACTTCCTCCTTCGTGTATCGCAAGCGTTGGATCAGGTCTCAGACGACTACGACGTTATCCTGATGGATTCAGCGCCATCCCTAAACTTCTTGACGCTTGCGTCGCTTACGGCCGCTACCGGTGTGATAATTCCTGTACCCGCTCATATGCTCGATGTTGACGCTACTGGAAAGTTTCTCGAGCTCGCAGCGTCGTATATGCAGGTGTTGAATGATGCCGGAGCCGAAGTTGATTGGGATTTTGCAAAGTTCATCATAACCAAATTTGAAGCAAACGATCACCCGCAGGCTAATATGACCGCTCTTATGAGACAGGTCTTCGGCGAGGACCTCTTGCTGAATATGGTTATGAAATCGACAGCGGTAGCAGATGCACTCACGTGGAAGCAAAGCCTGTATGAAGTGCAGCGATCACGTTTTTCAGCGCCCAAAACGTATGACAGGGCGATGGAGTCACTCAACGCTGTGAACGATGAAATCGAAAAGCTGCTTTGGACAGCATGGGGCAGAGAATGAGCCGGAAAGATTCCCGATCCATCTTCGCAAACCTTATGAAGCCGCAAGAGCAAACTGGCGACATGACGCCAGCAGCTTCGCCATCGCCTCATCTTCGAAAAGTGGCGGCAGGGCTTCGCCAACTTCACGAACGCGAGGAGACGTTCGCGAAAATTCTGAAGGACGGCGATCGCATCATTGACATTGACGTTAATGATATTGCTCCGTCGCCAATTCAAGATCGCTTTGATGGCTCTTATGAAGAGTCAGCAACAGCAGAGATCGTTGAGTCAATGCGAGAACGGGGACAAATCGTTCCTGGTCTCGTCCGTCCGTTGGACGATGGAACACACCATTATCAGATCGTGTTTGGCCGCCGTCGCTGGAATGCAGCAAAGCAATTGGGATTGCCCTTCCGGGCCGTTATCAAGGAACTTACTGACGAACAGGCAATAGTCTTTCAGGGTGAAGAGAACACTAATCGAGAAGACCTTAGCTTTTTGGAAAAATGTCTTTTTGCGCATGAACAGGAAGCAGCAGGTTTTCGGCGTGATGTCATTTGCGCCTCGTTATCAACGACAAAGTCACATCTGTCTGAGATGCTACGCATCACGACTACTGTTCCGAAGTCTACATTGCTACTAATCGGAAGGGCGCCTGACACAGGACGCAGACGTTGGCTCGAGTTTTGCGAACTGTGGAACGCACGATCCAATGCCCAGCTTCTAGTTCAGCAGGCGTTGACAAGCTCGCCGTCGGATCGTTTTCAAGCCGCTGTCGCCGCTTTGAAACAACCCGATATGAAGCAAGCAACACAGGAATCTAAAGTACAGCGTGAAATCCGAGCAAACGGCGAACTGCTGGCAACGATTGCTCGGTCTAAGGCCGGTTCACGGCTAAGTTTTCAAAAAAATGTTCCTCAAGGGTTCGTTGACTTTCTTGCGGAACGAATGCCTGAGCTGCATGCGCAGTATCTGATAGACGAAAAAGAAGGATAACGACCAAAAGAAAAAGACCCCCAAAACGTCGCCGTCGTGGAAGCCTCTCTCGGATGTGGTAATCAGAGAATCGCATTTCCATGAATCAGTGTCAAGAGTCGTAAGCGTCTTTTTGGCGGGTGGATTTCTTTTGCCTTTTGAAAGGTGAGAGGGAATGCAAACTCTGAAGACTAACACGCCTGCATTTCGTGGGCGAATGGAGGCGTTTGCCCAGAATTCTGATCGGCAAGAGAAGCCGATGCAGGGGAGGGGCGTAAACAGATGGGCGCTCTACAAACAGCTTTGCGTCGCTAAGGCTGAATTCGGTCTGAACGATCGTTGTCTTGCCGTGCTGAGCTCGCTTCTGTCATTTCTGCCTGATGATGAATTGCATGAGAAAAGCGGTCTCGTCGTTTTCCCATCCAATCGACAGCTTTCGTTGCGCGCCCATGGCATGCCGGAGTCTACACTGCGCCGACATCTGGCCTCCCTGATTGAAGCCGGGATCATTGCGCGCAAAGATAGCCCGACCCGCAAACGCTATGCTCATAAGGATAGGGAAGGCGGCGTCGAGCTTGCTTTCGGCTTTTCCTTTGCGCCCTTACTCGATCGCTCCTCTGAAATTGCTGTTATCGCGGATAAGATCCTCGCCGATCAGAAAGCACTGAAGCGTCTTCGCGACGAAGTGTCGGTCATGCGCCGAGATATGGCGGCAGCTTTTGCGGGTATGGCCGAAGAAACAGGTGAGCTTGGTGAACGTCTCGAAGCGTTGTTCGTTCGCTTCCGCGCCATTGTCGACGCTATTCCTCGCCGCGCATCTGTTGATGAACTGTCCGCGATCAGGGTCAATTTTGAAGCCATTTGTGGTGAATTGGCTATCGCTCTGAAAACAATAGAGATTGTTCCGGAAATGAGCGGCAGCGGCGCTCAATTTGAGCGGCAGCATATTGAATCCCTGCCAGAATCACTATTTGAATCTCAAAATAGCAAAAAGATTGATTTGAACGCGCCTTCCGCGAAAACACCAGTTACTGTGATGCCGGAAGAAACTTCTGATGAGTTAACGCCTTCCATTTCTCTCGACCAGGTGCTTCGATCCTGTCCAGATATTCGCGAGTATGGTGCGAACGGAATTGGCACATGGCGTGAGCTTCTCAACGCCTCACGTATCGTCTCCGGCTTTCTCGGCATCAGTCAATCAGCCTATCAGGAAGCGATCCGTTTCATGGGACCGGAAATCACCTCTACCGCTATTGCCTGGATCCTGCAGAAACTATCGACCATCAATTCGCCTGGCGGATATCTACGATCTCTGACACAGAAGGCGAGGGGAGGGACCTTTTCAATCCGCCAGCTCCTGTTTTCAGGAATGAAGGCAAGTGGGCATCTCGTCTCAATATGAGACTGCGTTGACCCGTTTCTTAAGGCGCAGCCATGATTTGGAAACGAATATCGCGAATAAGCCAAATTCTGGGTTCGGGCCTTGTCGCGGGATTGCTTTGTTGGCTGGTCTGGGCTGGTGCACAGGGTCTCGTTGGCGTCATACAAAACGGGAGGATCGTCAACAGACGAGGGCCGGACCTCTATATGAGCGATAACCCCATCATATTTTGGGCCCTAAGTGGATTTTTCGCGCTCGGCGTCATTCTCATAACTGGTCTGGCGTTGATTTGCTTGTCGCACTGGTTTTCCCTTTTCCGACGTTCGAACCGTTAGGCGAGGGCTTTCATAACCGTAAGCGGTTTGGCGGATGATCGGATTATGTGCGTAGGCCGTCCGTACGAAGACCATCGCCGCCAGATTGCAGCGATGGACCTGGCGACAAGTCCGCGGGATGCCGATTCAGATCGGTCGAACGTTCTCTGCCTTGGCTTTGCCGGTGACATGCACAAAAACATCACTGCCGCCACTTTCTGGCGTGATGAAACCGAAACCTTTGTCAGAATTGAAAAATTTTACCGTGCCCGTTGCCATATGGATCCTCTTAATTGGAGCGATGTTTGCTTTGCCGAGGAAGACTATTGAATGCGCAGGGGACGCGCAACCGCCTCGTATCGCGGCGACCCGATCGATTGATCATTGAACCAAGTCGCCGCTGGCCATATGACCAGTATGAGTTCTTGTGAGGAGCCGCAGACTTGAGTGTTATATTCCTGAATGGGTCAGGCAGTTTGATTTGTGACGGCGTTGATGCTGGCCAGATTGAATTTAGTATTGCGGAGCCTTCGGACAGTCCGGATACGACTAGGCGGGGAAAACTCTGGGGGAATAAGCAGGCTATTGCTGTGGCAATGGATGCCCAGAAAGTGGAACTGAAACCTTCCGATGCTCATGATCTCTTATCTCTGGATGTAGAAGATACTGATCGGCAGGGCGGCATATCATTCAGTGTCCTGTAACAGGTTAAGCGAAGTGGCCTTTTTAGGATCAGTCAAACATTTCATTCGACGACGCGTCTTCTAGAAGGATGGCGCGGTCGGATGTACCTGATGCGAGGAGGTTGTACGCGAGCGTTGTGACCCCGACGAAAGCTATCAACATGACAATCACCGCCACCAGCAACCGGGCGTGTTGTCGGCGTTTGAAAGTTGATTTGCCAGTCCAATCGATCATTGAGGAAGGATAATTGTCGTTCATAAGTCGATACTGCGCATAAAAATGTAAACAAGACTCTGATTGAAAGCTGTGCATACAAAATTTAACTGCGCGGTAGCGGCTGAAAACGCATGAACGCTCTCTACATTGCCATGGGCGACCGTCTTTCGAAAAGGGCTGACGCTTTTTGGTGGCTTCAGCTGACTTTCAAGCGCTCAATCGTTTTTTCGCGCCAAACGCGGAGCTGACCGAAGGAATTAAACCCCGGTGTTCTTCCCAAAGACACCGGGGCCGTTCAACGCAATCTGGTCACGTCTCCATCCGCTTTGAACGCCGAAAATATAATCGCCTTGAATCCAGATTCCAACCCGTCGCTTATCCGAAAACATCGAAGACCCTTCAGTAGAATCCTGTTCTCGGGTTAATCAGTTTGGGATCTTCAAACAATTTTAGTGCACCAAATGCGGTGAGAGCGTAGCGAACGCCGCCGGCCGGAGGCACCCGCGCTCTCATATCGCGCTGTAGGGATGCCGGAGGCCCATTAAGAGAGGCGAAATGGCTTCGATTAATAAAACGGGTAAGTTCGATTTATGTTACCGAAAAGGTAATACGGAAATACCGGGGGGATGACTTATCAGGGAAATTACAGTCCTCAGATCTAAAAATAATGGCCTCTAAGGCGCACTTTTCAGGCAGAACGTGTGTTTATGGGTTGTCGTAATGAACCAAATCGGTAACATTCCTTGCTGTCGAATACCAAACTTTGAGGAGAATGTGACCGGGTAAAAAAGAAAAACCGCTCCCGAAAAAATCCGGAAGCGGGGTGCAAATTTCAAATATTTCGTAAAAATAAAGTCGCACTCCCAACTTCCAAAGTCAATACAAAACGCTTTTCGGCGAACGGGAAAGCTTTGCCTGGTCCCTAAGAGGAGACGAGGAGTATGGGAGAAGCCCAACAGCCTGTGCGGCGGGTCGGCCGCAAACAGACATCACAACGAACCGAGTTTCGGCGGCTGGCTCAGTCCGCAAAGATCGGAACGGTAACACGCGGCCAACTGATCGGTCTTGCGCAGTCACTCCCTTGCCTTGGCCTCATCAATGGCACCGAGGCGCACTTGCTTGTGGCCCTGATCAATACGGCTCCATCCGAGAGCTATGACAAAGGCGGCCGACCGATCGTGTTCAAATCCAATGCGACGCTTGCCTTCGAGATCGGACGATCCGAGGGACGTGTGAGCCGCATCTTGTCACGGCTATTCGATGCCGGTTTAGTAACCATGCAGGACAGCGGCAACTATAAGCGCTATCCGGTCCGTAATGGGAACGGTAGTATTGCCGACGCTTGCGGCATCGATCTGCGTGTTCTTATAGCTCGCTTCCCGGAATTCGATGGGATGGTCCGGAAGGCAAAGGCGGAAAAGAAGTCATTTAATGCGAACCTGCGTCGCTATCGCGGCGCCGTTCGCAATCTGCGTTACGCGCTCGCGTCTATCGAGGACCTGCCCGCGCGGCTGCGCGCGTTGATCGAGAAGCGTTTTGCGCGTGTTCTCGATGCAGTAGGCATCGCGAGCAAGGCATCAAGCGCCGTTCTCCGTCGCGCAACAGGCTTGATTGAATGGATCGTCGAGCGGGCGATGCAGCTGCCTCGCCGTGACCAGTTTTCGGATAGATACGAAGATTCGACATGCCCGTATGCCGAAAACGACACGCACAAACAGATTACAAACCCTTATTCCCTTGAAAATAGTAGAGGTGAAATGCATTCGGCTAACGCCGAACAACTCAATTACCCAAACACCGGCTTCGCCGGTAAGAGGGCTTTCGAAAAAAGCCTGGGGCACAATTCGAGTATATTAAATCAACCGCAACACCCGCCACAAGCGTTAGTGGGCCTGCAGGATCTGTTACGGGCAATACCGGCGCTGACCACCTATGGAATGTCGCGCCCCCGCACCTGGGCTGAATTGGCTCGGCTCGCCCCGCCAATTTGCCGCATGGCCGGCATTTCCGAAGACGCACGCCGCCGCGCGGTCGATCAGATGGGGGAACAAGCCGCCGCGATTGCCATCGCAATCACGCTGCAGAAGTTCGATGAGCAAAAAGTGAAGTCGCCGGGCGGCTATTTGCGCGCCATGACAGAGCGCGCCGCGGTCGGCGAACTACATCTTGCCCGCTCGGTTTTCGGGCTTGCTGCCAGACATGGAATGGAGGGAATACATTGATCTTTCGCTACATTTTCGCCTCGCGGTGGCCCTGCCGCTGACTGTCGGTCTTGCCGTCGCAGACCAATGGCCAGGTTCCGTGGCAGGAACGGCCCGCGTCATCGATGGCGATACGATCAGCATACGACAACAGCGTGTCCGGATTGCCGCAATCGACGCTTGCGAAAAGGAGCAGAGCGGCCTTTTGAACAGCAAGACATGGCCATGCGGCCTGGTTGCGCGCAGCTACCTCCGCAAAATGATCGACGGGAAGCATGTGTCCTGCCGGATCGTTGACATCGATCGCTATAACCGCTCTGTCGGTCAGTGCTTTCTCGTGACTACGGATATCGGCCTTGCAATCGTGCACGTGGGTCGGGCTGAAGCGATGTCGCTCTACTTGCCGCGAAATCACGGCATTGACATTGCCGAATACGGGTATGCCGAGAACGAAGCACGTGAACGGTTGCTTGGAGCTTGGGCGGCGGATGGAGAGAGCCCGCACTTATCGTCCGGCCCATGCCTTCAGAAAACGCCCACCGAACATAGCAAAGTTGGTATTCCAGAATAATCAGTGCAGAGAACCGTTCCGGTTATCCATATTTGTCATGAGCACACGGAAACCGTTGAAAATGCGTTGAATCCGGCTATCATGCGTTTGCATTATCAGTACCGTATCAATGGTCTACGCCGACGAGACGAGTTGCCATATTGGCGCATAGACCACACCTCTAAATCGGTTGCATTTGACGCTCGTTCGCACGTCGACGCGATTGCTGCAAAGCCGGAAGCCTGAAAAATTTCCCCGCCTGCGGCTCCTCGCGCGACAAATTTTTCGGCCCTCGGCTTCCTCCGCTGCGCTCCGGCCCAAGGGTGCAACACCGCTTACCGCCGTGCCAGTGAACGATCATCGCAACCACACAGAGGAGTGAATACCATGGCCAACGAAATCACCAATTTCATCCAGTTCGACAGCGAAGACCTCGACACTGCATCCGGCAAAGGCCGCATCTCGACCCTGACCGACGATATCGACATCGAGGTCGTGCCCTTCAACTCGGAAAACCCGGACGCTCCTACGCATCGCGTTTTCGCCAAGTCACCGCGTGGCTTTAATATCGAGGTTGGCGGCATCTGGAAAAAGGCAAAGGCCGATGGCGAAGGTTTTAAGCGCAATCTCTCGATCCGTCGCCTGAACTACAACGCCAATCTGGGCCGCTTCGGCGGACAGGACGACCCAAGCCTTCAGGCCGTTCTCGAATGGGAACCGCGCAATTGATAGCCCAACAGCGCCCGGTCAAATGCCGGGCGCAATTCACAGTAGTGCCGTAGAATCCCTTTGTTTTCTGGATTTTCAACGCTTTTGATGCTAGTGTAGACAACAACAGGAGTTTTGAAGATGAACTTTCATGCCCCCCGTCCGGATCGATCTCCGGAAGCTGTTGCCAAGCGCAAAAAGGCTACGGATCAGGCGCGCGCCGCAAATATGCGACAGGGCTATGTCCACGATCCATTGTTGGAGGCGGCAACCGCGGCCTATGTTGCCGGCGAGATCACGCGCGACGAATACAAAGCGCGCGTTGTTCGCAAACCTCAGTAATTCCCCTTCAACATTTTGGGACATGAGACCGCCTGCCTTGGGCTGGCGGCTTTTTGTTGATCTTCGTCATGGCTGAAACGGAACCCAAAGGCTCCTATACCTATCCGAATATATCGGACGATCCTGATCGCAGGGACGTGCTGCGCAACAAACTCGGAATCCGGTCTCATAAGGAACTGCGCGTCGAAGAATATCGCGCGACAGCATTCCGGATGGTTGAGATTGGCGAAGGAGACGGCCCGAAAGGCGCTTTCGACGCGCAACATCTGAAGGCCATTCATGGTCATATTTTCCAAGATATTTATGAATGGGCCGGTCATACCCGGGAAGAAAGCCCGGTAGTTGACGGCCAGAGAGTGGAGCCGATTGGCAATCTGTCGAAAGGCGGAACCTCGTTCCTGCACGGTTCGCGTATCGAGATGGGCTTGGATGAAGCCTTTAGGCCGATCCGGAATCCCGAAATTTTGCGCGGATCGTCGGTCGAACGGTTCGCCGAGATCGCCGGTAAAGTGTTGGCAGAGTTGAATTATGTGCACCCGTTTCGAGAAGGAAACGGACGGACGCAGGAGGCGCTGCTAGCATCTCTTGGTCGCGAATATGGTCATGAGGTTGACTTCACGGTCATTACCAAGCCGCGCATGATCGAAGCGTCGATCGCGACGACCAACGATCCCTCCAGTCCAGCTATGAAACATGTCTTTGAAGACGCGATCGATCCAAACCGACAGGAAGCCATAAGAGCTGCATTCGTCGATCTGGAAATGCGCGGTGAGAATGCTTTCGAGCACAACGTGCGCAGCGTCAGGCCGGGCGAACAGGTTTCAGGTCAGGTACTCGGTCACGATATCCGTGTTGTCAGCCTTGTTAGCGACCACGGGATTGTCGCCGTTGATCGCGCCGACCTTCCAGAGCGGTTGCCCAATGATGATACCGAAATCACATTCACGGCTCGTTCTGACTTCTCCCGCCTGTCGCGTCCGGATCAGGTCAGAAATGCAGATGATCCCGTCGTCGAACGAATGCCGCCAGAGCAGAAAAGCGCCGCGGACACATCCCGGCTTGCAGAGTTGTCGGCGCACAAGCCGCCCGAGCGGGATTCCGACGACCGCGAACGATAAACGGCACCCCTTCCGTGCCGAGGCCGGTCCCGTTCGAAAACGGTGACTGACATCTAGGCCGTCTCGTTCGTTGGCTGATTGACGGACAAGCTACGATAGCCACTCTCCCATGCAACCGCTTCGCGGTCCTCCTCTTCCGTTGCGGCCCAAGGGTGCGTGGGGTCGTCTCGGCTATCTCCGTTTCTTGCCGTCAACCAACGAATGGAGACGGTTATGAACCATGTCAGCGACACCTATCAGCGCATCACAAACCTCATCATCGAACAACTGGAAGCCGGCACCAAACCTTGGGTGCGGCCGTGGCGCGGAAATACCCGCCCTACCTCCATCATCCCACGCCGATCCAGCGGCGAGGCCTATCGCGGCATCAATGTCCTTATGCTCTGGATCGCATCGCAGATGAACGGCTACGAGGACACCACCTGGATGACCTATCGTCAGGCGAAGGATCTCGGCGGTCAAATCCGGAAGGGCGAACGTGGATCGTTTGTCGTTAAATATGGCACCTTTACCCCGAAGGATCAGGACGCCGATGACGACCGTTCAATCCCTTATCTCAAAGGCTACACGGTATTCAACGTAGAGCAGATCGAACACCTGCCTACCGAATATTACAGCCCGGCCGAACCGATGCCGACGGTGCCTGTGCCGCACAATGAAACCGTCGACACCTTTGTTAGCCAGACCGGAGCTATCATTCACTACGGCGGCACGAAGGCTTGCTATCGTCCTGGACCTGACGACATTCTCATGCCCGACCGGGAGCGTTTTTTAAGCGACGTCCACCTGTACTCATCGCTTCTTCACGAAATTGGTCATTGGTCAGGCGCAAAACATCGCCTTGATCGTGATATGTCGGGCCGCTTCGGCACCAACGCTTATGCGCTCGAAGAGCTGGTCGCAGAACTGTCCGCAGCATTCCTTTGCGCTGACCTGGGTGTATCCCATGATCCTCGCGAAAACACAGCCGCTTACCTTGAAAGCTGGCTGGAGTTATGCTCACCTCGTCATAACTTGAGTTATCCGCAGCAACCCATAATGCGAAGGAAGGCGGCCAGATTGCCTAAAGTTCGGGGTTTCGGGCCACCTT
>NZ_VDGD01000016.1:0-70454 GCF_024701725.1 Ochrobactrum sp. XJ1
GTGTCCGCCCCCATCGGGCAAAAGCCTGCGGCGACTGACGGTCCACTGTGTCAAAGGGTATGAGCATTCTCCATCCGACGGCATGCGCCGTCTCCGTCACCGCTCGCGCGAATCCACAATAGGCTGGAAAGCTACTATCGCCAAAACCGAGCACAACCAGCGGAATTGCCGAATCCGCTTCCTGAGATAACAGTCCTTCGAGAAACCCCTTGGCCGAAGCGGGTGCATCGCCGTCGCCATAAGTCGCGGCCAGGATGAGGATGCGCCGCGCCTGCCCGTAACGGGCCGGGTCGAAAGCCGACATTGGCGCGGCATGGACGGCCTGACCGGCGTCGGACAGCGCCGCATGCAGCGTAGCGGCAAAGCCCCATGTGCTACCGCCTTCACTGCCGACGAGAATGATCGTCTCCGCCTTTCCTGCGGAAACATTGCCGCGAATACGTGGCCGTCCGCGACGCCCGTCGAACCAGAGAACAACGCCCGTGCCCGCCATGACTGGTACACCAAGAGCCGCCAGGCCAAGGATCAGCGCCAGAACAGAAGCCCCCCGTCCCGTATGGAGCATATAAATGGTTTCCGACAGACGTTGCCATCCGGTCAGGCCGCTCCAGCCGAGAAGCGCGCCCGTGCCCTGATCTATATAGCCGGTGCCCCGGTCGGTCTTAAGGGTGAGAATGTCCATCGGGTTGGATGGATCGGCGAATGACAGGCTGCGCATTTCCGCAACCGGTATCTGCCGCAGCGGTTCCATCGTCGCCGGAAGCGCTCCAGTCTGGCCGCTTGCCTCAGTCTGCATGACCGGCGAAACCGCACTATCAGGCAACAGATCGAAGGTGGAGGCCGTCATCCACAAAGCCGTGGCCGAGGAAAGCAGCAGGCCTGCGACGGCCAGTCGGGCGACCTCGACATGCAGACGCCCGGAGAGCGGGCCACGCAGGCGCGAGAACCAGTGCTGCCAACCCCCGGCCCGACGTGCGACAAGCGCCACCCCGGATAGGCTCAGCACCATCATGGCGGCAGCGCCCGCAGCCATGACCATGCGACCGCTATCATCAAGAAAGAGCGAACGATGCAGACCTGTCAGCCAGCGTTCGACTGGATTCGGATCGGCAGAAGCGATAGCCTGACCGGTGGCGGGATCGATGACCGCCGCCTGAGGCGCACCATTATCGAACCAATAGGCCGTCATCCGGCCAGACGGCGCCCGCCGGATTTGCTCCACCTGCGGATAGACCGCTTGAACACGCCCCGCCAGATCGGCGATCGTACGTGTCACATCTGCCTGTGGAGACGAAATACTTTCGACAGCGGGAAAAATCGACAGTGCTGCACCGCTGATACTGAGCACAATCAGGAACAACGCGGCAAGAAGTCCCGGCCAACGATGGATAACGCGGAACATAGCAATCACCGTTTATAGTGAATAATCGGCTGTTGCGATGTAACGGCGTCCTTTGACTGGAGCTTTCACACCGCCGGATGTCAGCGGGATAACCACCTCATTGGGACTGTCGCGCATGTCTTCCACCGCAGCGTCGACGTGCAATGTGTAGCCCGCATCAAAAAACGCATCGGCCAGATCAACTGTGATTTTAAGCGTCTTGCCTGTCCCGACGCTCGCGCCCGTGATACCATTGATTTCGCTCGTGTTGCCACCCGTTGCGCGATACCACCCAGACAGGTGTTCGTAATACTTGGATTTGCTACCAGCCATCCAAAGACTACCAGCATATTTGCCCTGAGCATCGGTGACGTAATAGGCAAGATAAGCGCCGTCCCCGCCATAGCTGTTCAGCGTCGCGGTCAGAGTTACGGGTCGCGCCATGGCGATACCCGGAAGCGTAAGTGCCGTGGTCATTGCCAATACTGCGAGAAGTACTTTCATGTCAGACTACCTCTTTCAAAGAAACGGGCGCACGGACCTGAACCGGATCCGTGTTCATGCCAGCCACTCTCGCAAGATGAGCTGAACGCCGCCTGACACTGATGTAATTTCTGCTTCAGCGCTTTGTCAGGAAAGACATAACGAAAACGCTGGACCTGCCAGCAGGTCCACCGTTTTAAGAACCGACGATGCGGGCTGTTATCAATGCAGCGACATGCGCTTGAGCGTGCCATCGCGCAAAACGAACTGGTGCCATATCGCCATCAGTGCATGAAGACCGGCCAGATAAAGAATGATGGTGCCGGCATTCTCGTGGAAGTCGGCGATCAATCCGGGGGAGCCTTGCACTGGGGCCGTAATGGCTGGAACGGAAAGGCCGAAGAATGATATGGGAACGCCAATCCGCGAGGCGGCATACCAGCCGCTGAACGGCAAGGCGAGCAGAAACAGATAGAGGATTGCATGACCTGCCTTGGCCGCAAGCGCTAGCATCCCTTGCGTCTGAGATGCTGACGGCGCAGCGCCAGAAAGACGCAAGAGAATGCGTGGGAAAACAAGCACGAGCACGGCAAGCCCTAGAGAAAAATGCAACAAAGGCGGATTTTCCGCCATACGGCGTCCACCCACCGACGTCAACCATGCTCCGAGGATCAACGCTGCGGTGAACCAGTGAATCACAACCATGCTTTTTGAATAACGATCAGGACTGCGAGGCATGACAAGTCTTTCCTTGACTAAACGCGCTCTATTAGCGGAGCGCCGGGTGCTTATTTGGCAGGGAGTTTTGTCGAGCAAGCGGCTGGAAAGCATGCCGACGCAGCGCTTGACACCTATCCCTAGTTATCTCTTGATTTGCGACGGCGATCATCGTCGTGGTCGGATTCGCCGACCTTGTGTTTTATCTTGACTATAGCAAGCGTCGCCGGATCAACTTTGGCCCTGAA
The DNA here is from genome assembly GCF_024701725.1 of Ochrobactrum sp. XJ1. NCBI lineage: Bacteria > Pseudomonadati > Pseudomonadota > Alphaproteobacteria > Hyphomicrobiales > Brucellaceae > Ochrobactrum > Ochrobactrum sp. XJ1. Next base: position 2,830 of record NZ_VDGD01000016.1, read on the forward strand.
AGCAATTCCGGTTTTGTCGGAGCCGCGGACTTCATAACAGCCGTCGTCGATTTTGATCCGCGCTACGGTCCAGCCGCGAGAAGTAGCCATAGCCTGAACCGCGTCCCTGGATTGCCACTTGTCCATCGACACATGGCAGTCATCATCGGCTCGCGCCACGCCGCTTCCTGCTGAAATCAATAAAAGGGAGATTGCAGCAAGGTAATTTACCATCATATCATTGTTCCTGATCAATGCGCTTTGAAGAGAATAATGCCAGCTATTTCTGACGAACAGCTGAAGCTGGCAAGGGTATGACGTCAGAGGAATGACAGGTTACAGCTTCAGTTAGAATATGTTCACATCTGACTGAATCGGGTCGACACGGGGCCGCTTCTTATCGAATAAAGGGTGCTGTTGTATGCGGGTTCTGTTGATCGAAGACGATACAATCCTGGGCAAGGCCGTTCGCGACCATATCGCCGTCAACCATTCCGTGGATTGGGTGACCCGGCTCGACGACGCAATAGAGCATGTCAACTCTGCAGTCTACGACCTAATGCTGTTGGACCTGATGCTTCCCGACGGGCTGGGTGTCAATTTTTTACGCAATCTTCGCGCCAAAGGCAGTGTCACGCCTGTCATTATCCTCACGGCACTGGACCAGATTTCCGACCGGATCGAAGGACTCGATGCCGGGGCAGACGATTACATGATCAAACCGTTCGATCTGGCGGAACTGTCGTCACGACTGAATGCCGTTGCGCGACGTTACAGCGGCAATCCCAACCCATTGATCAAAATAGGCGACCTCCAGATCGATCTGGCCGCCAAGACCGTGAGGCAGGACGGGCGCCCCGTTGAACTGACCGGTCGCGAATGGGCACTGCTAGAAAACTTCCTGCAGCGACCTGGTATTGCATTGACCAAGTCGCAACTCGAGGATCGGCTCTATGCCTTTGGCTCAGAAGTCGAGAGCAATACAATTGAGGTCCATGTCAGCCGTCTCCGCAAAAAGCTTGGACATGCGATCATCGAGACGGTTCGCGGCATCGGATACCGGCTTGGAAACGCAAAATGATCCAACCGAAGAGCCTGCAATGGAGACTTTCGCTCTGGCTCGGGCTCGGCGCGGCCCTGTTGTGGGTTGTTACAACGATTGTGACAGCACAGCTTCTGCGCCAGGAACTGAATAAGGCCTTTGACAGCGCCCTCGAAGAAACGGCGCAACGCATTCTGCCAGTCGCAGCGCTTGAGATATTGGGACGCGATGCCGACGACACCGAACAGCGGGTTGCCACCCTGCGCCAGCACGACGAATATTTCACCTATGTGGTGCGTGACGCGGCCGGAACCGTGCAGATGCGTTCGCATAGTGCGGATGTAACCATTTTTCCGACCTATTCAAAAATGGGTTTCAGCAGCACACCAACCCACAGGCTCTACTCTGACGCCGCAATGCAGGGTAGCCTCACAATTACTGTCGCTGAACCCCTCTCCCACCGGCGCGATACGGCTAAGCACATATTATACACGCTTGCTGTACCTCTCTCCCTGGCCGTCCTCCTTGGCTTGATCGGTGTCTGGCTCATCGTGCGTCTTTCCATGGCGCCGGTTCGCAGTTTTCGCGATCAGATTGAGGCGCGTGGCAGCGGAGATCTTGATCCGGTCGCCGTAAATGGGCTTCCCTCCGAAATTGACACTGTAGCCATAGCGGTAAATCGGTTGTTGGACCGTTTGAAACTGACCCTGGAAGCCGAACGCAGTCTTGCAGCCAAATCAGCCCACGAATTGCGCACCCCGGTGGCAGCGGCGCTCGCACAGTCGCAAAGACTGATCGTCGAGGCGCCCGATGCTACCACGCGCGAACGTGCCGAGGACATGGAAACGGCGCTGCGCCGCCTCGCCCGCTTGACAGAAAAACTGATGCAGTTGGCAAGAGCCGAGGGCGGACGGCTCCTGGCCGAAAAGCCAGTAAATATTGCTGCAATCCTTCGATTAGTTGTAGGCGAGTTCAACGGATCTACTGATGCTATCGGTCGCATTGAGTTGACTCTCCCTGATTGCCCCGTGCTTAAGAGCATTGATGCGGATGCGTTTGCCATACTAGCGCGCAACCTAATCGAAAACGCACTCAAACACGGTGCACAGGACATGCCTGTTCTCGTAAGTTTTAAAAGCGACGGGGAACTGCGTGTTGTTAATGGCGGCCCAGTCGTGCCGCCCGAAACGCTTGCTCGGCTGAGTGAGCCGTTCGAGCGCGGTCAGGCTCTTGTGCGCGGTGCAGGACTTGGTCTTGCCATTGCCAAAACAATTGCTACTGGAGCAGGCGGTCGGTTGGAATTTTCCTCCCCGGCATCTGGCATGAAAGACGGCTTCGAAGCGAGGTTTTCTTCCATTGCATGAACGCCGAACCGGTGCACCACTGACCATTGAGAAGTGCCTCACTGCTTTGATTGCCAGTCAGAATTTGCGCCTCGACGCAGCCGATAGTCCGCGTCTCTCACAATGATTGTCCTTGGCCTCGCTCGATCACTATCGCAATGCCTTGCCCGCCACCGATACACATTGTTGCCAACCCGTAGCGGCCACCGATACGTTCCAGTTCATAGCAAAGCTTGATGAGGATGATCGCTCCCGACGCTCCTACAGGATGGCCGAAAGCAACGGCACCGCCATTCGGATTAACCTTATCTTCCGGAAACTCCAATTCCGCGCTGACCGCACAGGCCTGCGCCGCAAACGCTTCGTTGGATTCGATCACATCCATATCAGCTACGGTTAGACCGGCCCGCCGCAAAGCCTGTCGGCTGGCCGGAACGGGCCCCATACCCATTACCTCGGGTGCGACGCCACCAAGTCCAGTTGCGATAATGCGGCCTAATGCCTTGACGCCATGGGCCTTAGCGACGCCCTCCTCCATAAGAACCAGAGCTGCCGCGCCATCGTTGAGACCCGATGCATTGCCCGCCGTTACGGTGCCGTCCTTGCTAAAAGCAGGGCGCAACTTGGCCATATCCTCCAGAGAAACATTGCTGCGCACGTGTTCATCCGTATCAAACAGTTTTTCTGTCCGACTTTGCTTGACGGTAATTGGCAGTATCTGGCCGCTAAAGCGGCCATCTGCGATTGCTGCTGCAGCACGACGGTGCGATTCAACCGCGAAAGCATCCTGCTTTGCCCGATCGATGCCAGACCGCTCGGCAATATTCTCTGCGGTCATGCCCATGTGACCGTGACCGAAAGGATCGGTCAGAGCACCCACCATCATATCAATCGCGGTCACATCGCCCATCTTCTGACCGTTGCGTGCCTGCGTCAGTAAATGGCCGGAGCGGCTCATGCTTTCCGCACCGCCAGCAAGCACGATATCGGCTTTGCCAAGCTCAATTTGCTCGGCAGCGGAAACGACCGCCTGAAGGCCTGACCCGCACAAGCGGTTCAAAGTCAACGCAGGTGATGTGTGAGGAACCCCGGCGCGAACCGCAACGACGCGCGAAATATACATATCTTCCGGTCTGGTGTGAATGACATTGCCGAAGACTGTCTGCTCAATCTGATTGGGTTCGATGCCAGCACGCGCGATCGCTTCGCGCGCCACTGCGGCTCCTAGTTCACACGGAGGAATACCCGCAAGAGAGCCACCAAAATCTCCGATTGGTGTGCGAACCCCGGAAGCAATAACCACTGAACGTTTCATGTTGATCTTTCTCAAACCTTGTCAGCCATTTCAGGCAAAGCCTGGAACAAATCAGCTACCAGCCCATAATCGGCGACCTGGAAGATCGGCGCTTCTTCGTCCTTGTTGATCGCCACGATCACGCGGCTATCCTTCATGCCCGCCAGATGCTGGATTGCGCCGGAGATACCGACCGCAATGTAAAGGTCCGGTGCAACCACCTTGCCCGTCTGGCCAACCTGCCAGTCGTTCGGTGCATACCCCGCATCGACCGCAGCACGGCTGGCGCCAACCGCCGCACCGAGCTTGTCGGCTACAGGCAGGATCACTTCCTGGAACTTTTCGGCAGAGCCGAGTGCACGACCACCCGAGATGATGATCTTGGCCGAGGTCAGTTCCGGACGATCCGAATCCGACAACGCATTGCCAACGAAGCTCGACAGCGCCGGATCGGCTGCTGCATTGACGCTTTCAACGGCAGCCGAACCGCCGTCGCCCGTGGCCTGGAACGAAGCCGTGCGCACCGTGATCACCTTCTTGGCGTCGGTGGACTGCACGGTCTGGATTGCATTGCCTGCATAGATCGGGCGCTTGAACGTATCAGCAGATACGACTTCCATGATTTCCGAAAGCTGCATCACATCGAGAAGCGCTGCCACGCGCGGCAGGATGTTCTTGGCCGAGGTCGTCGCCGGTGCGATGATCGTATCGTAATTGCCTGCCTGTTCCACGATGAGAGCTGCCGTTGGCTCGGCCAGACGGTTTTCCAGCGCATCGCTTTCAGCCAGCAGAACCTTGCGCACGCCTTTCAGCTTGGCGGCTGCATCGGCCGCAGCCTTTGCGCCCTTGCCTGCAACCAGAACATCCACGTCGCCGCCAATCTGGGCAGCCGCCGTCAGCGCCTTCGCCGTCTGGTCGGAAAGGGTTGCATTATCGTGTTCGGCAATAAGAAGAATAGCCATATGTCTTGTCCCTTCCGATTTCTTTACAGTACGCCGTCGGCCTTGAGCTTCTCGACCAGTTCGGAAACGGAGCCGACCTTCACACCAGCCTTGCGGCCGCCTGGCTCTTCCGTCTTCAGGACCTTGAGACGCGGCGCAATGTCGGCACCGAAATCAGCAGGCGACTTTTCGTCGAGCGGCTTCTTCTTGGCCTTCATGATGTTCGGCAGCGACGCATAACGCGGCTGGTTCAAACGAAGATCGACCGTGACAATCGCCGGAAGCTTCACGTCGATGGTCTGGAGACCGCCATCAACTTCACGCGTTACCTTGGCCGAACCGTCACCCAACTCCACCTTTGAGGCGAACGTAGCCTGGCTCCAGTTGAGGAGCGCCGACAGCATCTGGCCGGTCTGGTTTGAATCGTCATCGATTGCCTGCTTGCCGAGGAAGACGAGATCCGGCTTTTCCGCATCGACCACGCCCTTCAGAACCTTGGCAACGCCAAGCGGCTCAACCGTTTCGTCCGACTTTACCAGGATCGCGCGATCCGCACCCATGGCAAGTGCAGTACGCAACGTTTCCTGTGCCTGTGCCGGGCCGACCGAAACCGCGACGATTTCCGTCACCTTGCCAGCTTCCTTCAGACGGATCGCTTCTTCAACCGCGATCTCGTCAAAAGGGTTCATCGACATCTTCACGTTCGATAGCTCAACGCCCGAACCATCTCCCTTAACACGGATCTTTACGTTGTAATCTACAACCCGCTTTACTGCGACAAGGACTTTCATTCCTTACTCCTTTGAATTTTTTCTGCCCCATTCCACCGGCACCAGACACAATCGGGACCAACTGGACGGCTACCGTCTATGCGAACATCTCGCTCTGGTCTGGTTGATGAGAACTGGGGTAAATCACATTAACATTCGATGATTTCTACAGCTTTGGCTGCAAGTGCAAAGGGCCCTTCGCGCCAGGAATAGCCAAGCTGCATAGCGGTATCGATTGCACTGGCATCCGATGCAATCTCGGACAGATGTATTTCACAGTAGCTAATCAGCTTGCGCAACACCGAACGCGCATAGTTCCCGACGGGACCTTGTTCGCTGAGCAGTTCCTGCAGTTCCCTAGACAATAGTACCGGGCGGGGGGCACGATAAAGCAATTTGTCTGTATCGAGCACTTCAAACTGTCCATCGGTCGTCTTGCGATAGAACCCGCCGCCCGCCTTGCGCCCAAACGATCCTTTCGCCAGCAACTCAGTGATGAGCGGATTGCCCGGCAGATTATAGATCTGCAAAGCATCATCTGTCGGCAGCGCCTGCATCAATCCGCCCCAGATGGTTGGCACGAGGTCAATACCGATCAGATCGAGCAATCCGAAAACACCGGTCTTTGGAACACCGAGTACCGTCTGCACAGCGTCGGCGGTTTCGATATCCAGTCCAAAACGACAAGCTTCCGTAACCGACACTGCTATCCAGAAACAGCCGATACGGTTAGCAATAAAGCCAGGAGTGTCATGGCAATCAATCGGGGTTTTGCTCAGCAATATTCTGGCCGCTTGATGCAACCGATCGCGCAGTTCAGGATCAGCCTGATCGTCGACAACAACTTCCAGAAGCGGCATCAGTCGCGGCGGATTGAAGAAATGCGTAATGGCAAAACGGCGTGCAAGACTGCTTTCCATACCCGCTACCAGGTCATGACGCGGGATGGTCGATGTGTTCGAAGAAAGAATTGCCGACGGTTTCATACAGGGTGCGATTTTCCGGAACAACGCGCGTTTAACGTCGAGTTTTTCCACCACCGCCTCAATGACCCAGTCGGCATCCTGCAACCGGGCGAGATGATCGTCAATATTGCCGGGACGTACTCGGGCTGCAGCGTCCGGCGTCGTGAACCCGCCCAATTGAAGCTGGCGGGAAATTCCGGTTTCCGCTGGTTCGATACGGTTGTCGCCGCGGGCAATATCCAGCAGTTCAACCGCAATACCGGCATCGGCAAACTGCGCTGCAATACCCGCCCCCATGGCGCCGGCTCCGATGATCCCTACTTTCTTTATTCCGGTTGCCTCGGCACCCGCGACTTTTGCTATCAGATTCTGCATGTCGTCATCTCAGTCCAGTCGTACATCAATGAGCACCGGTCCGTCCTCGGCCAGAGCTTTGCTCAAGGCTAAATCCAGTTCGCGATTGGTCGTCACCGTCACCGCCTCGACGCCAAAGCCCCGTGCAATCGATACCCAGTCGATTTCCGGACGAACCAAACTCATCATGTTGAGCGCTGTCGGACCGGGTTCGGCACCAACCTTGGCATATTCCCCGAGCAGAATGGCGTAGGAGCGGTTGTCGAGCAGCAATGTGGTGACGGGCAAGTTTTCGCGGGCCTGCGTCCACAATGCCTGTACCGTATAGGCGGCGGAACCATCAGCCTGCAAAGCGATGACCCGTCGTCGCTTGTCGCCAACAGCTTCCGCCCCTATGGCAGCGCCCGTTGCTAGCGGCAGTCCTCCACCGATTGCACCGCCTGTCACAGTCAGCCAATAACATGGAGCAGCCAATGGCATGACCGCAGCAAAACCACCTCCTGAGGTCAGCGCCTCATTGACGATGATGCTGTTCTCCGGAATCTGACGCGCTACAATCTGGGCCAAAGAATTCGGCGTTACCGGACCATCCACCGGCACCTCGATCTCTCCATTCTGGATGGCGATGTCGCTTTCACGAGCCCCGAGCGCTGTGGCTAAAGCAGCCAACGCGCCCTTCGCGTCCTGATGAGCGGTCGTCAGAGTCAGAACCTCGGCATCGGCGCGATGCAGCAGGCTCGGCAGACCCGGATAGCGGAAGAAGCCGACTGGCGGTGGGCAATTGACCAGCACAACCAGATCATAAGAATTGAGACACTGTAGCGCTTCCGTTACCACATAAGGCACGGTCGGCAGCACCAGCCGTCCTTTGCCCTTCGGCATATTGGAAATAGTTGAACTTCCCATCAGCTCAGCGCCGGTTTGATCGGCGATGCCCTTAAGTAAAGGATGCAACTCTTCGACGACAGCCGGATTACCGAGAATGATGACAGCCTTGCGCCCAGATTTCAGTGCATCGGCAACTTGCATCACGACGGCCGGGTCAACTGGATATGGTCCTTCGACGCTTTCGAGTTCAGCCGTTTCACCTCCCTCGCTCCATGACACGTCCGCTGGCAGGACCAGAGAAGCGATCTGGCCATATCCATAAGCGGCCTCTTTCAAACCAGCCATGGCATCGGCACCGATCGATGCGGGTTCTGTGCCGAAGCGGTGCCATTCAGAACTGCCACCTACGAGCGCTTCCACATCAGCGGTCAACGGACTGTCATACGCAACATGATCGGTTGCGTGGTCGCCAACAATATTAAGCATGCCGCTGCCAGCACGACGAGCATTGTGAATATTGGCAATGCCATTGGCATAGCCCGGACCGCAATGCAGCAGTGTTACTGCCGGGCGCTGCGTGACGCGGAAATAGCCGTCAGCCATGCCGGTCACCACATTCTCCTGTAAACCCAGCACGCACCGGATGCCGGGTATCCGATCGAGCGCCGCGACAAAATGCATTTCACTCGTGCCGGGATTGGCAAAGCAGGTATCTACCTTGGCGGCAACAAGACTATGGACGAGCGCTTCAGCTCCAGTAAGATGCGGTCTGTTCATAATGTTTCCAGTCGGACTTGAGTGAACATGGCCGCCATACGAGGACGGCGGCCAGCGGCTTCATTCTAACGATGCTCTATCTCTATGATGAGGGCATCCACTGCGACGGCGCTGTCGGTTCCCAGCATCAACGGGTTAACATCGAGTTCGAGCAGATTATGCCGATGATCGCCAGCATAGGCAGCAATGGCCATGATAGCATCGATAACCGGCTCCAGTTGCACCTTTGCCTTGCCGCGAAAACCGTCGAGGAGCGCAAAGCTTTTCAGCCCGCGTAAGGCATTTTCAACGTCTGCACGGCTGACCGGTAACAGCAATGGTGTGGCGTCCTTCAACAATTCCACCAGAATACCTCCCGCACCGATGACGAGAACCAGTCCGAATAGCGGGTCGCGTTTGACGCCGACGATCAGTTCAGCAAGTGGGGGCGCTTGCATCGGTTCCATCAGAAATGTCGTGAGCTCGATTGAAGCATCGTGCTGTTTGACCGATGCGACCATGCGCTCGGCTGCGGCGATGGCATCATTTCGGCTACGAATGTTGAGAGCAACACCGCCAACTTCTGTCTTATGCGCCAGCTGATCGTGCAGAACCTTCAGTACCACCGGGGCATCGAAGGTTTCCGGCAGTTCACGCATCGTCTCAATAGTCAAAATGTCGCCGTTCGGCACGTTCAACCCATAGGAGCTCAATCGCCGCTTGGATTCCGCTTCATTCACTGTCACGCCGTTTAAAGGCAAAGCGGTGACTGCAAACGGGACTTTGGGTTCCAGGGCAGCATCGCCCTGCCGCCGGTCGTGCCCAACCATTTTGCAATAATTCGCCCATTTCGCGACAACCTGCGCAGCATCATGCAGACCATTCAATGGCACGATCCCTTGCGCGATCAGCGCTTCGGCGTCTTCAGGCGGTATGCTTTCCGTATTCACCGATGCATGAAATACCGGCTTACCCGCAATCTTGCCAGCAGCAGCCAGAGCCCGGTCCATAGCCTGATGCGCCGATTTATCCTTATAGGGCGATCCGACCGGCGGATAATCGATCACCAGCATGGCCGCATCGTAATCACCGTTCAGCATGGTGGTGAACATGGGTGTCAGCAGTTCTTCGCTGCCCCAATAGCCTGCGGTGAAATCGAGCGGGTTGGACACATGACCAAAGTCAGGCAATGTCGGCTTAATGATATCTTTCTGTTGCTGACTTGGCTGTGGCAATTGCAGGCCAGCAAAGGAACAATAATCCGCAGCCAGGCCATTATCGCCGCCGGAACTGGAAAACACGGTGATGCGCTCGCCTTCAAGCGGTGCGGCAATCGAAGCAAGCTTCATCATTTCGAGGAATTGCGGGGCCGTATCGGTCTCAATCACGCCGAGACGGGCAAACAATGCTTCATAATATTCATTTTGCCCGGCCAACGAACTCGTATGGCTGGCGGCCATCACCGCACCAAGTTCTGAACGCCCGGAACGGCAGACGATGACCGGAATACGCTTTGCACGCGCCCGCAAGGCGGCCTGCGAGAACGCGGCCACATCACGTATGCCTTCCATAAACAGACCCAGACAGGTCACGTTCGGGTCATCGATGAGGTAATCAATATAGTCTTCAAAGCCGAGAACGGCCTGGTTGCCCGCGCTGATCAGATAGGAATAAGGCACCGAACGACCGTTGGAAACCAGATGCCCGGTGACGTTGCCACTCTGGGAAATGACCGCCGCGCCGCGACTGTTCTGCAACTTCGGATAAAGTGCTGGCCAGATCGAGCCATGATTGACGTAATTGACGAGGCCATAGCAGTTCGGGCCGACCACCGCCATGTCGCATGCAGCTTCGACAAAAGCCAGATTGCGTTCAAACCCCGCCGCGCCAATTTCGGAAAAGCCGGAAGCATAGCAAACGACACCACCGGCCTTCATGGCTGACAGTTCACGCAATGCGTTGATGGTCGCATCGGCATTGACGGCCAGAAATACTGCATCAGGCGAAACAGGCAGATCGGCAATCGACAGAATGCATTTATATCCGGCGATTTCGCTGCGCTTGGGATTCACCACATAGACATCGCCAGCATAGTCCTGCTGACGCAATGTTTTCAATGTTGCCTCGACCTGGCCACCACCAATGAAGGCCATGGTGCGGGGTGCAAGAAGACGCGCAAAATTCTCTCGCAGCGTAGGGCTGATACGGCCCTCCTCCACGCTCGTACTCACCTGTAGCATATTTTTCTGCCTCTTAACTTAAGGCACTGCCAGCCCAGCGGGCTCAAACTTCCACGGCAGCGCTCGTTCCAGCTTGACTGGTAAGAGGTGCAGACGTCGGGAAATTCTCCACATCGAAATTGGGCAGCAGCGGATGATCGGCGGGATTTTCGCCAAACAGATCGCACAGCCATTTGCGGATGATGATACAGCAATCCTCGGCCGAATAGGCCTCTTCCATGACCCAGCCGTGCCATAGCCCGTCCGCCAATTGCGTAAGAGCGATGGCCGCCAGGCGGACATCAATTTCCATATTCTTTTCTGCCGCGACCTTGGCAAGCCGACGTCCGAGAAACGCGCGGTATTTGCCCCATAGTTCGCGATGTAATGCCATGATCTCTGGAACAATCCAAGCGGCACTGTTGTAGTGAATATGAACCTGCTGATATCCGCGTCCTTGGAAAAATGGCCCACAGGCAACAAAGTATAGCGTATCGAAATTCCCGGTCTTCACCGATGACACAAGGTGCCGGTAATAATCGTCCCCATTTTGAAGGTAATAGCGATGTGCTGCGGTCAGCAAATCTTCCTTGCTGTCAAAATAGTGGTTTATCAATCCACGTGAAAAACCAGATTCCTCACTGATCGTGTTGATCGTCGAATTCAGATAGCCATGTTTGACTATTGAATTCAGCGTCGCAAGGATCAGATCCTGTCGCCTGATTTCGTTGGTTTGCCTCTTTTTGACAGCTTTCCGCATTCTTTACCTTCTCGAAGGCCGATGACTAACGGCGACACTTATTATTGATACGGTCTCAACAGATCCTTTGCGATAATATCCTGATGGACCTCGGACGTACCTTCCCAGATACGTTCGATACGCGCATCTCGCCAGAAACGCTGGATGGGGAATTCTTCCATGACGCCCATGCCACCAAAGATTTGCACGGCATCATCCGCAACCCGGAACACCATTTCCGAGCACCAGTAATTCACCATTGACGCTTCAGTGCGGTTCATCGTCTGATTCTCAATTTTCCACGCGGCTTCTTTCACCATAAGATCACCGAGCTTTATATCAACCGCCATATTGGCAACCTTGAAACCGACCCCCTGGAATTCACCAATTGTTTTGCCAAACGCCTTGCGGGTTCCGGCCCACTCCTTGGTCATTTCGAAGATGCGTTCAGAACGACCGACACAATGGGCGGCCAAAGCAACCCGGCCATCGTAGAGCCACTCATTGGCAGTATCGAAGCCCTTGCCCTCTTCGCCCAGAATATCATCGCTATGAACACGAACATCTTCGAGATAGACCATCGTCGGATTATAGCCGCGGGTGACGATCGACTTCATCGGCTCGACACGCAGTCCCGGCAGGGTTTTGTCGAGGAGAAACGCTGTAAAACGCTTGCGCGGTCCGCGTGGCGTTTCATCCACGCCGGTAACGGCAATGAGAACGATGAAATCTGCGATATCGGCGTGCGAGATAAACTGTTTCACCCCGTTGATAACCCAGTGATCTCCATCGCGCACGGCCTTGGTCGTAATGCCGCGAGCATCAGACCCCGCACCGGGTTCCGTGAGCGCGAAGGCATCCTTACGTTCGCCTCGGATAGCCGGCTTCAGATATTTTTCAATCTGGTCGCCCTTGCATTTGAAGAGGATGCCGGTAACGCCGCGGTTCATGCACATGGTGAGCGCGGCGCTCGATTTGCCAAGCACGCGTTCAGCCTGCATCTTGGTCTGCTTGTCGAGACCCGGGCCACCCCATTCTTCCGGCAGATTCATACCGGCAAAGCCCGCCTGGATCGATTTTTGCTGAATTTCCTGTTTGATTTCCTCAGGAACGTAACGGAGTTCCTCAACGAGATTCTCGTGCGGATAAAGTTCCCGCTTGCAGAACTCTTCCAGTGAATCGATGAGCGCCTGTTGTTCGAAACTTAATGCAAAATCCATGGTGTTCCCCCTTTACGCGCCGATGAAATTCGGTGCGCGGCGCTCATTGGCAGCGGCCAGGCCTTCTTTGTGATCTTGTGTCTGTGCGCAGACCTTTCCTGCCGCCACTTCTTCCAGCTGTTGGTCGGAAAGGCTGCGCGTATGGGCGCTGTTCAGCAATTTCTTGGTCTGGGCGATGGCCACCGTCGGTCCGCTTGCAAGTTGCCGGGCGAAAGCAAATGTGTCCTGCCACAGGTTTTCCGGAGTGCTGACATGGCTGACAAGCCGGTTTTGAAGCGCGACCTCGGCGGTCCATAGTTCGCCCGTATAGGCAAAACGCTTTGCTGCCTCGAGGCCGATCACACGCGGCATCAACCAGGTTCCGCCGCAGTCCGGGTTGTAACCGACATTGGTATAGGAACAGATGAACTTGGCCTTTTCGGATGCGTAGCGGAAGTCGCACGCCAAAGCCATATCGAGACCCGCACCCACAGCTGCACCGTCGATCATGGCGATAACGGGCTTTGGCATTTCATGGACCTGCTGGACCAGTCGCAGCGACTCCTCCACCCAGTTCATGTCCGGCCAATCCGTTCTGCCCGCCGCCCATTCCTTCACATCTGCGCCGGCTGAAAAGGCACCACCGCGTCCAGCCAGAATAAGGGTGCGGAGAGTTTGGTCAGCCGCCGCTTCCTTGAGTGCCTTGCGCAGTTCTATGGTGATCCCCATACCGAGCGCATTGCGCGCCTCGGGCCGATTGAGGGCAATAACGCCCACCGCATCGTGACGTTCTATTTCCAGAAATTTATACATAGCTCTCCCTTTCTGCCCAGCCACAAGGATTAGGCAGTCTCAATTGTCATTCAGTTATTGGTTCAGCGTCCGCGCCAGCGCGGGGGTCGTTTTTCGAGGAAGGCTTTTTGGCCTTCGATCATATCCTCCGAACACAGCATGGCGGCAAAGGTTGACAGCTCCGGATTGTCACCAGCGCGCAATTGCATGGCATCACGGTCCGACATGCCGTCCACCGCACGCAGCGTTTCTTTCAGCGCCTGCTGAGCCAGTGGTGCGGACCGCGCAATTTTCCGGGCTATTTCCAACGCCATCGGCATAAGACCTTCTCGTGACGAGGTGCGGTAAACCAAACCCCAACGCTGCGCGTCTTGCGCGTTCATGCGGTCGCCGGTCCAGATCATTCCGGTCGCCACATAATAAGGTATACGACGTGGCAGACGTTGCAGTCCCCCGCCATCGGGCAGCAATCCCCGCTCAAGCTCGGGCAACTGGATGAAGGCGTCATCCGCCATCAACAGAATATCGCAAGCCAACGATATTTCGAGTCCACCGCCAATGGCCGGGGCGTTGATAGCAGCGATCAGGGGCTTTCTGAGGGACCACAGCGTCGTGATACCGCCAAAACCACCCTCTTTTGCGCCTTCGGTGCTCACACCACTGTTGCGGTCCGTTCCTTCCTTGAAGTCATAGCCAGCTGAAAAGGCACGCTCTGACCCGCTGGACAGAATACCGACGCGCAGATCGGGATCACCTTGCAAATAGAGCGCTGCCTTCTCCAGATTGCGGCTTAGACTGCGGCAGATCGCATTGACCTTTGGCTTGACCATACGGATCTCAAGTACGGATCCGTGTCTCTCAAGGTGGACAAAGCCATCCATTTCCCGGTTAAGTTCTGCAATCATGTCAACCACCGTTCTTTGCTGCCCGCTGGCTGTAAATGTGCAGCAGAAGCGGTGGTAGCGATGTGACAATCAGCATGAGTGTTGAAACCGCCGCCAATGTGGGATCAAGATCATCGCGCAGCGTGGAGAAGGTAACGCGCGGCAATGTCGACATGGGCCCCGATGCCACCATCAGCGAGATAATCAATTCGTCGAAAGAGATCAGGAAAGACAGCAGCATCGAGGTTGCGACCGAAAGCTTGAGCTGAGGCAAAGTTACAGTCAGAAAGGCTTTCAGCCGATTGGCTCCAAGACTGCGTGCCACCATTTCCTGCGATGAGTCATAACTGCTAAAACCGGCCAGCATGGTCAGGATCACAAACGGCATCGCTACCACGGAATGGCCGAGGATCATGCCCCAAATGGTGTTCAACAGCATTCCGATCTTTGCATAGACAAAGAAAATGCCGACAGCGATCAGGATCGACGGTACGGCAAGTGGCGCAACCAGCACCGTCTTCAAAAGACCCTGAACGGCGATGCGTCCCTGATTAAGAGCATAGGATGCCGCCACGCCGGTAACAGTCGCGACGATCATGGTCCCAAATGCGACCCGCAGCGACACCCAGAGTGAGCTGATCCACTTTTCCTGACCGAAAAATGAAGCATACCAGCGTGTAGACCAGCCTGCTGGCGGGAAAACCATTGATGTCGTTGAGCTGAACGAGACCGGAATGACGACCAGGGTGGGAACGATCAGGAAAAACAGCACCAGTCCGACGAGGATGTAGAGCCAGAGACGTGCACGGTGAGAAACGTGAGCTTCCATCATACCACCTATCGATCCGACGACAGCCGGCGCACCAGCACCAGACTGATCCACAAGCAAAGAGCCGTCATTGCCAGCAGCAACACAGCAAGTGCAGCCGCAGGGCCCCATGTCGGGTAAAGCGAAATCATCTCCTCAATGCGCTGCGCAATCATCTTCACCTTGCCACCGCCGAGCAGTGCGGGCGTGATGTAAAAGCCGAGGCACATGACGAACACCATTATGGCGCCAGCGACCAATCCGGGCATCGAAAGCGGGAAGAAGATGCGCAGGAACGCGTGCGTTGGCGACGACCCCACATTGGCGGCAGCACGCATCAGATTGGCGTCGATGGCCTTCATCGATGCATAAAGCGGCAGCACCAGAAACGGGATCATGATATGCACCATACCGATGACAACGCCGGTGGTGTTGTTGACCAGTGCCAGTGGCTGATTGATCAAGCCAAGGCCCTGCAATGACTTGTTGACCACGCCGTTGCGCTGCAAAATGATCAGCCACGAAAAGGTGCGCACCAACCCGGAAGTCCAGAAGGGCACCAGCACTGCCAACATCAGTAGCCCCGCCCATTTGGACGACAGGATCGACATCAGATAGGCAACCGGATAGCCGAGCAGCAGGCAGATAACGGTGACGATGAGCGCAATCTTGAAAGTATTGAGAAACATCTCGATGTAGACAGCTTCCGAAAAGAACAGTCGGAAATTACCGAGGCCGTATTCTCCATTGACGTCGACAAAAGACATCGACAGCAACCACAACAGCGGTGCCACCATCAAGATACAAACAATAGCGAGTGCAGGGATGGTGAGGCGCACCATCGACCAGCTTTCGTATTTTTGTTCGAGGCTCAGTGCACGACGGTTCTCATCCAGTTCGGCTTGCGTCACCGACTTGGGGGCTGCAACAGGAAATGAGACAACAGCTTTTGTCATCATCAAGCCTCCGCGCGTACAAGCCGCGCGTCCGCCCGTTCCAGACGCAGCGCCACGCGTTCACCAACCTTTGGCACTGCCCGCAGATTTTCCGAGCGGTTGGCAATGCGTGTGAATACCTTATGGCCGCCATCCAGCATGACCTCGAAAAGCAGGCATTCACCCTGGTAGATGGCCGTGACGACCTGACCGGAAAACAGGTTTGCTCCCGATGCTCGCGCCGCCGCTTCGTCTGTGGCAAAGCGCAGACGCTCGGGGCGCATGCTCAGCAACATGTCGTCGTGCAGTTCGCCAACACCATCCGACAAATTCACGCCCTGGTCGCCATAGCTGACACCTGCGTTAGTGCGCCGGAGCGGCAGAAAACTGGTTTCACCAATAAATTCAGCAACAAATCGGCTTTCCGGGTGTTCATAAAGATCGGTCGGCGACGCGATCTGGGCCAGTTTGCCCTTCGAGAATACGGCAATCCGGTCCGACATTGTGAGCGCTTCACGCTGATCATGCGTGACAGAAATGGTCGTCATGTCCAGCCGGTCATGCAGTTTGCGGATTTCGATCTGCATCGTTTCCCGCAGTTGCTTGTCGAGCGCGGACAACGGTTCATCCATCAGCAGAATGCGCGGCTCGAACACGATGGCACGCGCCAGCGCTATACGCTGGCGTTGTCCTCCAGACAGTTCGGTGATCTTACGCTCGCCATAGCCACCGAGTTGCACCAGATCGAGTACTTTCTTGACCCGTTCCTCGATTTCGGCACGACCTATCTTACGCAAACGCAGCGGATAAGCGACATTCTCGAATACCGACATATGCGGGAACAAGGCATAGTTCTGAAAAACCATGCCGATATTGCGCTTATGGGGCGGAAGATGCACGATTTCCTGTGTGCCAATCTTGATCGAACCATCCGTCGGACGGGAAAAGCCCGCAATCATCATCAGAAGGCTTGTTTTTCCTGACCCGGAAGGGCCGAGCAATGTGAGAAATTCACCGGCTTTAATCGCCAGCGATACGTCGTCAACCGCCCGAACCGTACCGTAATGTTTGGACAGTGATTGGATCGTAACCGGCAAAGCCGTCGTCGAGGAGTGTTTCATCTCTGCTTTCCATCAGCGCACAACAGGACACCGCAGCATTGTCAGCTACAGATTGTAATCTTGGGCTCCATGAAGAAAATTCCCGGGTTGGAGGCCACAGCCTCCAACCTTCCAGAACCAGCTATTGCATCATAGCCTTGTCCCACATGGTCTGCGCCTTTTCGTGATTTTCGGCCCAGTACGGCATGTTGGTGATGAGCTGCTTCTTGAGATTCTCAGTGCTCGTGACAATGCTCGCCGCCTTGTCGGCGGGTACAAGCCCTTGTTTGAAGGCATCCTGGTTCATAGGCCCATAGGCGATATAATTTGGCAGGTTCGCCTGATATTTTGGATCGAGCAGATGGTTGACCAGGCGCATTGCACCTTCCGGATTGGGTGAATTTTTGGGAATGACCAGGCATTCCACATCCATCACCGCGTCATCAAGCTTATAGGTATATGGTGCGCCTTCCTTGATGGCGGCATCTATACGGGCTGCCCAGATCGATAACATATCGACCTCTTCGGACGTTGCGAGCTGGGTGGCCTGCGCGCCCGTGGCCCACTGAACACTGATATTCGGTTTCAGCGTGGACCATTTGGCCATCGCCCTCTCCATGTCAATGGGATAAATCTTGTCCTTGGCCACGCCATCGGCCATCAGGGCAATTTCCATATTTGTCGCTGGCGAATTACCCGAGATAGCGCGGCTGCCGGGGAACTTTTCCGTATCGAAGAAATCGGCCCAGTTTTGTGGCCCTTTGTCACCATAAACGTTTTTGTTATAGGCAAGGACCGACGTATAGGCGGTGAACCCTACCCAATATTTTGAGCGCAGGTGTTCCGGGATTCCAGCGGCATTGGGAATTTTTGAATAATCGAGCGGAACCAGAAGCTCTTCTTTACCGGCCAGGTCACACAGACCACCATAGAGTTCGGCCACATCGATATCGACCGCATTTGCACGCACCTTGGTACGGATATCGCGGATACCACCAGCCAGTACATAATCGACAACGGTCATGCCATGGTCTTGGGGCAAGTGGTCAAGAATGGCCTTTCGCACGCCTTCCTGATAGGCGCCGCCATAGGACGCATAACTGACCTTTTCTTCAGCCACAGCCGAACCGGCAGCCATGGCAAGCACTGCACCCAGTATGAATGTCTTTTTCATTGTTCCTCCTCCCTATGCGGCTCACTAGCCGCGTTTTTTTGCATGCAACAACCGGCAAAGGTACTTCCTCCAAAGCACCTTATTCGGCATTCCGCTGACAAAAGTCAGTTGGAAAATGTGTGTAACCCCCTTGTCATGGCAAGGCGGCAATCACTGACAATACGCTCGATAAGCTCCTGACAGCTCGGAATATCCTTGATCAACCCAAGCGTCTGACTTGCCCAGACCAGACCGCTATCCAGTTCGCCAGTTGTCAGCGCGTGGCGACCTCGCTCTCCGGAAACCAGCGGTCGAACGTCTGTAAACTTCGCACCGCCCGGCCGACCTTCGATAGCGACGACTTCATCGGAAATGGCATTCTTCAAAACGCGCCCAGTGTTTCTGAAAGTTCGAAAGATCAAATTGGTGTCGCGCTCACCGGCATTGACCAGCGCCTGTTTGATGTTCTCATGAATGGGAGCTTCTTTGGTGGCACAAAAGCGCGTCCCCATGTTCACGCCTTCGGCACCGAGCATGAAAGCTGCTGCCATGCCTTCGCCGGTGCCGATGCCGCCCGAGGCGATCAATGGAATTTTGACCTGCGCCGCTGCAGCGGCAAAAAGGACCAAACCGCCAACATCATCCTCACCCGGATGCCCCGCCGCTTCAAATCCATCGATGGAAATGGCGTCGACACCAGCCCGTTCCGCTGACAGCGCATGACGTACAGCCGTACACTTGTGAACGACAACCGCACCAGCCGTCTTTATTTTCTCGATGAACTCTTTTGGACTGCGTCCCGCCGTCTCTATCACTTTCATACCCGACTGCAGCGCCGCATCAAGATATTCTTCATAAGGTGGAGGCGCTGTCGTGGGGAGTATCGTGAGATTGACCCCAAATGGTTTGTCGGTCATCTGCCGGCAGCGAGCGATCTCTTCGCACAGCGCTTTGGGACTAGGCTGCGTCAGTGCTGTCAAGATTCCAAGGCCGCCCGCATTCGATACAGCTGATGCAAGTTCGGCACGACCAACCCATTGCATTCCGCCCTGAATGATCGGGTATTTTATTTTCAATAGCTCGGTTACTCGGGTCTTCACGCCCCACTCCCTGCTGCAATCAAACCTGATGATTAAATACTGAAACTCGCCGCAGATGAAGTCAAACAAAAAATTTGCTGAACGTCCAACTTTTTATTAACATGCAGATATAAAACGATGATTTTCGTCGGAGCCCCATAAAGAGGGCCAAATGGAGGGGGAACATCATGAAACCGCGAAAGATCACGACATATCAAGGGCGTAGTCTAAATCACAGCTCAATATCCTCGAATTCACCACCCCCGGAGCAGCGCGCAGGGACCCCGGATCCCGTGTCACCGACAGCAGGGCTGATAGTTCGGGCGTGGTCTCCAGAGCGGCAACCTGTCGCGGTCATGGCGCGTCCACATGTATGATGTAACGACTGCGATAAACCTTCCCCACCGTAAGCACTGTCCTTGTGATTATCTTCAGGTCGCGACCGACCTTGAGGGGGCTGCATGATCCCACTGCGTTTCCTTGGCGCTGCCCTTCTTTGCACAAGCAGTCTTGCTTTTACCCTGAATGATACGACGACCAAGTTTCTCATCAGCGACTATGATGTGTCATCAATCATTTTGATCCGCAGCCTGATGGCCTTGCCGATTCTTTACCTGTTTCATGTGCGCACAACCGGGCGAAGCAAGATATGGTCGGCCAGAATTGGGCTCCATGCGCTGCGGGGGGCTTTTGGCTTGATCGCCGCCTATTTATACATCGCTTCCCTGAAAACTCTGACTGTGGCTGAGGCTACAGTCATTCTCTTTATGACACCCGTTATTATCACCGCGATGTCCCGTTTTCTGCTCAAGGAGAATGTCTGCTTTCGCACATGGCTGTCGATCTGTTTCTGTTTCCTTGGCGTGGTTGTGGCGATCAATCCACGGGCATCCAACTTCAATTACGCTATGGGGCTGGCTGGTACATCGAGCGTGTTTTACGCCATCAATGCGATCAGTTCGCGTTGGATTCCGTCCGAAGACAACCTGTGGACGATCTCGTTTTTCGGCGCGTTCTTTTCGGCGCTCTTTGTCGCCCCGTTCGCCATTGAGCATTGGCGTGGACTGCAAGTCCCACACCTTGCCCAGTTTGGGGCTGCGGCGGCATTCTCCAGCATGGGCATAGGTTTAAGCGCCATTGCCTACCGCACGACATCACCTGCCCTCCTCGCCCCCTTCGGTTATTCGGGGCTGATCTGGTCGATTACGGTCACCTGGCTGTTCTGGGGCATTCATCCGAGTCTCAATGCCATTCTCGGCACGCTCATCATTCTGGGCAGCGTCACA
This sequence comes from Ochrobactrum sp. XJ1, assembly GCF_024701725.1. Lineage (NCBI taxonomy): Bacteria > Pseudomonadati > Pseudomonadota > Alphaproteobacteria > Hyphomicrobiales > Brucellaceae > Ochrobactrum > Ochrobactrum sp. XJ1. The sequence goes on from NZ_VDGD01000016.1 coordinate 23,296, forward strand.
TTGACCATCAAAACCAGCCGCATCGATCCGCAACCGAATTCGCAGAACTGTATCAAGGGACCCACAAATGACGACCCCAATCCTTGTCGACCGGAATAAAGAAACCGGCGTCAGCACAATCACATTCAACCGCCCGGAAAAATACAACGCTCTCGATGAGGCGATGGCAGCGGCCTTTCATGAGGCCGTGCAAGCCATAGCATCGGACAAGGGCATACGTTGCGTCGTTCTCGAAGGCGCGGGCAAAGCGTTTATGGCAGGTGGAGATGTGGCGGCTTTTGCAGCCGACCCTGATCGGGCTGATCTTGTCTTACAGCGCATATTGCGCCACATGCACCCAGCTTTGTTAATCCTGCAGCAATTGCCGGTGCCTGTCATCGCGGCAATACACGGACCCGCAGCTGGCGCCGGATTGAGCATGGTTCTGTCGGCAGACTATGCCATCTGCAGTCAATCAGCAGAGTTCATTCTTGCTTATGATCGACTGGCGACGGTGCCCGACTGCGGCGGCAGCTGGTATCTTCGGCAAAAGCTGGGGCCGCGTGCTGCTTTTGCTCTTATGCTCAAGGGTGGCAAACTCAATGCCAGTCAGGCCAGAGAAATCGGAATCGTCAACGACGTGGTTGAGGATAGTAGTTACCAGGAACAGCTTTCTGCCCTGACACAAAAATTTGCCTCTGGCCCGACGCGAGCCTTTGGACTGTTCAAGCAACTGCTGGCCGCAGATCTTTCTTTGGCGGCTCAACTTGAGGCAGAAAAGGCAGCCTTCATGGAAGCCACTTATACGCAGGATTTCCGGGCCGCCATCCGCAACTTCCCGAGCAAGCAACCGGTGCAATTTCTCGGATACTGAAACGAGATCGCGCCCGACGGAAACCGTTGTATTCCACGTCACACTGCAAAACCAAGCAATTACCAGAGAGGAAAATATCGTGCTCCAATCCGACCAGAATACCAATTGCATCGTAAAGACTGACCTTTATATCGATGGCGCTTGGGTCGAACCTTTCGGAACCGACACCATTGCTGTCATCAACCCCGCCAATGAACAGCCTTATGCAACCATTTCAGCAGGCTCCGCTCAGGATGTTGATCGAGCGGTCGCAGCCGCCCGTAGGGCATTCTCTTCCTGGAGCGAAACCCCGGTTGCGGAGCGCGCCCGCTTCTTGCGCAAAATCGCAGAAATTTATGAGGCGCGTCTCGAAGATATGGCCAAAACCATTTCGCTTGAAATGGGTGCGCCTATCACCATGGCCCGCGATCAACAGGCCGCTGTAGGCTTGTATCACCTCAACGCTTTCATCCAGGCGCTGGAAAACTTCGAATTCGAGGAAAGACGAACAGATAACTCCGGCGAGATCATCGTGCGTGAACCAATCGGCGTCTGCGGTCTGATTACCCCATGGAATTGGCCGATGAACCAGATCGCTTTGAAAGTTATTCCAGCGATCGCGGTCGGATGCACGGTAGTTTTGAAACCCTCCGAAATAGCACCGATGTCTGCGATGCTCTTTGCCGAAAATCTCCATGAAGCAGGGCTTCCAAAAGGCGTATTCAACCTTGTCAACGGCGAAGGTTTGGTCGTAGGCGAAGCCATGTCGCGCCACGCAGACATCGACATGATGTCATTCACCGGCTCGACCCGTGCGGGAACGGCCGTCACGCGCGGCGCGGCAGATACAGTCAAACGTGTCTCACTTGAACTCGGGGGCAAATCCCCCAATTTGATTTTCGCGGATAGCGACATTGAAAGCGCGGTAGGGCGCGCCATTGCGGAATGCTTCAACAATACCGGTCAATCCTGCAATGCCCCCACCCGGTTGCTGGTCGAAAATTCGGTTTACGATCAAGTCGTGCAGCTCGCCGCCCGTGCCACCGATCAGATGCGGGTCGGTGACCCAGCTCTAGAAGGAGATCATATCGGGCCGCTATCATCGAAAGCACATTTTGACAAAGTTCAAGGTCTCATCCAAGCGGGCATTGATGAAGGTGCACGTCTGGTTGCAGGTGGCCTCGGTCATCCGAATGGATTTAACGCTGGCAACTTCGTCCGCCCGACCGTATTTGCGGATGTACGGAACGATATGACGATTGCGCGCGAAGAGATATTTGGTCCGGTGTTGGTCATCATTCCATTTGACGATGAACAGGATGCGATCGCTATCGCGAATGATACACCTTATGGTTTAGCCGCTTATGTCCAGACCGGATCAGTTGAACGCGCCAAACGCCTTGGGCGGAAGCTCCGCGCCGGCATGGTGCAGATCAACGGCTCATCGCTTGGTCCCGGGAGCCCGTTCGGCGGGTACAAACAATCCGGCAACGGCCGTGAAGGCGGGAAATGGGGGTTGGAAGACTTTACGGAAGTTAAAGTAATCTCCGGCTAAACGGACGGGATGAAGCCCAAGCGCGGCGAGTTTAATGTATGTTGGAAATTAATCCGCTCGACTCCTATCATGAAGCTAACTGATTGATGATAGTGCATTCTCGCCGCGCTCCAAAAACGACTAAAAACGCAAACCTGGAATGAATCTAATCATTCCGATTAAAGGCGAGAGTGTTGATTACTCCAGAAGCTGGTACCTGATGGGTCATCAGGATTTTATTCCTGGGAACTTGAACGGCGGCAAATGGGGCCGCGCGCAGACTGTCCAATGTTGGAGTCCGAATGGCAATAGCGGACATCTGGACCTCTGGCTATGTGGTCCGAGTTCGGCCCAGAGCAAAGATGTAAGATCGGCTCTCGAAGCGATGACAGCCGATAAGCTGTCATCGCTTCGGAGTTAAAGGCGTATTCCGAGCGATTCCGCACCAAGCCGATAACGCCAAGGTTGTCGCCTTCATGAACGCCAAAGGCTATCGGGTGGAGTTCCTGACCGGAAATCGGGGATCAGAAGAATACACTGGCAAGCCATCGCCCATGCCCGCCCTCGGCGGCGCGTCGGCGGAGAATCTGCGGTTCCTTGATTACCTGATCTACGAGCCTATCCGCACAGTGCTTCTTTTCCGCGAAGGCATAAACGTTCTCGTTCCTGCTCCCGAGAGGCGTTGTTGCGTGAAACGAATTGGTGGCGGATTCCGATCTTTGATGCTGGCTTATGTGGTTTCAACTTTGACGCGGACGGATTTCGGGCGTGGTGTCTGCAGCATGCGGTTACGGACGCCGCATCCAAGTTTAACTTCAGTCTTCTGGTTGGTGAATTTGCGTGATCTTCGCTTTGGCCCGTTTGTTGATTTATAATTGCCTATGGCGTTTTCTACTCTCGCTCGCTTCCCATACTCGGTAAGATTTTGCCACTCCATCCGACCGCGTTGAGCATTTGTGCGGCTATGGCAGTCACGCTGATCAGGTGGGCCATATGACGCTTCTTGTAAGTCTCGTATTCGTGGCGGAATGATAATGCTCACACCGGGACTATGACTGCGTAAAGCTTGATAGGTTTGATCACTGTCATAAGCACCATCTGCCATGAAACAAGCGATGGGGCGATCAATCATATCAAGCAAATCAGGAACCTGGCTGAGGTCACTTGTATTTTGATCAGTCAGTGTTTCTGCAATGACCTGATTGCTATCTGCATCAATAGCAAGATGCAGCTTGAGCCATTTTCGGGCAGATTTAGCGCCATGCTTTTCTTCAAGCCATTGGCCAGCTTCATATATCTTCATACCAGTGCTATCGACGATCACATGAAGAGGTTCATCTGTTCCATCCCTCCTGGTGCACCGGGTTAAGCTGGAAACAACAAGATTGGCGCAGCGTCTGCTGAATGTTGTGTGATCTGGCACCGGCAGTTCAACATTGAGTAGCCGCAACAACGAGGCCATTAAGCCTTCTGTCTGACGCAGAGGCTGGTTAAACACTTTGCCACATATCAGCGTCGTCTCAATAGCCAGGTCAGAATAGCGACATTGACCACCGCGCGTCTTGCGCAGTGGTGCAATCCATCCGGCTATAGCTGCTTCACTGATCCAGAAAGTAACACTCCCGCGCTGACGCAAGCCTGCTTCGTACTCCGCCCAGTTCGTGACCTTGAACTTCTGCTTGGGTATCCGGTGACGACGGGCGGAATCGTGCTTGAAAGGCATTGGCTTGATCCAAATTCTCAACGAACCAAAACATTAAAAGCCAATGCTATAAAAACTCTGAAACTCACCGGCGATTGATGCACCAACGCCCCCAATACCAAGGACGACGACGTTTGTAAGGGCAGTTGCGTCCTAAAGCCGCAAAAAATGAGTTCGCAAAAATGCGTCTCGCGGCTAGAGTACATGAAAAGCTGATAGGAGGGCTATTATGGCGGACGGTAACTTTTCAGGTGCACGGCGCAGCATTGGAGTGCACCCCGTTTCACCGGACACGTCGGCTAATTTGATTTAGCCCTGATGAACTGCCGAGGGGAAGCCATCTTGAGCGCGGAATGTGGATGGATTTCATTATAGTCCTCGATCCATCCGTCGATGAGCGGGAGCGCTGTTTGTGCGTCCGGTAGTGCTGCGATGCGGATGTAATCCCGCTTCAGGGTTTTAACGAATGCCTCGGACATTCCATTCGACTGCGGGCTGGCCACCGGCGTGAAGCAGGGCGTCAGATTGAGGGCTTGAGCAAACAGCCTCGTGTCCCGCGCGGTATAAGCCGAGCCGTTGTCAGAGAGATGCTCGATAGCATGCGGGGCTCGTGTTGCCTGGAAGCGTTTCTCGACCGCCTCCAGCATCATATCGCGCACGTCCGAGCCGGAGATGCCCGCATTGGCAACTGCCGTCCAGGCAATGATCTCCCGGTCGAACGCATCGATGATGAAAGCGAGACGAATGACCTCGCCATTCCAGCAGGTGAACTCCAGACCGTCCGAGCACCAGCGCAGGTTGGATCGCATAACCATGACCTTGCCGTCATGGATGCGGCCCTTGCGAACGGCGGTATGCTTCTCCAGCAGCATGGCGTGGTTGCCCATGATGCGATGGACCCGTTTGGCGTTGACGACAGGCTTATCGGCGGCTCGCCTCTCGCGATTGAGGAGCGCGGCGATCCGCCGATAGCCATAGGTCGGCCTCTGGTCCACCAGCCTGCGGATGACGGGCAGGAGCTCCGCATCCTCGGCCTTATGATAGGACCCGCGCGGCTTTGATCTGCCTTTCAACCGCTCGATGAGGTTGGAACGGGAGACGCCCAAAGTTTCGGCGACAGCCTTCATCGCGAACCGTCCTTCGGCAACAAGATCGGCCGCGATATCCGTTTTTTTAAGTCCGCTTTGGAAAGAGCTTCGCGGAGGATTTCGACCTCCATCGTCTTGCGGCCGAGCATGCGCTCCAGCTCGCGAACGCGATCTTCCAACTTCTTCACTTCCGAATTGCCGACAACCGGCTCGTCAGAATCCACGGCTGCAGCACCTCCCTCGCTCAAGAGCCTGCGCCATCGGTAAAGCAGATTGGGCGCAACGCCATGGCGGCGAGCGGTCGAAGATACCGTCTCGCCTGGTTCAAAACTCTGCTCAATGATCGTCAGCTTTTGCTCGGTTGTCCACCGCCTGCGGCGAACATCACCCGTCAACAATTCAACGTGTCGATACTCGTTAGACATAAGCCTGTCCTCAAGCCTGTGCTTGAGCCTTTCTGCTTATGCCGACTGTCCGGTCGAAATGGGGGGCAGTTCAAGCATCGTGGTTGATGGCTTCACAAACAGCGTACTCGATCCAAAAGAGCCAATGCTTGGACCATTGCAGAATGGCGGCACAATCATAGCGAATACCGCGCCGGGCTGCTGGGGCCCAATGATAACGCCCAGATTGCGCGGCGGGCATGAAGTTACCAAGCCGGTTTTCATTGATGGAGCAGAAGTAGGAGATGGCGTAGTCATTCGCATTCGAGATATCTCCGTGACATCTCTTGCAACTGCGTCTGGCCATGACACCGTGTCGAACCAATTTTGTCTCGGTGATCCATTCGTGGCAGCACGATGCCCCACTTGCGATGAAGTTTGGCCTGAAACACACATCGAAGGCATTGGCCAAGATTCCGTGAAATGCAACAAATGCGGAGGAGCTATCAAGCCCTTTACGATGGAGCATGGTTACACGGTCGTTTTTGATGACACACAGTCGGTTGGCCTCACGCTCCCGCAGCAGGCAGCACAAAAGATTGCGCAGAATGCAGACCATTATGCGTCACTACCAGACAACTCCGTGCAGCATTCCATCCTCAACTACGCGCCGGCCGATCTTGTTGGCGCCATCGTTCGTATGCGGCCATTCTTAGGGCAGCTCGGCACTACGCCGTCCATTGCGATGCCTGATTCACACAACGCCGGAGATTTTGGTGCCTTCCTTGTTGGCGCTCCTCACAGCTATGCACTGACGTCAGAGCAGTTACTTGAACATAAGACAGATGGTCATATGGACATCGATGCGGTTCGTGCTGGTGCAGTCCTGGTGTGCCCCGTGAAGGTTAAAGGTGCGGGCGTCTACATGGGAGACATGCACGCCTCTCAGGGGGATGGGGAAATTGCTGGCCATACCATGGACGTTGCAGGAAGCGTGACGCTTCAAGTCGAAATTCTCAAAAAATACAACAATGATGGGCCTGTGTTGTTTCCTTTACTGGAAGACCTCCCACCGCTAGCACGACCGTTTACTGCGGATGAAAAACTGAAAGCAGCAAAGTTAGCCGAGCAATGGGGCGTCGAGCAGACTGAAGAAGTTGCGCCGATTTCAGTAATCGGAACAGCGCCCAATATGAATGCTGCCATCGTGAATGGCCTCGAAAGAGCGGCAAAACTACTTGGCATGACGGTCGGCGAGGTTCGCAACCGTGCGACCGTTAATGGTGCAATTGAGATCGGGCGCGATCCTGGTGTCATTCAGGTCACCTTTTTGGCACCTTTGAAGAATTTGGATGCAGCTGGTTTGGGCGATATCGCGAGAAAACAATACGATATCTGAATTCATTGATAGCGTGTAGAAAAGTGACCGAAAGGTTGGTTTACGAATTAGAAAGCGGAGCTTCGGCTCCGCTTTGCTCATTTTGGAATTATTTCAATCAGAGTGCAAGATTGGGCGCATCGGTCCTGATTAATGAGCATAAATATTACAATCTGAGCCTACACAATTTTAGGGAAATGATTACGGAACGCGTGTCGGCCGGGATCATTCAACTGTCCACCGCTGGGTTTTACATTTCAGTCCCCGACTGCTTGAGCGCTTCCAGCTCCGGTAGCGTCAGTTCACACGCAAATAGAACCTCGCCAAAGCCTATGTAAAGGTCAAAGGTGAACTCGACACCTGCAATCAGCCCTTCGAGCCTGGTGTCGAAATTGCGAATAACGCCTCAGTTCGATATGTGGGCGCGGGCCGGATGACCTCGACTTTAATCGCTCGCCAGCAATATGAACGACGCAGTACACGCTATGCAACCGGCTGGACAGATGCAGAATGGTCTGTGATCGAACTGCTCAATCGAATACCGTCTCTTCGTCATGGCAAATTCTCCTTCTCAAATCAGGAAAATCCGCTGGAAAAATAACATTAAATCCGGACCATTTTAATAGGGACACGTCACCGTGACGTGCTCCCGTTAAATTAGGCCATCCAGAACTGGAATTTTCCACTTATGGTCCCTTATCGGGGTCAGAACAAGAGCTGCTCGAAATCGTACGCTAAGACCGAACGGAGCGGGAACGTCATGCAGCGCGGAGGATTCTTCCAGGAAGTCGCAATGGCCTGAAGCCTTCGGGCATCTGCTGCTCGGTGTCCCAGGAATAGATGCCGGTGAGATTTATGTGCTCCCAGCTGAGTGGCGAGACATGCTTGAGCAATATGTCGGGGATAGTTCGACCACTTTGACGCAGATGGGCTACGGCACGGCTGAGATAAACGGTATTCCAGTGGACGATGGCGCTGACGACAAGGTTGAGGCCCGAGGCACGGAATGCCTGACTTTCGAACGATCGGTCGCGGATTTCGCCGCGCTCATGGAAGAAAACGGCCCGCTTGAGCTTGTGGGCGGATTCTCCTTTGTTAAGACCGGCTTGACATCGCCGGCGAAGTGCCGGGTTGGAATACCATTCGATCATAAACAGGGATCGCTCGATGCGCCCGAGCTCACGCAGGGCTTTCGCCAACTGGCTCGGTTTCGAGGATGCCGCCAGCTTTTTGAGGATCATTGAGGGCGCAACAGAGCGTGTCGTGATTGATGCCGCCAGATGGAGAAGGTCATCCCAGTGTTCCAGAATGAGGGCGGTATTGATCGGCGCGCCGATATGGTTGGCCAGTGCTGGATATGAGTCGGCCTTTTCGAAAGTATGGAACTTCCGGTCCTTGAGATTGCGCAGCCGAGGCGCAAAACGCTTTCCGATCAGAGTGAAGAGGGCAAATACATGATCGCTCGCACCTCCGGTATCGGTAAAGTGCTCCTCGATCTCCAGGATGGTGTCGTGGTCGAACAGGCCGTCGAGAACATAGGCTGCCTCGCTCTCGGTCGGGCTGATCGGCAGAATGCTGAAATAGCCGTACTGATCGGAAAGGTGGCTGTAAAATTTCGAGCCTGGCTCGCTGCCATAATGCAGGTTGATATCACCGCGTTTGGCGGCACGATCACTGGCCCGGAAGAACTGACCATCAGATGATGCGGTCGTCCCTGTTCCCCAGAGCTGGGCGTGGGGATGACGCGCATGGGCGTCGGTCACACATGCCTGCGCTGCGCGATAGGTTTCCGTGCGGGCATGGAACATGCGCATCCATCCGATCTGATGGGCGCTGATCCCCTTGGAGGCTCCGGCCATACGTTTCGGGCCAAGATTGGTGGCGTCCGCGAGCGTGCCGGCGAGCATGGCCGGAATGTTTTGCGGTGAATCGCCCGTTCGAACATGGGTGAACTGGTCGGCAAAGCCGGTCCACTCATGCACGTCTCTTAAGAGATCCGGCACTTCGACAAGCGGATACATTTCGCTGAGTTCGATATTTAGTTCATCGGCTGCAGCGGGCACTTCGCTCGCCAGCGGTGTTACAATCAGGGTTCCGGCATCGAGACGGACGCCTTCAAGTTTGCCGTTGCGGGCGCGATGGGCGAGACGTTTCAGATTGAAGTCCAGCAATTGTTGCATTTCGGTGAGCCAAGCCACCCCGTCGCGCTGCACACCGAGCCCAAGCTGGTCAGTTTCCTTCAGCTTGGTAAAAGTAGGGCGGGGCATGAAATTTTCATTTATCGGCCGGAACGCCCTGCTGCCTTCGACCCAGATGTCGGCCGAACGAAGCCGCTCGCGCAACGCTGCCAGTGTTGCAATCTCATAGAGACGGCGATCGGCCTTTGCCTGCCCGAAGATCAGTTTACGCTCCGCCGCGCCGAGATGAGCGATCGGGACACGTTCGGGAAGCACGCGCCTTCCTTCCGCGTAAAGGGATCTGAGTGTTTCGATCGCTGCCAGCAAAGGATCATACCGACGACTTGAATGGAATGTGAAGGTCAGGAGGAACCGGCCTGCATAATTGCGAACATTGGCATATTGCTCAGCTGCAATAAGCAAGGGTGAGGCGTCATTGTCTTCCACCATCGCCGCAAGCGTCGGCTTTGCCTGCACCAAGCGATGCCAGCCGACGTGGCGGTCGAGCGTTTCAATTGCATCTTCATCATTGTCATTGGCGCACTGAAGAGCCGATATCGTGTCGAGAAACAGCCGTAGTGCCTTAGCCGTCTCCATCCGGGTGTTCACATGGCGCTGCTTCTTGCGGTTATTCGCCTGCGAAAACAGCCTGCCGATCAGCTTGATGAACATGGTGACTGCGGCGTCGGTGAGCTTTTGCCCAAGCTTGATGATCTGCGCGATGATCGTCGCGCGCCGCCGACTGGCGTTGAAGTCGGCGGCAAGCCATGCCGGTGTCACATCGCCCTCCCGGACCATCTGCTCCCAGCGACCGGAGTGGATGCGGGCTTGTAGTCGGGGATCGATATCGAGCGCGCGGATGAAAGCGATCCTGTCGGTCAGCGTGACCAGGTTGGTTGCTCCCGGAGCATCTGGCGCAGATCGCAGCCAATGGAATCGCGTCTGTCGTATCTCGGGATCAACCGTCAAAAGATCATCGAGGGATTGGAGCTTTTCGGCTGAAAGGCCCGATATCAGGGCAGCCTCGGCGCGACGGCGGGCTATTACGCGGCCGGCAAAGCCGATCCGCTCTATTGTGTCAGGTGCGGGAAGTAACACCTTCCGCTCCCGCAGCGTGGTGACAATAGCTTGGGCAATAGAATGGCCCTTGTCCGTTGCGGTCGCCGTTTCGACGGCGGATAGTAAGGCGGCGCGCCGGTCCTGTGCTGTTGCTGTTCGTTTTCCAAAATAGGAAAGCAAATGCGCGATATGCTCGCGGCGAGTTTCCTCCCGCCTGGCATAGGAACGGAAACTCTCCGGATCAGCATCCAATTGTTCGGCTATATAATTGAGCATCGCCCTCGGCGGAATTTCGTGCACCATGAGAGCCCGGCCCGGATGCCGCATCATGCAAAGCTGGACAGCAAAGCCGAGCTGGTTATGTTTTCGCCTGCGGACTTCGATCTCCAGCCGGTCCGATGGAGATAGAGTGTAGTGACGGATCAGACTATCCTCATCGGTCGGTACGCCGAACAGCTCCTGTTGATCCTGAATTTTGAGAAACTTCCGCCGCGCCATTTTTTACTCCATACAAACTTGCGTCGATGGTTCCGGGCATGTCCGGAAACGGTCGTTTGCGTACAGGCCTAAATCACCCTGTCCATAAATTATCTTGACTTATTTGTGGGCAGGCATCACCTTTCGGACAACCTATTCGGACGAAATTGAACCTTATGCCACGCACCTTTGCCTATGTCCGTGTCTCCACGACCGGACAGACCACCGAAAACCAGATTCAGGAAATCGAAGCGGCCGGCTTCCACGTCGAGCCACGCCGTATAGTCACCGAGACCATCTCGGGCAGCGTCGCCATTGCGCAGCGCCGGGGTTTCTCGCGACTGATGGATAAACTCGAAGCCGGGGACGTGCTCATCGTCACCAAGCTCGATCGGCTCGGCCGAGATGCGATCGATGTCAGTACGACGGTCAGGAAACTGGAGGAGCTGGGCGTGCGGGTCCATTGTCTGGCCCTCGGCGGCGTCGATCTGGCGAGTTCCGCCGGGAAGATGACGATGAGCGTCATCAATGCCGTCGCTCAGTTCGAGCGTGATCTGCTGATCGAACGCACGCAGTCGGGCCTCAAACGAGCCAAGTCGGAAGGCAAGACCCTCGGCCGTCCCGCTCGGCTCAATGAGAAGCAGAAATTGGATGTTCTCTCGGATTTGGCGGGCGGGATGAGCGTTTCCGCACTCGCCAGAAAATTTGACACCAGCCGCCAGACCATCATGCGTGTCAGGATCGAGGGCGACCGCTCCGTTTAAGCCGTGACTTGAGTAGGCACCCGTTTCCCTTTCGCCTCACCCCGCGCAGCAGGACAGTTTTTTCACATCCCTGTCGAAGGTCTGAGCCGCAAGCTTCAAACCTTCGACAGTCGTCAGATATGGAAAGATCGTCTCCGAGAGATCATCGATCGTCAGGCCGCAGCGGATGGCCAAGGCTGCCGTCTGAATGCTGTCAGCACCCTCTGGTGCAAGGATGTGAGCGCCAAGGAGTTTCCGGGTTGACCCGTCGGCGACCAGCTTGATCAGGCCGCGCGTGTCGCGCGCCGCCAGCGCCCGCGGCACATTGTCGAGGGAAAGGACGGAGGTGCGAACCGAATGTCCGGCAGCCCGCGCCTGCGCTTCGGTCATGCCGACGCTCGCCACCTGCGGATCGGTAAAGACCACGGCGGGCATTGCGGTGTTGTCGTAACTCAGGCTGTCGCCGTTCAATGCGTTCTTGGCGGCGAGCTTTGCGCCATAGGCGGCCATGTAGACGAACTGATCTTTTCCGGTTACATCGCCGGCGGCATAGACGCCCGCCTTCGAGGTGCGCATGCGATCATCAACGATGATGGCCCCGGCCGGTGTCAGGTCTATACCGGTTTCAGCAAGCCCAAGGGCTTCAGTGTTCGAGCGGCGTCCCGTCGCCACAAGAATCCGCTCGGCAGTCAAGATTTCCGGACGTCCGTCCCGCGCGATGGCGAGGGCAACACCACCATCATCGGTCTTGCGGGCGGACTCGTAGGTAATGCCGCTGACGATTTTAATCCCCTCATCGGCCAGATAGGTGGCAAGCGCAGCGCCGATTTCGGGTTCAGCCTCCGGCAGAAGCCGGCTGCGGAACACGAGTGTCACTTCGACACCGGCCCGTGCGAAAGTCTGGGCAAGCTCCACGCCGATGTAGCCGCCGCCAAGCACTATCATCGAGCGTGGCAGCTCGGTCAGGGCGAGCGCTGTCGTGCTGTCGAGCGGCGATACGTCAGCGATCCCCGGAATCCCCGGCAACGCCGGACGCGCACCGGTGGTGATGATAATTCGCTCGGAGCCGATGTGCTGGCCCGCGACCTGGACACCGCCGTCAACGAGGCGGGCCGGACCTTCGTGGTAGACCACATTGTTGTACTCCGGCAGCAGATCAGCGTATTTCGCCTGTCGCAGACCGGCAACCAAAGCGTCTTTCTGGGCGATCTGAGCGGCCCAATCAACCACGCGCGCGCCGCTTTCGATCCCATCAAACCGGGCAGCCGCATCGTTGGCGTGACGTACAGCCTCCGTGGCCCGGATCAGGGCTTTCGAGGGCACGCAGCCGATGTTGACGCATGTACCGCCGATCGTGCCATGCCCGACAAGAGCCACTTGGGCGCCTAGTTCGGCGGCCGTGATCGCGGCGGAGAAACCGGCCGAGCCAGCTCCGACGACCACAAGATCATAACGGCCGTTGCCTTTGTTGGAAGTTGGAACGTCGCAAGCTTCACACATTCAATTCACCTTTGTTGTCTTGTTATTCATCGAGCAGCAATTGGCATCCGCTGATGAGGCGGAACGCCGACGCCGGTAAAGATAAAGTGCGGACGCCCCAATCGCGGCGAGAGCGATCGGGATCAGCACATAGCCGGCCGCTGCGAACCATGCGGAAAAGCCAAAAGAGCCAGCGGCGACCAAAAGAAATGGCGCGGCGCAACAGATGACGGCGAGAAACCCGACTTCGCCAAGGCCGATGAACTTTCCATCTGTCATGCTGAACCTCCTTACTGCGAAACGCCGGACGGATAGCCAGCATTGGTGGTTGCGGTGATCAGCGCGGCGACATTCGTCTGGCTGTCGTCAAAGCGCACCTTCGCGATCGCCGCGCCGGTCGCCTCCGATACATCAACATCGAGCACGCCTGGAACGTTGCTGAGCGCCCGCTTCACAATCGGGCCGCAGAGTTCGCAGGTGGCATTGGCAACATTCAAGGTTACGGTCTGCTCGGCGGCAAAAGCGTGACCACCCGTCAGCAGGGACGCAGTAAGGGCAATGAGGGGCAGGATTTTCATGAGATTCTCCTTGGGATTAAGCATCGAGGACAAGGCGGGCGGCGTAGGGAAAGCCCACGGCGATAATGATCAAGACAGTTGCGACCCAAAGGCCGATCTTGGCGTTCCGATGGGATGATGGACGCGCGCAGTAGGAACCCTCGGCGCATTCAGCCGCCTTCGGCCTGCGATAGACGAGATAGAAACCGTAGCCGAGGCAGGCGAGCGCGATCGTGATAAACACAGGCTGGTAGGGTTCGAACGCGGTCAAATTGCCGATCCACGCGCCGCTGATGCCAGCGAAGAACAAGGCAAAGGGTAGCACGCAACAGGTTGCTGCGCCCAGTGCCGCAACGATGCCGCCGACCGACAGCAATGCTGCCCGATCAAAACCCTTTTCGGCTGGCTCTGTGACTGTATTTGCCAGCGTCCGTGTTTCATCCTGCATCATCGTTCACATGCTCCCGCAATTGATCTATCGTGACCCTAGTGCCTGTAGCGACTACAGGGTCAAGCGAGAAATTTTCACGGATTTGTGCGAGCTATGTGATGACACAGAATGATGAATTTTCGATCGGCGTGCTGTCCGAGCGCAGCGGCGTCAACATAGAGACGATCCGCTATTACGAGAAAATCGGCGTCATGCCGAAGCCCGCCCGCAGCGCAGCGGGTTATCGTATCTACACAACTGAACACGCAAGGCGGCTGCATTTCGTGCGGCGCGGCCGTGAACTCGGCTTCAGCCTGGACGAGTTGCGCGGCCTGCTTCGCCTGGTCGATGGGCATACCTACACCTGCCGGGAGGTCCATGCGCTCACCATCGAACATTTGAAAGATATCCGTCAGAAAATCGCCGATCTGCGGCGTCTGGAGCGGGCCATGTCGAATATGGCGGCGCAATGCACCGGCGATCAGGTTCCAGAATGTCCGGTCATAGATGCCCTTTTTGAAATGCGGTCAATCAAGCGTTCCCGCTCCGTTCAAGCTTAGCGTACGATTTCGAGCAGCTCTTGTTCTGACCCCTTATCGGGGAGAAGGAGAGTTCCATGAAGGCATCGAAGTTTTCAGAAGCGCAGATTGCATTCGTTTTGAAGCATTAAGAGAAGCACTCGATTGCGATGTTGTAGAAGGCTTACTAAAAAGATGATCGACAGATTTTGCGGAAAACGAAAGACGGCAGCAGACCAGTCTGTGATTGCCAGTCAAGAACTTTGGCTATCCTTGGTGATCTCGTAAGCTTTGTCACGATCGCGGCTGAGCGCGGCAAGGTCTTTGGTCTGGCGCGAGCTTCAAGCTCGGCCTGTTTGTCCTTGTTACGGATGATGATCTCGCCCGTCCCGACGGTGGCACACACTTCCGGACGTGTATCGTCGAGCTGATAAGTGCCATGTTGTTCGCGGCTGTGACGTCTGATCCGGCTGCTGCTTGTCGCCATCTACATTCTTCGGCGTCAGGTCGATATTGGCCTGAATGTCGAAGCCTTCATGTTTCTTCGAACCAGAGAAATCCTCATGGGTTAGCCTACCGGTATCGAGCTTCAGATCACCGCTTTTAGAGATGATCCTTCCGGCACCAAGATGCGTATTGCCCTCGACGCGAACATCCATCTCTCCTTTCGACACGAGCCCAGACTGCTCGCTGATCCAGTTGGTTTCACCGGAGCCAGTTCCGAAGCCCAGCGACACACCGGTAACTTTCGGCGTTCCGCCGCTCAATGAGCCGCTGACACCGAACGAAGACGATTTGTTGGAGCTTTCACCCGTATCAGGAACGGAGTTGATGTTGAGATCGCGCCCGACATTGGCGGTAATTGTCTCACTCTCGACTACCGCATGCTTCAGATTGGTGTCGCGACCGGATTCGATGTTGATATCGCCGGACCCGGTAGCGAGGCTATTAACCTGCGTTGTGCCATTGCTGTTCGACTTGCCCGAGCCGCCGTTTGCACCCCAGCTCCAGCCTCCGGTGGCCCTGCCCAGTCCAATCCCGACAGAATAGCCAATGCTCGCGCCAGCTGATTTGCTGGACGAAGATGAACCACCGCCCACTCATCGTCCGTCGGACCTATCCGTTCGCCCAAAGCTGCCTCCAAATCGAAGCTTTGAATCAACCGGTTTAAATACTCAATCTTTATTCACGAACGGTAATCCAACTTAGTCTCATGGGCGACGATCTGAGACAGACCAATACGCCTGTCAATCCACTCCGGTTTCTCAACAGACTTCGAGGATCGGAGATCTGCCAAGACGACATCTCGCACTTCTTTCGGCAGATTTGCTGCTCGTGGATGCTCCCCTTCTCGACTTACGTGCATCAAGAGTTGCTCGCAAAGCGCCAATATCTCCCCATCGGCAGTGAACAATCTCATGAATACATGCAAACGTTTGTGATCGGCATCGATCAAGGCCAGTTCTACCTGCAATGTTTCACCGGCATGGCATTCTTTCAAATACCCGATACGACTATCGAGCGTGTAGAGCGTGGCATTGTTTTTTGCACGATAAACAGCGTCGATGCCAATTCGATTCATATACGCGGTCGCCGCATCGGAAAAGACGATACCATAGGCGTAGTCCCCCATATGGCCGTTATAGTCGATCCAGTTCGGCGAAACGCTTGTGCGATATATGGGTAACGCTTCGCTCATGCTCATTTCCTCCGCTCTAGCCATGCATAGAACTCGCCTACGATTCCCTTACGGAAGAGGAGGACGCATGCCATGAAGATGAGGCCCGTTACGATTGTGACGGGGAAGTCGGATGTTGCGAGATAGTTCTGCAGTGCGACGACGAAGGCGGCGCCGACGATGGGGCCTATGAGTGTTCCGATGCCGCCCAGAAGCGTCATCAGGATGACCTCGCCCGACATCTGCCAGCCGACATCGGTCAGCGTTGCAAACTGGAAGACAAGCGCCTTCAAGCCGCCTGCGAGGCCTGCAAGCCCTGCCGACATGACGAAGGCTGCAAGCTTGTAGCGGTTGACGGAGTAACCGAGCGAGATCGCACGGTTTTCATTCTCGCGCACCGATTTCAGGATCATGCCGAAGGGCGAGTTGATGATGCGCCAGATGATAAAGACACCAAGGACGAACACGGCCAGCACGAAGTAATACATGTTCATCGGCTGGTTGAGGTCGATGATGCCGAAGAGATATCCGCGGGGCACGCCCTGCAATCCGTCCTCGCCATGGGTGAAGGTGGCTTGCAGGCAGAAGAAGAAGAACATCTGCGCCAGCGCTAGCGTAATCATCGTCGAATAGATGCCCTGGCGGCGAATGGCGAGATAACCGATGACGAGGCCAAGCGCTGCTGCGGCGAGAACGCCAAGCACGAGGCCGAGTTCCGGCGTGACACCCCAGACTTTCACCGTATGGGCCGTGATATAGGCAGCACCGCCGAAGAAGGCCGCATGGCCGAAGGACAGAATGCCGGTATAGCCCAACAGAAGGTTGAAGGCAGAGGCAAACAGCGCAAAGCACAGCATCTTCATCAGGAAGATGGGGTAGACCATGAAGGGTGCTGCCAGCAGCCCGACGAGGGCAATGCCGAGCACGATGATCGAGAGGCTGTTGATCGCAGGCTTGCGGGATGCAGCGGTGCCTTGGCTTGCAGCCGTTGCTTTAAGAGCGGTATCAGCCATATCAGGCCTCCTTCCCGAACAGTCCGGCGGGTCGCACCAGAAGGACGATAGCCATGATGACGAAGATGACGATGCTGGAGGCTTCCGGATAGAAGACCTTGGTGAGCCCTTCGGCCAGCCCCAGCACATAGCCGGTGATGATGGCGCCGAGGATTGAGCCCATGCCGCCGACCACCACCACGGCAAAGACCACGATGATGATGTTGGAACCCATCAGCGGGCTGACCTGATAGATCGGGGCGGCCATGATGCCGGCAAGACCTGCAAGCGCTGCACCCAGCGCATAGGTGAAGGTCAAAAGCAGCGGCACATTGATGCCGAAGGCCTTGACCAGTGTCGGGTTTTCGGTGGCGGCGCGCAGATAGGCGCCAAGCTTGGTCTTTTCGATCAAAAGCCAGGTGCCAAGGCAGATGATCAGCGAAGCCACGACCACCCAGGCGCGATAATTCGGCAGGAACATGAAGCCGAGATTATGCCCGCCTGCAAGCGATGGCGGCACCGCATAAGGCTGTCCGGCCGCGCCGTAATAATAGCGGAACGTGCCTTCGATCACGAGCGCCAGGCCGAAGGTGAAGAGCAGGCCATAGAGCGGATCGAGATTATAAAGCCGTGACAGCGCCACGCGCTCGACGATCGCACCGCCAAGACCGACGATGATCGGGGCCAGAACAAGTGCTGGCCAATAGCCGATGCCAAGCCAGCTCAACAACAGATAGCCGACAAAAGCGCCCAGCATATATTGTGCGCCATGGGCAAAGTTGATGATGCGCAGCAGCCCGAAGATGATGGCAAGGCCAAGGCTCAGCATGGCGTAGAACGAGCCATTGATGAGGCCAACCAGCAATTGCCCGAGAAGCGCCTGCAAAGGGATTCCAAAAATCATTGTCATGTCATCAGACTCCCAGCGCTTCGTTCAAGGCCGCCATGCGGTCGGGCAGCTCGGCGGTCGGGAAGTTCTCCGTCACCACGCCATGATCCATGAGATAGAAGCGGTCTGCGACCTTGGCGGCAAAGCGGAAGTTCTGCTCGACCAGCAGGATGGTCATGCCGCGCTTCTTCAGTTCCACCAGCACATCGCCGATGCGCTGCACGATGACAGGCGCCAGACCTTCCGTCGGCTCGTCCAGCAGCAGCACCTTTACGCCGGTGCGCAAGATGCGCGCAATGGCCAGCATCTGCTGCTCGCCGCCCGACAGTTTGGTGCCGGGGCTGTTGCGCCGTTCATGCAGGTTCGGGAACAGCGCATAGATCTCATCGAGCGACATCAGGCTCTGCTCGCCTTTTGCGACGACCCGCGGCAGCAACAGGTTCTCATGCACGCTGAGCGTGGCGAAGATGCCGCGCTCTTCCGGCACGAAGCCAAGCCCCGCATGGGCGCTGCGATGCAAGGGCACGCGCATGATATCCCGGCCGTCCAGCGTGATCGTGCCGGTGCGCTTGCGGATGATGCCCATGATGGCGCGCAAGGTTGTGGTCTTGCCGACGCCGTTGCGGCCCAGAAGCGTGATGGTTTCGCCCGGCCAGATGTCGAGATCGACGCCATGCAGGGCATGGCTTTCGCCATACCAGGCATTCAGTCCGCGCACGGACAGGAGCGGTTGGCCTTTATTCATGTTCGGTTCCCATATAGGCGGTGCGCACGCGCTCGTCCTTCGAGACGTCGGCATAGCTGCCGGAGGCGAGGATCTCGCCGCGTTGCAGCACCGTGACATGGTGGGCGATATCGGCCACCACCTTGAGATTGTGTTCCACCATCAAAACGGCGCGATCCTTTGCGACATCGGCAATGAGGGCGGCGATGGTGTGGACGTCTTCATGGCCCATGCCGGCCATCGGCTCGTCGAGCAGCAGGACTTTGGGATCGAGCGCAAGCGTGGTGGCGATTTCGAGCGCGCGCTTGCGGCCATAGGAGAGATCGGCGGCCAGTGCATGACGGGCATCGGCAAGGCCGACGCGTTCCAGAAGCGCGAGGGCTTGCGCATCCAGCCGGTCCAGTGCTGCAAGCGAACGCCAGAACTGCGTGGCAAGACCGTTCGGGCGCTGCAACGCCACCTTGACGTTTTCCAGCACGGTCAGATGCGGGAAGGTTGCCGAAATCTGGAACGAGCGCACCAGTCCCATCCGCGCCACTTTGGCCGGATCGGTCTTGGTAATCGTTTCGCCCAAAAGCGTGATCTCGCCGCTTGTCGGCTGGAGAAACTTGGTCAGGAGATTGAACACCGTCGTCTTGCCAGCCCCGTTCGGGCCGATCAGCGCATGAACGCGGGCATGGTCCACATCAAGATCGACATTCCTCACCGCATAAAAGCCGCCAAACGACTTGCCCAAGCCGCGCGCCGACAAAACAGGACGCTGAGGGGCTTGCGATGAAGAATTCGAGCTTACCGGCCCTGCTTCACGCAGAGCCGTCACATTGCCAGAAGCTGTCATCCAAAAAGCCTCTTACTGCGTCACGAGCGGGCAGCCGCCCTTATCGAGCGGACGGAACGCTTCGTCGCCCGGAATGGTGCGCAGAACTTTATAATAGTCCCACGGACCTTTGGATTCCTCAGGCGACTTTACCTGAACAAGATACATGTCGTGTACCATACGACCGTCTGCGCGCAGCTTTGCGTTGCGGGCGAAGAAGTCATTGATATCCATCGTGCGCATCTTGTCCAGAACCACTTTGCCGCTGGTGGACTTCGCTGCTTCCGAAGCCTTGAGATAATTCATGACCGCCGAGTAAACGCCAGCATGAACCATTGTCGGCATTTTGCCGTTCATCCGTTCGCCGAAGCGCTTCGACCAAGCGCGGGTCTGGTCATCATAATCCCAGTAGAAGCCGGTGGTGAGTGTCAGTCCTTTTGCAGTCTCGAGGCCAACGCTATGGACGTCGGAGAGAAACAGCAACATGCCCGCAATCTTCTGTCCACCCTGAGCAATACCATATTCATTGGCCTGCTTGAGCGCAGTCATCGTATCGCCCGAGGAGTTAGCAAGGGCAATCACGTCAGCGCCCGACGCTTGCGCCTGTAGCAGGAAGGAGGAGAAATCCGTGGTTTCACGGGGGTGACGCACTGAACCTACAACTTCACCGCCGCTTGCCTTGACGGCTTCTGTCGTGTCCCGTTCGAGGGCATGACCGAAGGTGTAGTCAACCGTGATGAAGTACCACTTCTTGCCACCTTCCTGCGTCATGGCGCGACCGGTACCATTGGCAAGTGAATAAGTATCCCAGGTCCACTGCGCCGTCGTTGGCGAGCAGGCCTTGCCAGTCAGGTCCGAGGAACCTGCGGTCGATGCCAGAAAAGCTACGTCCTTGTCACGCGTGATCTCTTGAACCGCCATTGCGACCGACGATGTCGGCACGTCGATAATGGCCTTGACGTTCTTCTCATCGATCCAGCTGCGCGCCAGCGTGGATCCGATATCCGGCTTGTTCTGATGATCGCCGACGATGACTTCAATGGCCTCGCCATTCAACTTGCCACCGAAGTCCTCCACAGCCATCTTGGCCGCAACGACCGAGCCTTCCCCAGCAAGATCGAAATTCATGCCGGACATATCCGTCAGCACGCCCAGTCGAACGGGTTCGGCCAAAGCCGGGCTTGCGAGCATCATCGCTGCAAAAGCACCCGACAGCATCATTGATTTCATTTTCATGTTTTCCTCCTCCCAAATTATAACGGTGTCAACCCGACTGACTGCTGCTTTCTGCAATCAGCCTCGCCAGATAAAACTGGTCGGCTTCATAAGGTGCGGCCCAGTTGGCGCGGTGTTCTTGATCAATAGCCCTCTTGGTCATCCGCAGGGCTAAAGGCGGGCATTCAGCGATTGTCTGCGCGAAGAGTTTTGCGGTTTCGATCGCACCACCCGCAGGCGCAATCTTGTCGCAAAGCCCCATATTGAGCGCGTCCTGTTCGCCGATCCGCTCATTGGCGAAGAGCGCACGCTTAGCACGCGTCGGACCGATCAGCGATGAAAGGAGCGGCAGCCCGCCCCAACCCAGCGTCATGCCCAGACGGACTTCTGGAAACTGAAAGAAAGCTCCTTCTGCCATAACGCGGAAATCGGCTGCCAACGCCAGAATGCCGCCGCCACCGACGGCCGGGCCTTCGACCGCTGCGATCGTGATCTGCGGCAGCAACCGCCACCGATCACACATGACGCCGCCGAGCGACATGGCCGTGTGGCGAGAGACAGCGTCCGCATCGTTGCGCCACAGGTTCTCATCCTTCAAATCAACGCCACCGGAAAATCGGCTTTCGGTTCCGGCGATAACAACGACCTGAACACTGTCATCCGCCGATAGTTCGTCCGCCGCTTGTATGAGCGCCTTGATCGATTCTTCATTGAGAGCATTGGCCTTGCCGCCACGGTCATAGCGCGCCACCGCAATCGGTCCCTCGCGCTTGATATCGACTATGGCCATTTCCATCCTCCCAGATGTTTTCGCTTTGACATACTACCGAGTATGTTGCATATTCCAAACAGGTTTGCAACTGCCCTCTTTTGAAGGTTTAGTTGCGGCCGGGCAGGAGGAATTCAGAACATGACGCCAGACCAGCGCGCGCTCAACCGTAACCATTCCGTGTTACGATATCTTCTCGATCAATATGCAGCCGAGCGCCCCACGGCACCATTCGTGCATTTTTGGCCGTCGACGGAATGGGATTACAAGACGACCCGCGACCGCGTTCGCCAGCGCGCGGCAACGCTGCAATCCCATGGCGTAAAACGCGGCGATCACGTGCTTTGTTTTATGGGCAACGGCCCGGATCTACTCACCACCTGGTTCGCGATCAACTATATTGGCGCTGTCTATGTGCCGATCAACACTGCAGCACGTGGACGCCCGCTGGAACATATTCTGGACGACGCGGATGCACCACTGATGGTTGCTCACGCCGATCTGGTGGAACGATTGCTGAGTATCACCCCCGGCAAGCTGCGCAAAGTTCTGGTGGTCGAAGGCACCATAGACTGCATCATTGCTGGCGTAGAAATCCTGCCGTTGACTGACGTGGAAACAGTCAGCGAGACCGAACTTGTTCTCGACAAGCCGATTGAGCCTTGGGACACGCTTGCCATCATGTACACATCTGGCACGACGGGCAATGCCAAGGGTGTCGTAACCTCTTATGTGCAGCTTTATACAATGGGTCCTGACGCCTTTGACTGCGTGGATGAAACGGATCGTTGCATGATCTGCGGTCCGATCTTCCATTGCGGCTCCACACTCTATGTCTATGCGATGCTGGCGCGCGGCCTTTCCATCGGCATGATGCGCGAGTTCAAAACTCAGCATTTCTGGCAGGCTGTTCGAGAAACGAACTCGACCTATTGTCTGTTGCTCGGCGTCATGGCGAGCTTCCTTCTTAAGCAGCCTACATCACCGGACGATCATAACCACCCGCTGCGGCGCGCCTTCATTACCCCGTTCGGCGAGGATGGCCCATTATTTGCGGAAAGATTCGGCGTCGAGGCATGGACCATCTACAACATGACCGAAATCGCCAGCCCGCTTGTTGCGGGACCCGGCATTACGCAAAAGGGAATAGCGGGAAAGCCACGCCCCTGGTATCAGCTGCGTGTGGTTGACGAAAACGACATCGAAGTGCCGGATGGCACAGCCGGTGAACTGGTCATCCGCTCCGACCGCCCCTGGGCGTTGATGAAAGGTTACTACAACAACCCGAAGGCCACCGTCGAAGCGATGCGCAATGGTTGGTTTCACACCGGAGACAGCTTTCGCAAGGATGAAAATGGCGTCTATTTCTTCGTAGATCGCCTGAAAGACGTCATTCGGCGGCGCGGCGAAAATATCTCGTCCTTCGCCTTGGAAGCTGAAGTGCTTTTCCACGACAGTGTCAAAGAGTGCGCGGCCATCGCAGTGCCGAGCGAATTGAGTGAAGATGAAGTGCTGATCGCCGTAACTCCTGTCGAAGGGCAGGAAATCGTTGCGGGGGAACTGCTGGAGTTTCTCGCAGGTCGTCTGCCACGCTTCATGGTGCCGCGCTATGTGCGAATTTTGGAATCTCTTCCAAAAACCTCGAGCGGTAAAATTCAGAAACATGTACTACGCAGCGAAGGCATTACCGGAGATACGATCGATCGCGAACTCAATGTGAAGCGCGCGGGTTGATCTCTCAAAATCGAAAGACCTGAACATCATGGAAAATTTCGTTTTCAATACAACGCTATCCATCGTGCTGCAGACCGGCGGGCTGGCGAAGATCGCTGATATTGCCGGGCATCTGCTGGGCAAGCGCGTGGTCATCGTAACCGACAAGGGATTGCGTAGACTCGGGCTTCTGGACCCGGCCACAAACGCTTTGGAACAGGCAGGCATTGCCGTTTCGATCTTTGATGATGTGCAGGCCGACCCGCCAGAAAACAATGTTCTGGCTCTGAAAGATCACATCTTGGCGCATGAAGCGACAGGCGTTCTCGCCATTGGCGGCGGCTCATCAATGGATGTTGCGAAGGTTGCAGCTCTGCTCGCAAAGAGCGGCGAAGCACTCAACGACGTTTACGGCGTCAATATCGCACGTGGGCCGCGCCTTCCGCTCGTTCTGGTGCCGACGACAGCGGGCACCGGGTCCGAGGTCACACCGATCTCAATCATCACCACTGGCGCATCGGAGAAGAAGGGCGTTGTCTCTCCACTGCTGCTGCCGGACATGGCAATCCTCGACGCGGATTTGACTGTCGGCTTGCCGCCAGCGGTAACAGCTGCAACTGGTATCGATGCGATGGTGCATGCCATCGAGGCCTATGCCTCGGCCTCCGCCAACAACAACCCGTTGTCACGTTCATTGGCGCGCAACGCGCTGCAACTGCTCGGCGCCAATATTCGCACAGCTGTCTTTGACGGCGGTAACCGCGACGCACGCGCCGCCATGCTGCTCGGCTCGCTGCTTGCCGGTCAGGCCTTTGCCAATTCTCCGGTTGCTGCAGTTCATGCCCTCGCCTATCCGATTGGCGGGCATTTCCATGTACCCCATGGCTTGTCTAATGCGCTCGTGCTTGCGCATGTTTTGCGCTTCAACCTACCGGAAGCAAGCCACGTTTATGCGGAAATTGCAGCAGATGTTTTCCCGGAACTGAACACCGTGTCGGCAGAAAACCGTGCTGAAGCCTTTGTCGAAAAACTGGCGGACCTCAGCCGTGAGCTCGGCGTGCCGCAGACATTGCGCGAAGTGAATATTACGGAAGACGACCTGCCCCTGCTTGCGCGCGACGCCATGAAACAGACCCGCCTTCTGGTCAACAATCCGCGCAAGGTCACTGAGGCGGATGCCTTGGCGATTTATAAAGCCGCTTATTAACAGCGCCGCTGACAACATCATGAAAAAGGCCGGTTAAACCGGCCTCAGGCTGCTGACAAACCTCCGGCAGGGTCAAAATGACCTCAGATTCACGGAACGTCCCAGATTCAGAACGTGAACAAATCGGAATCAAAACCCCTCGTTTTTGACTGCTTCCAAAAATCGAGGGGTTTGTAATCAATCTGAGGCCGGTTAAACCGGCCTTTTTCGTTTCAATCAACATATTTCGAACAAGCCCGCAGCGCCCATACCGCCGCCAACGCACATGGTCACCACCACATAGCGTCCATTGCGCCGCTTGCCTTCGATGAGGGCATGCCCGGTCATACGCGCGCCCGACATTCCATAAGGATGGCCAATCGAAATAGCGCCGCCACTGACGTTCAGTTTTTCATTGTCGATGCCGAGCTTGTCTCGACAGTAAAGTACCTGCGCTGCGAAGGCTTCGTTCAGCTCCCACAGATCGATATCATCAACTGTAAGGCCATGCTGCTTGAGCAGTTTGGGTACGGCATAAACAGGGCCGATACCCATTTCGTCAGGTTCGCATCCGGCGACCGCCATTCCACGATAAATACCGAGCGGAGAAAGACCCCGCTTTTCTGCTTCCTTTGCTTCCATTAGCACAGACGCCGAAGCACCATCGGAAAGCTGTGAGGCGTTGCCAGCAGTAATATAGTTCCCCTGCGCGATCATCTGACCACCGGCAAAGACCGGCTTCAACCCGCGCAAGCCTTCCAGCGTGGTTTCGGGGCGATTGCCTTCATCCATCGCTAGCTCAACGCTTTTCGCGGAAACCTCGCCCGTGGCCTTGTCCTTGACCAGCATGGAAGAGCGAAGCGGTACAATTTCTGCGTTCAGGCGGCCTGCTGCCTGTGCCGCCGCTGTGCGCTGCTGCGATTGAAGCGCATACTCATCCTGAGCCTCACGCGATATACCATAACGAGCGGAAACGATCTCCGCCGTCTCGATCATGCTCATGTAAGTAGCAGGCAGATGTTCCGTCAACCAAGGGTCGCGCCATCGATAGACGTTCATATGGTCGTTCTGCACGAGCGAGATCTGCTCTACGCCGCCGCCGATGGCAATCGTCATACCGTCGCCCGTGATCTGCTTGGCGGCAGTTGCGATAGCCATCAGCCCTGAAGCGCATTGTCGATCCATCGACTGGCCAGGAACTGAAACCGGAAGGCCAGCCCGCAACAAGGAGGTGCGAGCGATATTCATGTGCGTTGTGCCTTGCTGAAGCGCAGCACCAAGTACAACGTCCTCAACTTCGGCACCATCGATGCCCGCGCGCTCAACCGCAGCGGCAATCGCATGGCCAGCCAGCGCTGGCGCAGACGTGTCATTGAAAGCTCCGCGATAGGCTTTGCCAATCGGTGTGCGCGCAGTTGATACGATTACAGCTTCTCTCATCAGAGCTCCTCCACTGACGCTGGAACGTAAAGCCTTTCAGCTAATTCTCTCAGTTCCGGGGTAAGCGGAACAGGCCGTCGCGTGTCTCGGTCTACATAGACATGCACATATTCACTTACAGCAGCGGTCAGCTCTTCGCCATCCTTGAAGATGCCAAATCCCCACAGCAGGCTGGTATTGCCGATATGCTCGATGCGAACCCCGACAACGACATTGTCAGGATAGGAAATCTCGGAGAAATAATTCGTTGAATTGCGTGCAACGATACCAATAGGCGTGGAGCCATTCAGCTCCAGAGCACCTGCCGCAATAAGCGACCGGTTCAATGCCGCATCGCAATATTGCATATAGACGACATTGTTGACGTGGCCATAAATGTCCATGTCGCTCCAGCGCGTCTGCATATCATAGAACTCCCGATAGGCTGACCGGGGTTCAGCCTTCGGACGGGGTTTTGACGCCGTCATTCGATAACCTCATTAGCGCGGGACGTCGCGATGATGCGGTCCACATGCGCCAAACCGGCATCGGTCTCGATGAAATTGGTCATGTCATCGATCTTTGTGAAAGCAGCGGCAACGGCTTCCGGTGTTCGCTCACCCTTCGGTAGATAAACCCCTTCACTTTCTACAATCGCCATACGGGCCACAGTTCCCGCACCTGCCAGAAGCACTGTGCGGCTTGGCGCCTTTTCACTGACGAGGAAGAGAGCTGCCGGAACGACGTTTTCGGGTGCGAGGCGCACCAGCATTTCTTCGTCCAGCACGTCACCGGTCATGCGCGTTGCAGCCGTGGGCGCAATGGCATTGACATGGATGTCGTATTTGTCGCCTTCAAAATGCAACACATTCATCAGGCCGACGAGTCCTGCCTTGGCCGCACCATAGTTGGACTGACCAAAATTGCCATAAACGCCTGAGGTGGAGGTCGTCATCAGGATGCGGCCATAGTTCTGGCCTTTCATGACGTCCCACACCGCGCGGCTGGCATTGGCCGAGCCAATAAGATGCACGTCAACCACGGCGCGAAAATCAGACATTTCCATCTTCGCAAAGCTCTTGTCGCGCAAGATCCCGGCATTGTTGATGAGAATATCGATGCGACCGAATTCTTCGACCGTGCTCTTCGCCAGCGCCTGCATGTCTTCGAACTTCGTGACATTGCCAGCGTCGGCAATGGCGACACCGCCCTTGGATCGAATTTCCGAAACGACCTTTTCGGCTGCCTCCGATGCCCCGCCGGTCCCGTCGCGGCTGCCACCGAAATCGTTCACGACGACTTTTGCGCCGCGCGCTGCCAGTTCGAGGGCATAAGTGCGCCCAAGCCCGCCGCCCGCACCCGTTACAATTGCAACACGATTTTCAAAAGAAATGGCCATGTGATCCTCAACCTACTGTCAGTATGAGCCAGTCAGCGGCTAGCGCTGGCTTGGTTTCGTCTTTGATTTCAACAGTCGCTGCAAGGGTCTGGAGCTGACCGTTAGCCTTCGGCTGCACCGACTTGGGACTGAATACGCCACGAATGGAAGAACCCACCTTCACCGGCGAGAGGAAGCGGACCTTGTCGAAACCATAGTTGATTTCAACCGTACCGGCCGCAACTTCCGGCAAAACCTCGCGGCTGAGCTTGGTCAACAGGCCGAGCACAAGAAACCCGTGTGCGATGGTGCCACCGAACACACTTTCCGTCGCTGCGCGTTCCGGGTCTGTGTGAATGAATTGATGATCGTCGATCACGTCCGCAAACCGATCCACAAGCTGTTGATCGATCTTGATCCAGTCCGAGTACAAGAACTGGCTTTCTGCGTTTGCAAGGAGTGCTGACGCAGCAGAATTAGGGCTAATTTCCAAAATTACTTCCTCCATGCGTCGAGAAATCGACGGTAGTCGCATTGATCGACATAATACTGAGTAGTATGCACTTGAACATGGCTTTGTCTAGTGGCATTTTGGCATCGAAATTTGCTAGGCTAGGCTGCCGCTTACCTATGCATAGATCGGAGTAGCAGATGGCTGACAGCCGCCGAAATAACCGAACGGACAGTACCGGGAATGTCGTAATCCTGGAAACCGCCGCTCAGTGCTTCATGGAGCAAGGCTTCGCCACAACAAGCATCGATGATGTGGCGCGCAGGATGGGTTCGACCAAAGGGCGCATTTATCACTACTACTCATCGAAGACGGATTTGTTCTTCGACGTGCATCGCGAAGGTATGAATCGACTGTTCAAGGCTGTCGAACCGGTCACGACGATGAACGGCTCCGGCCTGCACCGACTTGAGGAGATGCTCATGGCGCATGCACTAGCCATGATGACCAACGTCGCTTTCGAAGCCGTGGTGGTGCAAGGCGTCCATATGCACAAACTGGCGGCAACCACGCCAGATCAGCGCCGCACACTCAACGAGCTTATTGCCATCCGGCGCCGGTTCGAGGATTTGTTCAAGCAGATAATTCGCGACGGGATCGATGACGGCAGTATTCGGGAGGTCGATGTCTCGATAGCTGCCAAAGCCATACTCGGCGCGATCAACTGGTTGTCCATCTGGTATCAGCCGAGAAGCATTCAAACTGAGAACGATAAAATTGCCTTGGCCAAAGAGATCGTGAGTATCCAGATAAATGGGCTTCGTCGATCCAACTAAGTATTGCGAAAGATGTTGTTACTTGTTTGATTCACGGGCGTGTTGAAGCAGCAGGTTGAATCTCAGACAAGTTTGAGCGCCGCGGCTCTCAATTTCGCAAAAGCGTTTTGACGATGCATCCGATGACAACTTCAGTTTTCTAATTTCGAGGGTGAAAGACGCGCCTAGCGCGTGATTGCCAGTCAATAAAGCTAATGGACGCTTAGTCCCTAGGCGGCGTGGACGAATTTGAGCCAGTATCTTGCGGTAGCAATATGAACCATGCTGATGAAGCTCTCGGCGAGTTGGTCGTATCGAGTAGCAATGGCGCGGTTGATTTTCAGTCTGCCAAACATCCGTTCGATTAGGTTGCGCTGTTTATACAGCGTGCGATCATATTCAATCTTCACGCGGCGGTTTGCTCTGCCAGGAATGACGGGCTTGATATTGCGGCTGGCAAGATCATCACGAATGGCATCCGCATCATATCCCTTGTCAGCAAGAAGCGCCTGTGGCGCTTGCTCGGGTAAGCTGATCAGAGTGTCGTAAGCCTTGCAATCTGCGGCTTCGCCAACCGTCAGATGGAAGGCAAGCGGTCTTCCTCTGGCATCAGCCAGACAGTGAAGTTTACTGGTGAACCCGCCCCGCGAGCGGCCAAGAGCGCGTCGATGAATCCCCCCTTTCCGCCCGCTGCCGAAATATGGGCCCGAACTGTGGTGCTATCGATGCTGTAGTGGCCGCTGTCAGCCATGATCTCAGCGAGCGTGATCGAAACAGCCTCCCAGACCCCGGCTTCGCTCCAACGCCGAAACCGCCGATAGATCGTATTCCAATTGCCGTATTTGGGTGGGACATCCCGCCAAGGCGTCCCGCAGCGAAGTCTCCAAAGTATGCCGTTGATGATCGCACGATTTTGCTCCGGACGACGACCGCGTCCCCGATTGACTGCTTCAATCGGCAATAAATCCTTCAGAACACGCCATTCGGATTCGCTCAGATCGCCTCGGCTCATGACTGCCTCCAAAAAGCAGTCTTGAATCAAGCTGCGATCAATTCGTCAACCAATTCGTCCACGCCGCCTAGCCAAAGCGCCCATATATCAACATCAGCGACATTCGAATTTAAAACGATCAGTGCGCCACGTCTTATGCGTCCGCGTTATTCGTACCGCTAAAATCACTCACCAGTTGATGGACATGCAGCCGCATTAACTCAGCCGCCTTAGGTGGGTTTCCTTCGATGATCGCGTCAAGAATATTTTCGTGCTCTATCGCCGAACGAGAAAGAACTTCGTTTGCTGACACACCGTATTGGCGAACCTGATCACGCAGATTTTCAACTGTCGAAACAAGATAAGGATTATTGAGCAAACCCAACAGCTGTAGGTGAAACTGCTTATCAGCGGTCAGGTAGCCGACAATATCGCTTTCCTCAGAACAACGCCGTAGTTCCCTTATAATTTGTCTCAACTCAGGTTCGACTTTCCGAACTGTATCTGGAATTTCTGCCAGTTTTTGAATGCTTGGAATTTCCAGAAGCATCCGTACGTCGTAAATGTCCTCGAGTTGCTTGCGTCGAACCGGTATTACCCGAAAACCACGGTTTCTGACCGTCTCCATCAGCCCTTGATTAACCAATGTCAACATGGCTTCGCGCACTGGGCTGTTCGATACGCCTAATTCATTGGCTAGAGAAGCAGCAGAATAAATTTCCCCGGGTACGAGCTCACCGGAAATAAGACGAGACTTCAGGATCATAAGGGCCTGATCGCGTAAGTTATTCGTCTGGATCTGCGGTTCCAATGTCAACCCTCTTCGTGCTTGCCGGTTACAGACTACTAACGCCATAAAGGCGTCAATGCAAATTGGCTATCGCTCGGCATGTAACAATTCACAAGACGGGAAAAATGCATTGTTTCTTGGCGAGATAGGTCAGTTATGAGCCCGCATCCCCTGCCCAGTCGCCCACGAGATGGCTGAGATGCCTCGTCATCAATTCAGTCGTCAGTGATACATTTCCGCTGGCCAGTGCGTCCAATATTGGATGGTGTTCTTCAGCTGAACGGACGAGAAGGCCGCTCTCAGACAGCGTTCTAAGACCATATTGGCGCGTTTGCTCCCGAAGGTTAGCGACTATAGCGACAAGATGGTCGTTATCAAGGATTTCAAGCAGACCGATGTGGAACTGACGGTCGTATTCCAAATATCCAACGACATCGCCAATGCGAGCACAACTCACCATGTTCGTTGCAATTTGCGCAAACTCGCTTTTACGCCCAGCAACCTTATCTTTCATGGTCGCCAGTTTGGACATGGATGGAATCTCGAGAAGCACACGCAAATCATAGATATTTTGCCTTTCCGTATTGCTGAGCGGCGTGACACGAAATCCACGATTGCGCACGGTCTCCATCAGTCCCTGGTTGACGAGTGTCAGCATGGCTTCGCGTACGGGGCTATTCGATACACCAAGTTCGGCTGCAAGGGCTGCAGCGGAGTAAATTTGTCCCGGCGCCAGATCACCCGACACCAAACGGAGTTTTAATATCGCTAACGCCTGATCACGCAAATTCGATTGTTGTAATTGGTTTTTCACTTCGGCCCCGTAAATCTATTATCGGTAATATATAACACGTCACGAAATGTTTTTCAAACGAAGTGCGGGATCCGTTTTTCAATCTACGCGCAAATAAACCCTCTTGTTTTGATCTGCGGATTGGTAAATTGCATCTATTATCCTCACTGTCGACAAAGGATCTCCCTGCATCCGCTCATCTGCTACTCCACTTCGCAGGCTATCAACGATAAATTGCAGCTGCTTTCTTTGACCAAGCGTCGGATAATCTCGGGGATTGATCGGATCAACGAAACTAAAATCATCTGGAAGTTCGATCATTCCAGGTTCGGCTGCCATCTGGCGGAACACAACTTGATCATGTTCGCCATTAATTATGATTGTCCCGTGAGTTCCCGCGATGGTGAGTAGATGACGTGAGCCGGGAAACGCAGCCGTAGAGGAGGAAAACGTACCAATAGCCCCATTCTCGAACTCCAGTGCAGCTACGGCTACGTCCTCGGTTTCGATGTCATGATAAGTTGTTCTGGTATTCGCAAAGAGCGATCGTACTGGCCCGACAAGATACTGTGCCAGATCAAGCAGGTGTGTAGACTGCGTTATGACGCACCCTCCACCTTCAACGTTCCGGGTACCACGCCAGGCATTATCAATGTAGTAAGATGGCTTGCGATATTGATTGTCAACGATGTTGACCAGCACAACTTTACCGATACGGCCAGAGCGAATATCTGCATAGGCTTGTGCAGCGGCATCGGAGAAGCGTCTCTGATAGACGACAAAAAGCTTGATGCCTGCCTGTTCGCTTGCCGCAACTATACGTGCAGCGCGAACCTCACTGATTTCAAGTGGCTTTTCGATTACCAGATGCTTACCTGCTTTTGCTGCGGCAAGCGCAAGATCGAGATGTAATCCATTTGGCGTCGTTATGATGACAGCATCAAGTTCTGGATCCGCCAGAAAAGCGTACAAGTCGGAGAAATGTCGCTGAATTGCAAAACTATTGGCGAAGGACCGTGCTTTGCTCTCATTACGAGCATAAACAGACACCAGTGAAGCGCCGTTCACCTGGATCAACTCCCGAGCATGAGTTTCTGCGGCAACGCCCGCTCCAACGATACCGAAACGCACTTTTCTCTCGAGGCACATGTTCAGCCTACCTCTCTGTATATTCCGGCACCATGGTTTTCTACACTGCTTCGTATTGACCCGTGAGCGCCAGTAGTTCGAAATGGAGTTCGCGCGGGATAGTGATGCCTTTATCAGCCGTACGTGCCCGCGCTGCAAACCGGCGTTCCGACGGCAACCTGGCGCCTTGCCCCGCAATAGCTTCGAACAGCACCTCTGCGCGCGCTAGATTGGCACCGATGTCACCTCCTAAAAAAACTGCTGGATCAATGACAAGTATGAGTTCGCCGTGCATTGGCGCCGCACCAATCCCACCATCGAATGCTTTTGATTCTATGCTCAACATGTCCCCGATGAGGGGACCTGCCAGAAGCTCCACCATAGCCGAGAGTGCTGAACCCTTGTGGCCACCGAAAGTCAGCATTGCGCCGTCAAGTGCCTCTGCGGGATCGGTAGTGGGTTCTCCATGTCGGTCGATAGCTAGTCCTGTCGGAATCGGGAGGTTCGCACGGTGGTGCAGCTCAATCTCACCACGCGCCGTTGCACTTGTCGCAAAATCGAAGACGAAAGGGTGGCGGCCTGGACGCGGCCAGGCAAAGGCGAAGGGATTGGTGCCGAAAGTAGGCTTTTTGCCGCCCGCAGGCGCAACCCATGCATGACTTGGAGTCATCGCGATTGCGGCCAATCCCTGCTCTGCCAACGGTTCAATCTCTGGCCATAGCGCAGAAAAATGATAGCAATTATTAATTGCCAGGGCGGCCATGCCTTGCGAACGGGCCTTGTCAACCGCAAGGCCGACGCCAGCATTATAAGCGAGCGCAGAAAACCCATGATCCGCATCAACTTTCACAACGGCTGGTGCAAGATCGATGACTGTCGGTCTTGCCTGTCGGTTTACGCACCCGGCGCGGACGGAATGGGCGTATCCGATAAGCCTGTAAAGGCCATGCGAATGACATTCGTCCTGTTGAGCGCGTATTACGACGTCCGTTACCGCTAAGCACTGATCTAAATTCAGCCCCGTGCTTTCCAGTATATCGAGACTAAGCCGAGTGGCTTCGAGTACACTAATGGTCACCGTCTGGGTCATCATCTTTTTCCGGCGAAACCTTGTTGGAAGGCGCTTCAGGCAAAGTTTATCGCCCGCCTGAAACGCTTATGAGTGTGATCAATTCAAAGTTACCCAAATGGTCTTCAGTTGCGTATATTGATCAAAGGCCTCTAGACCTTTATCATACCCCCCGAAGCCGGAAGTCTTGTAACCCCCAAAGGGGGTGGATATGTCACCTTCTCCGTAACCATTGACTGCCACTGTACCGGCTTGCACCTTACTAGCCATACGGACTGCCACATTGATGTCATTGGAAAATACAGTCGCGGCAAGTCCATAAGGGGTATCGTTCGCAAGCCTGACCGCTTCTTCCTCAGTGTCGAAACTTAATACAGCAACGACCGGACCGAATATTTCGTCTTGCGCAATCCCCATGCCGGGTTTCACATTATCGATGATGGTCGCCTCAACGAACCAGCCCCCACTCTCCAGGAGAGCCTGATTGCCACCGGTAACGATCTTGGCTCCTTGCGCCTTCGCCGTCTCAATGGCGTCCAGAACCCTTTTCAACGCTGAGGCTTCAATCAGCGGACCGAGCTTCGTCGAGCGATCAGTTGGTTGCCCTACTTTCCACTGATCCGTTGCTTTAATAAGTGCTGCAAGGAAAGCATCCTTGATGGAGGAATGTACAAGAATGCGCGATCCACATGTACAGTTCTGCCCCATATTCCAAAAGGCCGCCCCGGCAAGATTCTCGGCGATCAGATCGATACGGTCACCCACATCATCCATGATGATCTGCGGGCTTTTGCCACCGCATTCGAGAACAACTTTCTTCAGATTGCTATCAGCAGAATAGTGCAGAAACTGGCGTCCGACCTCTGTGGATCCGGTAAATGTCAACATATCAACATCTGGATGCAAGCCTAATGCTTTGCCAGTGACGTGGCCAAGGCCCGGCACAACGTTGAAGACACCCGCAGGAATACCGGCTTCAAGGGCCAGTTCTGCAATACGAAGCGTCGACAGAGAGGCAAGTTCTGCGGGCTTTACGACAATAGAATTCCCGGAGGCAAGAGCTGGGCCGATCTTCCACGAAAGCGTGCCCGCCGGGAAATTCCAGGGCAAGACCATACCGACAACACCGACCGCTTCGCGCACTATGAGACCAAGATTGCCGTCACCGGTTGGAGAAATTTTACCAAACACCTTGTCGATAGCTTCAGCATACCAGCGTATATTATTGACGACATCTGGCAGGTCCAGATTTTCGCAATCCCACAAGGGCTTACCTGCATCAATGGAATCCAGGAGTGCCAGTTCGGTCGCATTTTCTTCAACCAGCCGAGCGAAACGCAACAGTATTCTTTTGCGTTCCTTTGGTTCCAATCCGTTCCATGATCCTTTTTCGAAAGCAGCCCGCGCGGCTTTGACCGCCCTGTCAACATCGCCGGCAGAGCATGCTGCGATCTTGTTCAGCAAACTTCCAGTTGCGGGATTCAGGTTATCAAAAACTGCGTTGTTTTCCGCATCTGACCATGCTCCATTGATAAAGGCCTGGCTTTTAACTGTTTCAGGAAGGGCGGTCATGAGCACTCCATTCATTGACATCAGATAACCTTCCCCAGGAAGGCTTTCGCACGTGCGGTTTGGGTATTGTTGAAAAGTTCGTTTGGGCTGCCCTGTTCGATCACGATGCCGCCGTCCATAAAAACGACCTTGTCACAGACCTCGCGGGCAAAGCCAAGTTCATGGGTCACGACGACCATGGTCATGCCCTCATTCGCGAGTTGCCGCATTACCTGCAGGACTTCACCGACGAGCTCAGGATCAAGCGCACTGGTCGGTTCGTCGAACAACATGAGTTTTGGCTTCATTGCCAAAGCGCGCGCAATGGCAACACGCTGCTGTTGGCCACCGGAAAGCGTACGCGGATATGCGTTTGCCTTGTTGCTCAGACCAACTTTTGAAAGCAGATGCATAGCGCGATCAATGGCTTGTGCTTTTGAAATTTTTCTAACATGGATCGGCGCTTCGATGATATTCTCCAAAACGGTCATGTGCGGAAACAGATTAAAGTTCTGAAAAACCATGCCGATGTCCGCACGCTGACGTGCGACTTCAGACTTCTTCATCTCATATAGCTTTCCGTCCTGCTGGCGATAGCCAACCAGTTCTCCTCCAACCTGGAGAAAGCCGCCGTTCAACTTCTCTAAATGGTTCATACAGCGCAGAAAAGTACTTTTCCCGGATCCAGATGGGCCGAGAATGCAACATACTTTTCCATAATCGACTGTCAGATCGACTCCATTCAATACCTGAAGATGGCCGAAAGATTTCTTGACGCCACGAGCGACGACTGCATGATTACCGAGAGAAGAGGCAGAAAGTTTAAGCATCTTATGCAACCTTTTCGGACAAATCTTGAGCGTCGGAAGCTGGCGTTTGGGTCGAGCGCCGATCGCTCTTGCCGAAATGACGCTCGAGGAAATGTTGTCCAATAGAGAGCACGGTAGTGAGCACCAGGTACCAGACCGAAGCAACGATCAGCAGCGGGATCGTTTGGAAGTTGGCGGTGTAAATGAGCTGGGCCGAATACAACAGTTCCTGCAGCGCGATCACACTAACGAGTGAAGTCGTCTTGAGCATGCCGATAAGCTGGTTACCTGTAGGCGGAATAATAACGCGCATGGCCTGCGGCAGTATGATACGCGTCATGATCCGAAAGCTCGACATGCCCAGAGCTTCGGAGGCCTCCCTTTGTCCCGGCGGCACAGAATTCAGGCCAGATCGGACGATCTCTGACATATAAGCGCCTTCGTTTAGACCGAGACCTAACAGCGCAGCGATATAAACCGTGATATACTTATTGGCATCGAAGGAACCGAGGCTGGGTCCAAACGGAAAGCCTACTGTGATCTGTGGATAGAGCGCTGATAGATTATACCAAAAGATAAGCTGGACCAGCAAAGGCGTACCGCGGAATATCCATAGATAGCCCGACGCAATACTTGTCAGAACAGCGTTTTTTGATATCCGCATCAAGGCAATAGCTGTACCGAGTGCAACACCGATAAACATCGCAGCAACGGTTAACCAGATTGTTGTGACCAAGCCGGACATAATCGATGGCTCGAAAATGTATTGCGCTACAACAGCCCATTGAAATCGGGGATTGGTTATCATCGATATAACCAACCCCGCCAGAACGACTGCGAGCGCTCCGGC
Source organism: Ochrobactrum sp. XJ1 (assembly GCF_024701725.1). Taxonomy (NCBI): domain Bacteria; kingdom Pseudomonadati; phylum Pseudomonadota; class Alphaproteobacteria; order Hyphomicrobiales; family Brucellaceae; genus Ochrobactrum; species Ochrobactrum sp. XJ1. Next base: position 59,680 of record NZ_VDGD01000016.1, read on the forward strand.
AGCGAGCCATCGACCATAATATCTAAGCGGAACGACAGGCATTGTCTCGATATCTGTCGTGAGCGGTTCGTCCATAATTTGCTTCACGCGCGTTCCCCTGAACGTCTTCATTTAGCTGTGGCTTATCGGTCAAAGTTAGGGTAATCGATAACCGATAGCCGTTTACTTAATAGCGATAGGCTCGTCGTGTCAAGTTTGTCGACGCCAAAATCAAAGGAACAACGCAAATGAACGAAATCGAGTGGAGAAACTGGGGAGGCAACCAGACTTTTAAACCCGTTGAAATCATAAGTCCCGCAACTGAGGATGACGCGATTTCAGCTATGCGCGCGGCAGTTCAGGACAAACGAAAGGTGCGCGTTGCCGGCGGGGGACATTCCTTCACTCCGATAGTCGAGACCTCCGGCATGCTGTTTGACCTCTCGGATTTAACAGGAATGATTTCATGCGACCCGCATACCAGACAAGCACAAGTCTGGGCCGGGTCCAAAATAGCAACATTAGGCCAACCATTGTGGGAAGAAGGGCTCTCCATCGGTAATCAGGGCGATATCGACGTCCAGTCCATAGCGGGAGCCGCCGCTACCGGCACGAAGGGCTCAGGCATACGCTTCGGTTCAATCTCATCAACAATCTGCAGCATGCGCGTAGTCAACGGTGTCGGGGATGTGATCGATATTGATGAGCGCGACCCCGACGCATTGCACGCTGCCCAGGTTTCATTGGGGCTTCTTGGACCGGCGCTTCGTATCGGGCTTCAGCTTGTTCCTGCTTATCGGCTCAAAGAAGAAAACATCATCCTCCCAATGTCAGAAGTGTATCGACAATGGGACTTCCTGATGGCCGAATATCGCCACTTTTCGTTTTGGTGGATGCCGACCCATCAATCAGCTGACCTCTATAAGCTCGGAGAGGTCCCGGCCGACCATTGTTTCGTCAAGCTGCTGCGTGAATTACCTTACGAAAAAGATGATGCGCCAACCGGAGAGCTCAATGGGCGTACTGACCGCGCCTACCGAATATATCCCGACGGAACGACAATCGCCGAATTTCATGAACTTGAATACATGGTCGGTTCTGCCGATGCACGGGCGGCAGTCGAAGCAATACAGAACCTGATGCTCCAGCGGTTTCCTGACGAAGTATCACCTTTGCAGGTCCGTTGGCAGAAATCGGATAAGGGTTTCATTTCACCGCAAAATGGTCGGGCTTCAACTTCTATCTCTGTTTCTGGTGTGATCGGTAAGGACTACCTTCCGTTTCTTAAAGCGGTGGACGAGGAGCTGCGAGTGTTCGGGGCTCGACCACACTGGGGAAAGCTTCATTTTCTAGACCGCAAACGCATTCGCGACCTCTATCCCGACTACGAGCGATTTCAAGATATCCGCCGTCGGATGGACCCGCATGACCTGTTTCTAAATCCACATCTGGCAAACCTTTTTGGTTGAGAAAAGAACTCCGGCTTTCTCCGCTGTCGACACGGAAAGCTACGGCGCCGCGTTGACAGCGTGTTTGTGGCATGTAATATATTACCCATAACCCATTACCGCGAGTTAATAGCCCATGAAAATTGCTGCCATTGAAGTTTACGGATACGAACTCACCTACGCTCACGGCGAATATGTCATGTCCCAAGGTCGCGCGGCGCAAAGCCAGGCTTCCACACTCGTACGCATCCTTGCTGATGACGGTCGAGAAGGCTGGGGAGAGAGCAGCACCCTTGGAGGTACATATCTGCCAGCCTTCGCCGAGGGTACACGTGAAGGAATTCGCGTTATGGCCCCATCCCTGATCGGATTAGACCCAACCAATATTTCAACCCTACACAGGGTAATGGATCTGGCACTTCTGGGGCAGAACAGCTCGAAGAGCGCCATCGACATTGCGTGTTGGGATATTCTCGGACAGGTGGCAGGGCTCCCCATTGCCACACTTCTCGGCGGCGTTACCCAAGCCGATTTTCCGCTCTATGAAGCAGTACCTCTCGCATCACCTTCTGAAATGGTAGATTTCGTGCAAAAGCGCGGGGAAGCTGGCATCAAACGGTTTCAGGTCAAAGTTGGCAACGACCCCTATGAAGATGCAGAACGCACGCGTGCAGTTGTCGAAGCTTGCCCTGACGATGCCGTTATAGTTGCAGATTCCAATGGGGGCTGGAATGTCCCGGCTGCAATCATAGCAGTGCGCGAGCTGGCAGACCTTGATGTTTACATCGAGCAGCCATGCCGAGATACCGCAGATTGCGCTATCGTTCAGAAAATGAGCTCGCGACCATTGGTAATGGACGAGTCAGTCGTGAACTCGGCTGAGCTTTACCGTGCCAAATATCAAGCGGGAGCGGGCTCGGTTAATATCAAGCTCGCACGTGTGGGGGGGATCACCGGCGCAGTTCGTATGCGTTCGCTGGCCCAGGATCTAGGCATGACAATGTGCATCGAGGATGTATGGGGCGGCGATGTGACTACGGCCGCTGTCTCTCACGTTGCAGCGAGCACACGTCCAGACGCACTTCTGCACGCATCGTTCTTCAATGACTGGACGCAGGAACATATCGCGGGATATGCGCCACGCTCTGTTCAAGGCCGTGGCAAATCACCGACTGCTCCGGGTCTTGGCATCAAAGTTGATCTTGGGGCACTCGGCAAACCCCTCTTCACGGTCTCACACCAATGATTTCACCACGCTTCTTGCCACAATCCGCTCTTGAATGGCTCGACAGGGCCGAACGGCAGGAAATCCTTGCCATCGATTCCCACACGGCGGGGAATCCGACCCGTATCGTACTTTCCGGGATCGAGCTGCCGACGGATGTCACGACTGTCGATGCTGCCAGAGTATGGCTCAGAGAGCATGCGGATCATTGGCGCCGCAGACTGGTTCATGAACCCCGCGGCGGAGGGTTGACCTGCGCCGTTTTGCCGATCACCACAGTCGAAGATGGTTGTGACATTGGCGCCGTCATTTTGGAACCAGGCTCGTACCCGCCTATGTGCGGCCATTGCATGATTGGTTTCGCATCGGTCATCATCGAGATGAATCTGCTTCCAAATCTTTGGCAAAAAAATTCTATGCAGGCCGAGTTTGCAATCCGCACACCTGCCGGCAGAGTAGGAGTAACAGCGCGCAAAGAAGACGGTAGGTTTACTACTGTGACCTTGCAGAACGTAGAATCCTTCATTGTTTGCACCGCGGAGGTAAAGGTCGATGGCCGTATCATGCCGATCGAGCTCCTCTATGGAGGGGACTATTATATTTCTGTTGATGCGCGGAAAATTGGCCTATCGTTAGATCGAGGCAACGCGACGGAAATCGTTCGCTTGGCTCGTCTGTTGAAAGAACAATACACACAAACGCCTGTCCTGGACCCAGTCTCCGGCGAGGAACTCGATGTCTACCAGGTTCTCTTTTATGAACAAGAACTGGAAGAACCACTCAAAGCGAAAATTGTCGTCGTCGCCCCACCAGGAGTGATTGACCGTTCACCTTGTGGAACTGGAACCAGTGCTCTGTTCGCAAAATTGGTGACCGAAGGAAAAATTGCCTCCAGCGAGACGCTGACCACCCAAAGCATTATCGGCTCAACCTTCACTGTAACCGCCACGAATGTCCGCTCCACAACCGAGCGAAACTACATTACTCCTGCACTCACCGGTCGCGCCTATATTAACGGCTTCCTGCTAATAGCAGCCGACGCCGATGATGTTCTCGCCGACGGTTTTGCCCCTCTGTAACCCATCCAAATTCCGGAGATCATAACATGTCCCTCAAGGGTGTACTTTCCGCGATCGTAACCCCGTTCTCTGCCGATGGAGAGAATATTGACGAGAACGCGCTGCGCAAACTGGTCGATCAGCATATCGCCGACGGCGTCGATGGCTTCGTGCCAGCTGGCGGAACGGGTGAATTTTCTGTCTTGTCTCACGAAGAACGTCTGAAACTAATCGAAATCGTCGTGGAGCAAACAGCTGGTCGCGCAACTGTACTGGCTCATACTGGCGCAACCTCCTCGCGTGAAGCCGTAGCATTGTCAAAGCACGCAGAGAATGTGGGCGCCACCGCGATCATGCTCGCAACGCCCTACTACGAACCGATCGGATTTGACGAGGCTTTTTCTTACTATGCCGCCGTCGCCGAGGCGACTGACCTGCCGATTTGCGCCTATAATTTCCCTCCGGCGACCGGTCTCCATCTCGATGTAGACTTTACATTGCGGCTCGTACGTGAAATCCCGCAGATCAAATACATTAAAGACTCTTCCGCCAATCTCATGCAGATGACCACATTTCTTTGTGATCACCGGAACGAGGTCGGCTTTTTAAACGGAGAAGACGTCCTGATGCTCCCGGCGCTCGCTATGAAAGCTCCGGGAATGGTTATGGGTATTGCAAATTTCATGACACCTGCCCTCACGAAGTTGCAGGCTGCAAGTGCGGCAAGTGATGATGCGACCGTTCTTTCGATCTGGCGCGAAATCCTTCCTGTGGTTCGCTATATCGGATCTCGTCGGTATAATAGCGGGTGTAAAGCCGCTTGCGAGTTACTTGGGCTTTCAGTTGGGCCCGTTCGTGCACCCATCCCGCAATACACTCAGGACGAGATTGCTGGCCTGCAGAAGCTGCTTTCAGCAGTCGATCCATCGTTGCTTACAGGTGCCGCGCAGCGATAAAGACTTTTTTCCGCAGAGAGCCCCAAGGGGTGTCCGTTATACCAACTAAAAGATTGAAAGGAAAAAGGGTGAACGTCGATATATTTTCCGGCTGCATTCCCGCACTCATGACGCCATGCAAGCCAGACCGTACGCCGGACTTCGATGCGCTGGTTCGTAAGGGCAAGGAACTGATCGCCGCCGGCATGTCTGCCGTCGTCTATTGCGGCTCGATGGGTGACTGGCCGCTTCTCACCGACGAACAGCGCATGATTGGCGTTGAAACGCTGGCCAAGGCTGGTGTGCCTGTGGTCGTCGGCACCGGCGCGGTCAACACCGCTCTCGCTGCCGCTCACGCCGCCCATGCCCAGAAAGTCGGCGCGAAGGGCCTGATGGTTATCCCGCGCGTTCTGTCGCGCGGCTCGTCTATCTCCGCCCAGAAAGCGCATTTCAAGGCCATTCTGGCGGCTGCGCCCGATCTTCCGGCGGTCATCTACAACAGCCCATATTATAGCTTTGCCACCCGCGCCGATCTTTTCTTCGCGCTGCGCGCCGAGCATCCGAACCTGATCGGTTTCAAGGAATTCGGCGGTGCGGAAGCCATGCGTTATGCGGCTGAAAACATCACCAGCGCCGAAGACGATGTGACCCTGATGGTTGGCGTCGATACCGGCGTGTTCCACGGCTTCGTCAATTGCGGCGCCAAGGGTGCCATCACCGGCATCGGCAATGTGCTGCCGAAAGAAGTGCAGCATCTGGTGTCGCTGTCCAAGGCCGCCGCCGCGGGCGATGTTGAGGCCCGCGTTGCCGCGCTTGAACTGGAAGCTGCACTTGGCGTGCTGTCCTCCTTCGATGAAGGCCCGGACCTCGTCCTGTTCAACAAGCACATGATGGTCGTGACCGGAAACCCGGAATATGAACTGCATTTCAACGAGACTGACAAGCTGTCCGATGCCCAGCGCGGTTATTGCGAAGCACAGCTGAAGCTGTTCCAGACCTGGTATGCAGAGTGGAACAAGCAGGGCGGCGCGGTCGCGAAATACGCAGCCTGATGTGAATACCTACAAAGGGACAAGGAGGCGCCGAATTTCGGTGCTTTTTTGTTCTATAGGGACAACTATTAACACAAAAGAGACGGCAGGGTTTCCCCTGCCGCCTTAAATCGGGACATGTAAGATTAGACACGAAGAGCAGCGTTATCGACTATATGCAACTGCACACTTTTCTTCTGTTTCTCCAACCTTGCACGGGCACGCTTTGCCGCCTCATGCCCTGTCCCAGTCGCGATCTCCATATTTCCGATTTCAGCAAAGTAATCGCCTGCAAAATGGATATTCACGTCGTCACGCTCGCAATAGGCCAGCATGGGTTCAAAGTTGAAACCGGCTGGACGATAGGTATTGCCGGGCAGCCAACGCTGAACGACAGTTTCCTTGATATGGCCCTTAAGTTCAGGAAACATCTTCAGTACATCGGACAGATATCTGTCTCGGATCTGTTCATCAGATAATTTCAACATCTGGCGCGCGGGTTCTCCTCCCGAATAGACCATCAGGCTCCCGCCCGGCTTTCGCGGACCGGTACGCAAAGGGTTAGCGTGATTGAAAAACATGTCAAATGACGCTTCAGGCGTGGTGATCGCATAGATATCGTCATACGGCATCGGACCGGTTTCATCAGTTATGATCCCCATTGTAGGAAACGGCCCGTACTGAACCCCCTCAAGGGTTTTTTTCACGTCGACAGGTAGCTCCCTGATAATTTCCGCCGCTTGGTAGGCTGGAACTGCAACGATAACCTGCGACGCAGAAACCGTCTGCTCCTTACCATCAATCTCGAACACAACTGTTAAATGATCGCTCGTTCTAGTCACGGATTTAACTGTGCTATGGTAGCGGACGCGCCCCTCCAGAAGCTCCATCATGCGCTCTCCGAACCGACCCGAACCACCATTCAGGTTCAAAGCCATTGAATCGCCCTTCCCCGCCCACACGGCTCCAAAAAGCGATACGCCAACACCGGCGTTCTGATCTTCCATTTCTGCCGCGGCACGCCGCGCTGCAGACTGGAAAAGTGCCTCTACTCGTTTGGGGAGACGTTTGCCTATAAAATCGCGAAAAGACAGGTCTGCCATATAGCGGGCAACACGAGCGCGCCGTTGCTCGTTGTTTTCGCCATAAACAGGAAGCATTGCCTGTTGCCAACCCTTGACGGCTTTGAGAATTCGCAATCCGATGGTTGCCATTGAAATACGCTCAGGAATACTCATAGACATGGTCAACGGCAGTGCTGAAACCGCCTTTGGTTTGTACACCTTACCTCCCCAAGCAATCGCAAATTTGTTTCCCGGTATTTTCAGAACATCGAGGCCGATCGAGTGCAGGATATTGCGCATGTGCGATCCGGGAGGAGGAAAGAGATGCCCCCCAAGGTTGAGCCAATAATCTCCGCGCGAAAGGGAATAAAGCCGACCGCCCAGCCGGTGGCTTTTTTCGAGCACAAGAATATTGCGCTCACGAAGCTCCCAGGCGGCGGAAAGTCCCGACGGGCCGCCGCCAATGACAATTACATCGTAGTCAGGATTACTCATAGTCTTATTGTACCTTGCGCTGTGTGGTTAGGTGAGTTGGAAAACTGGATTACCAACAGACGAGAAGCTTACCTGTGCGTTAGGAAATTGCGCTTGCCACGCTGTCGATAATCGGTAATATATTACCTATTATCATTTGCTGTCAAACGGATCTTGGTACAACCGGTTCACTCGAAAAAACTGATAAAAGGGGATCACAATGAAAATGACACGAATTGGAATTCTCGCCATCGCCCTCGGCTTAGGTGCAAATACCACCGCAATGTCTTCGGCCGCAGCTCAGGACGATATCAAGAAAGTGGAAGAAGTAGCGGCACTCCTACCAGAAAAAATTCGAACAGCAGGCGTCCTGCGAATTGCAGTGCCAGACGTCGGTAAACCGCTGGCCTATAAAGAAGGAAATCAGCTTAAAGGTATGGACGCGGACCTCGCCAACGCGGTCGCCGCAGTACTTGGCCTAAAAGCTGAGATCAGCCTCATTCCCTTCGCCGCAGCCTTGACAGGTTTGCAAGCCAATAAATTTGACATCTCTTACGGAGAATTTTACGTCACAGCTGAGCGGCTGAAGGTCGCCGATTTTGTTACGAATTGGCAGGATTACAGCTCGTTCCTCGTCGTGAAATCAAAAGGCTATACTCCAGTCAAACTGGAAGAGATGTGCGGCCATACGGTAGGGGCAATGGCTGGCTCTGCCGAACTGGAAACACTTAAAGCTGGTGCTGCAAGATGTTCAGGCGAAGCACCGACTATAAATGCCTATCCTTCGGTAAGCAATGCGATACTAGCGCTCAATAGCGGGCGCGTTGACGGTGTTCTGATTAATAGAGGAGGTGCTCAGGAGGCAATCAATCTCGATGCGGGGCTTGATGCTTCTGGTGAAATTGGAGGCGGCCCCACCGCCACCGCGGTCGCACGTACAGCAGATTCAGAAGATATGCTAAACGCGTTGAAAAGTGCGTATGACCATCTTATCAAATCGGGCGAATATCTGGAAATCCTGAAAAAGAACGATACGGCTTATGGAGCAGCTGAGAAAGCAGAAATTTACAAGGAAGGTACAACACCTCCGAAATACGGATTTTAACTGACCGCTCTCTTGGACGAACAAGGCGGCGTTTCTCGGAGCGCCGCCATTTATTTACGTAAAGCTTAGCAAGAACACTCACGGAGACGTCTTTTTACGCATAAAGAGCTATCTGATTGCCAGTCAAGAATGCTATGCCGAGATAGTAAAGCTCACGGCAGATGAAACTTCACTGATCATCAGGCTAATCATTTCATAATGAGAACCACCCTGAGATCATTGACATTGGTACCGGTTGGCCCCGGCATGAACAGATCACCGATAGCGTCAAATGCGCTCCATGCATCATTGGCGTTCAACCGCGCCGCGCCATCTTCGCCAGTCTTTTGCAGCCGCGAAACGGTCGTGCCATCGGCAAAGGCACCTGCATTGTCTTCCGAACCATCAATGCCGTCGGTGTCAGCCGCCAGTGCGTGAATATTCCCATAGCCATCAATATCAAGCGCAAAGGACAGCAGAAACTCGCTGTTGCGACCACCCTTGCCGCCTTTGGCACGGATGGTAACGGTGGTCTCGCCACCGGAAAGCAGTACAATCGGTTTTTTGAACGGGCGATCACGATCCGCCACTTCGCGCGCGATTGCTGCATGAACATGCGCCACTTCGCGTGCTTCACCTTCCATTGAATCGGACAGGATCACCGCCTCGACCCCATGACGCTCGGCTTCCTTTACGGCTGCTTCCAGCGAAACAGCAGCGGACGCAATCACCCGCACTTCGTTATCGGCAAAGATTTTATCGTCGGGCTTCGGTGAATGAGCCTTCTCGCTTTTGATATGCGCGAGCACCGCATCTGGCAGTTCAAGCTTGTAACGTTCGATGATTTTGAGCGCGTCATCGCGAGACGTTGCATCAGGAACGGTCGGACCAGAAGCGACAAAGGCAGGATTGTCGCCGGGAATATCGGAAACCACCAGCGAGAAGACTTTTGCCGGATGTGCGTGCGCTGCCAGCCTCCCGCCTTTAATGGTCGACAGGTGTTTTCGCACCGCATTCATGGCTGATATCGGCGCACCTGAGGCAAGCAAAGCTTTGTTGACCGCAATCTCGTCGGCAAGCGTCAGACCTTCAGGCGGCGATGGCAACAAAGCAGAGCCTCCACCAGAAATAAGCGCCACAACAAGATCATCTTCGGTGAGGTTGGACACAGCATCGAACAGCCGTTTTGAGGCCGCAAGCCCGGCATCATCAGGCACCGGGTGCGACGCTTCGATGATCTCGATGGTTTTGCAAGGTGCACCATAGCCATAGCGCGTGACGACAATGCCTTCGATTGGTGCGTCCTCGCCCTCATGCCGCTCTGCCCATGCGCGTTCAAAAGCGGCTGCCATCTGTGCCGAGCCTTTGCCTGCACCAATCACAATCGTCCGGCCCTTGGGCGTGGCAGGCAGATTGGCGCGGATAACCAGTTCGGGATCAGCAGCCGCAACCGCTGCATCGAACAACGCCTTCAGAAAGACACGCGGCTCTAATTTTGATGTCATACTGTTTAGAAGAACCTCGATGAGACTACCAAAACATTGCTTATATTCGGAGAATTGTGGTGGCGCCTGATACTACGCGCCACCATAGTGTGATGCTATTTTGCAATGCCGGATATCGACTTCAAAATAGACGCTCCAAGTGTGTATTTTGGATCTACCATATTACCAAGGCGGACGCGTCCTGCCTGTGTTAAAAGCATATAGGCATCGATTTCATCGAAACCGAAATCGGCTGCCATCCAGCGGATCAACTCCCTGTAAGCCTGTCGAGCCGCGTCTTCCATCGGGCGGGAAGAACCAACGGTCATATAGAATTTTTCATTCTCCAGACGAGGCGTACGGATAGTCCAGTTCTTTATCAAATCGACCTGAATGGTCGTCACTGTTGGATGTTCAACGGCCACACCGCAAAGTTCGCCATCACCCTGTGCGGCGTGGCAGTCACCAAGAAACAGATACGCACCCTTGGTTTGAACGGGCAGATAAATGACTGCGCCCGGTGCAACATCAGGCAAATCCATATTGCCACCATAATAATCCGGGACGAGAGCACTGATAGCTTCGATTTCCGGTGCAGTACCGATTGTGCCAATGAATGGTTCATATGGCAGTGTGATACGATCGTTCCACTTGACACCTTTTTCAGCATCGATGTGCAACTTCTTGACCACTTCCGGCAATGTTGGATTCAGCATCGCAGTATCTGCTGTCGGTACGAGACCGCCAAATTCGGGCATGATGACAGTGGTGCCCGACGGTTGCTCACCGCGCGGACGTATTTCCTTGATATATACCGCCAGCGTGTCACCTTTCTCGGCACCCTCGACATAGATTGGTCGGTGTTGTCACGTTAAGTTTCTCTGGCCGGAAAGACCAGGGGCTCGTAGATATTCATGCGAAACAGGCCGCAATTTTCCATGCATCGAAAGCTTCGAGGCGATGGTAGCGAATTGTGTGTGCGGCTCGGCGACG
>NZ_VDGD01000017.1:0-62150 GCF_024701725.1 Ochrobactrum sp. XJ1
ACGCCCTCACTCCGTCACACCCCGGCGCGAGTCTCATCCTGATTGACGCTGAATCTCACCTAGATTGCCGTTATGCATACACCGACAACTTCAAATCCGGCATTCGCCAAAGCCCGCATGCACGCTCTGCCGATGAGCCCGTATCCGCCCAAAACAATGGCCTTACGCATCGAAGCTCCCATAGATACTCGATGTTCAAGTATTAGCCTCTCAGTATTGTCATGGGCAGTGCGACTGAAACGCGCGTGGGCGGCACCCCCGAACCTAGCTGGACGCCCCGTCCATCCTCACCTAACTTTTGAATGACCTGAACGAGGCCGGAACGAACCCGATTCGCGGGAAGACGCGTGCGACTGAGGTCGCAAGCACAGAGCGACCATTGCGCTCTGCATTGAGTGTCGCACGGAGCGAGTAGAGAATGACAGGCTTTTTCAACAAGAAGCCTGACCATGCACAACCAACTGAATTCGCCCGCGATCAGCCCGCTTCGTCAACGCCTGATCGACGACATGAACCTGCGCCACTTCGGGCACAAGACCCAACGCAACTATCTGCGCGATATCGGACGACTTGCCAGCTTTCTCGGGAGCCCCCCCGATACCGCGTCCGTGGATGATTTGCGCCGCTTCCAGATATGGCAGCAAAGCGAGGGCGTCCCGGTGACGACGATGAACAGTGACGTGTCGGCGCTGAGGTTCTTCTTCAATACCACGACCACGCGTGCCCCTCATTCATCCGCCAGCAACGTCTCATGATAGGCCCAGAACTCATCTATAAAACGTTGAGCCAGGCTGTTGTCAGGGCCGTTACTCCGGCGGATGACCAGAAAGCCAGCATCGACAAAGGTCGTAAAAGGTCGGATCGCCACTCCACGTCCGCGAAAATCCGTTGCTGAGGACGGATCAATGATTGTTATGCCGACACCTTCAGCGACGAGTGTCAGCGCTGTGTGCGAAAGGCGGGTCTCGATGGTGGCCGACCGTGGGATGCGTGCAAGCGCAACCTCTACACGCATGGCAAACAGCGAACCCGGCTCCAGCGTGATCATGCGTTCATTAGCGAGATCCTCCGGGGAAACTTCCGAATAATCTGCAAGACGATGTCCCAATGGAACTGCAACGACGGCCGGTATCGCCCTCGTTTCGATATCGAAACCGGGTCTGTCGAGCGGACCGTCGGCAAAACCAAGATCGACCTGACCGGATGCGACGGCCTCCACAACCAGAGCGGATGAAATGCCGTTCAAAGAAGCGTGGATATTGGGACGCTCCCTGAGAAATCGGGCGAGGAAGCGCGGCATGATCCCATTTGCAAGCGCAGGCATGGCAGCAATACGCAACATGCCCGCATTCTGACGGCTGATCTCATCGGCGAAACTCCTGATGCGATTGAGCCCGACATAGGCCCGCTCGACTTCCTGCAACAGCGTCATGGCCGCCTGCGTTGGCGTCAACTGGTTCCCGCGCCGGTTGAACAGTTTGAGTTTCGTGTCGATTTCAAAGTCGCGGATCAGGCGGCTTACGGCGGGTTGGGTGATCGCCATCAGTTCCGCTGCAGCCGTCATTTTACCCGTCAGCATGACAGTGCGGAACGCTTCGACCTGACGCAGGTTCATGTTTCACCATAATATTTGGTTATGCTCTGGGCTTCATTTCGAATTTGACTGTATTAAGTCCCGCTGTCAAACCACTCCCATAAACGTACCGGCGTGACGATGCACCGGACAAAAAAAGGGAACAAAGCAGTTGGGTGCGGTCAGCGCATATCTGGATTTGATGGGTTTTGCCGAAGACGGCTGGGGCTACGATATGCTCCGGGCTACCGGCATGACACTTGCAGTAGCCTTCTGCGGTTTCGCAGCAGGCGCGGTGTTTGGCATTGTTGCCGCTGCCTCTTCATTTTCATCCCAGCGTATTCTGAGAATTGCGGCTGACGGATATTCGACGGTGCTTCGCGGCATCCCCGATCTTCTCGTCATTTACCTATTTTATTTCGGCAGTAGCGCTGTGTTGAGCCAAATTGGGGCATTGTTTGGCGGGCACGGTTTCGTAAGTGCGCCAATTTTCATAACCGGTGCGCTGGCCATTGGCGTGGTTTCGGGCGCGTATCAAGCCGAAGTCTATCGCGGTGCCGTACTTGCACTCCCTAAAGGCGAGATCGAGGCCGCCAAGGCCTATGGCATGCCAACGCACCTACTGTTCCGCCGTATCATGGTTCCGCAGGCAGCACGTTTTGCCATTCCGGGCATCGGCAATGTCTGGCAACTCGTCTTGAAGGAATCCGCGCTGATTTCTGTCGTTGGACTGGTTGAACTGATGCGTCAAGCCCAAATTGGCGCCGGATCGACCCGCAAACCGTTTACATTCTTTCTGACCGCCGGGCTGCTTTACCTTGTCATCACATTCGTATCGGGCCTGTTGTTCAAGACGGCCGAAAAACGCGCCATGCGCGGCATCCGGAGGGCGGTATGAACTTTCTCGACCTCCCGTTCATGTTCGACAGTTTCGTTGAGCTTTGTCGCGGTATTCCGCTGACGCTGCAGCTAATGGCGCTATCAGTTATCAGTGGCGCCGTGCTGGCGACGATACTGGCCACGATGCGTCTGTCGGGTAATCTGATACTGGACCTCATTGCGCGAGGTTACATCTTCGTGCTGCGCGGCACCCCGCTGCTGGTACAGCTCTACATCATCTATTACGGTCTCAGCCAGTTTCCCGAACTGCGCAGGAGCTTTCTCTGGCCGTTTCTACGCGAACCCTATTGGTGCGCGGTCTTGGCCCTTGCTCTCAATACGGCTGCCTATAGCGCCGAAATCATACGAGGCGGCGTTCTGTCGGTCGCGACCGGGCAGATCGAAGCAGCGCGTGCTTATGGCATGAGCGGCTTCACCCTCGTCCGTCGTATTCTGGCCCCACAGGCCCTGCGGCAGATGCTGCCCGCCTATTCGAATGAAGTTATCTTGATGGTGAAGTCCACGGCGCTGGCATCAACCATCACCATGATGGAAGTAACAGGGCTGGCGGCCAAGCTGATTTCTGCCACCTACCGCCTTGTCGAAGTCTTTATCTGCGCGGGCGCGATCTATCTCCTCTTGAATTTCGTGGTCACCAGAATCTTCAAACTGCTGGAATACCGCCTGTCGGCGGCCCAGCGTCAGCCTGTCATCGTGCATGCCGCCGGAGGAAACTCATAATGCAAAGTTTCGAAACGCCTGCGGTCGAGATCAAGAACCTCGAAAAATGCTATGGCGCGCACAAGGTTCTGCATTCCGTTTCATTGCAGGCCCACCAGGGTGAAGTCATCTCCATTCTGGGCGCGTCAGGTTCCGGCAAATCCACACTGCTGCGCTGCATCAATATGCTGGAAGTACCGGATGCTGGTAGCGTAGCTATTCACGGCGAGCCATACAAGCTCGACCAACAGCCCGGACGCGCGCCTCGACCAGTCGATGTGAAACAGGTTCAGCGGCTGCGCGGTCAGGCGACGATGGTATTTCAGTCGTTCAATCTGTGGTCGCACCTGACTATCCTCGAAAATCTGATCGAAGCGCCTGTCCATGTACAGAAGCGAAACCGATCGGAGAGCATTGCCGAGGCTGAAGCACTGCTGGAGCGTGTCGGCATTGCCGATAAGCGCAACTTCTATCCCGCACATCTTTCCGGCGGGCAGCAGCAACGCGCGGCGATTGCCCGCGCGTTGGCAATGCGTCCGAAGATCATGCTGTTTGATGAACCAACCTCCGCACTCGATCCAGAGCTGGTGGCAGAGGTGCTGAAGGTCATGCGCGATCTGGCGGCAGAGGGACGCACCATGCTGGTTGTGACCCACGAGATGGGCTTCGCCCGGGATGTGTCCAGCCGTGTCGTGTTTCTGCGTCAGGGCCTGATTGAAGAAGAAGGCACGCCCGACGAGGTTTTTGGCAACCCCAAAAGCGAACGGTTCCGGCAATTCATTTCCAAACAAAACGCATGAACCGATCGATCGGTTTTTAACAGAGGTGAACATATGAAACTGAAATTCGTCCTTTCCGTCCTTGGCGTTCTCGCCGTCGCACCGACCGCGCAGGCCGAAGACATCGTGCGCATTGCCACCGAAGGTGCTTATGCGCCGTGGAATTTTTCCGGCCCGAATGGCGTGCTGGAAGGCTTCGAGATTGATCTTGCCAAAGACCTTTGCGAGCGCCTGAAAGCGAAATGCGAAATTACCGCCCAGAACTGGGACGGCATCATTCCATCGCTGACCGCTGGCAAGTATGACGCCATCATGGCGGGCATGAGCATCACACCGAAGCGTGAGGAAGTGATCGCGTTTTCGTCGCCTTATGCGGCGGCCATCAATTCCTTCGCAGTCATGGAAGACAGCGACCTCGCCGATATGCCGGAAGGCGGCAAGCCGCTGAATGTCGATTCCGATGCAGCCAAGCCGGTTCTCGAAGCAATCGCCAGGAAAATCAACGGCAAGACCGTCGGCGTTCAGGGTTCCACAACCGCTTCGGCCTTCATGGAACAATATTTCAAGGATGGCGCGGATGTCCGTGAGTACAAGACCGCCGAAGAGCACAATTTCGACCTGACCAGCGGACGTGTGGATGCGGTTGTCGCCAATGCGACGGTTCTTGCAGCTGCGCTGGAAAAGGACGACATGAAGGGCGCGAAGCTGGCCGGGCCGCTGTTTTCCGGCAAAGTCTTCGGCATGATCGGCGTCGGTCTGCGCAAGGAAGATACCGCCCTGAAGAGTCGCTTCGATACAGCCATTCAGGCAGCAATTGCCGACGGCACGGTGAAAAAGCTTTCCGAGAAGTGGTTCAAAGTGGACGTAAGCCCGCAAAACTGAACCAACACAATCGGGCCAGCCCCTCGTCTGGCCCACCACTGACGACGCTGTGACAACAGATTGAATTTACGAATGCGCAGATTGCCGGACCAAAACATAGTCATTATCGGAGCGGGACTGGTTGGCTCTGCCATCGCCTGGGGTCTCGCCCGATCCGGTCTGCGTCCAATGCTTCTCGATGGGGAAGACCTGTCCCTGCGCGCATCCCGTGCCAATTTCGCGCTCATTTGGGTACAGGGCAAAGGCGTAGGCGCACCACACTATGCCCGTTGGACAATGCAATCGGCGCGCCTGTGGCCCGCTTTCGCAGATGAATTGCGGGATGTCGCCGGCCTTGATGTCGCGTTGAAACAGACAGGCGCTTTCACCTTTTGCCTCGACAAGCGCGAGCTTCAAATGTTTGCCGAAGACGTCGCGACAGTAGCGCGGGAGCTTGGCAATGACGCCCCCGAACATGTCGTGCTCAACCATCAGGAAACGGCCAAAATGGTCCCCTCCATCGGTCGGGATGTGATCGGCTCGATCTATTCGCCGATGGACGGCGACGTGAATTCACTGCGCCTGTTTCGCGCCTTGCATACAGGCATAATCAAACTCGGCGCTTCCTATGAACCGCATTGTGAAGTCTCGTCCATCACTCCGCAAAACGGCGGCTTTCTCCTGAGTGGCGCATGGGGTGAAGTCTTCACCGAGCGCGTCATTCTGGCAGCGGGCAACGGCAATGCAGAGCTTGCCAAGAGTGTCGGTCTTGCTACGCCAGTTGTGCGTAGCAAAGGCCAAATTCTTGTAACGGAGAAATGCGCGCCCTTCTTCCCCTATACAGCGGCCACGCTGCGGCAAGCGGATGAAGGCGGCGTTATGATCGGCGACAGTCAGGAAACTCACACGGATCGGATCGCCACCAATCAGGATATCAACGCGGTTCTGGCCAACAGAGCAGTGCGGACATTCCCACATCTGGCCGAGGTCAATGTCATTCGCAGTTGGACCGGGTTTCGGATCAAGACACCGGACGGCCTGCCGATTTACGAACAGTCCGAAAGCCACCCGGGGGCTTACGCCGTCATGTGCCATTCCGGCGTCACGCTTGCAGCCAACCATGCCCTGATCCTGGCGCAGGAAATAGCAGCCGATGCCAAACAACTTGCTGGTGATGCATTCTCCGGCCGGAGGTTTCATGTCTCCTAAAATGTTTCTTAAAACTGAGACACCAGAGGAAACCGTAACGATCACATTCGATGCGCGTACCTTGACGGTACCTGCCAATGTAACTGTCGCCGCAGCGCTGCTTGGAGAGGGTATCAACCGGCTCAGAAACAGCGTCGTTGGTGATCAACCGCGAGCGCCCTATTGCCTGATGGGCATCTGCTTTGAATGTCTGGTCACCATTGATGGTGTTCAGAACCGCCAGGCTTGCATGACGCTTGTGGCCAATGGAATGATCATTTCTTCCCAGACCGGTGCGCGTCGGGTGGAACCATGACGACAATGCTCAAGAGAGTTTCCAGTATTCATGCGCTCAACGCGTTTTATGACCTCGCCATTATCGGCGCGGGACCAGCAGGCATGTCGGCAGCCGCAGAGGCAAGCGCCGCTGGCGCTAATGTGGTTCTGTTCGATGAGAACCCTGCCGCCGGCGGCCAGATTTACCGTGGCATCGAACACAATACGACTGCCCGCAGGCCGTTTCTCGGCACCGACTACTGGCGAGGCAAAGATGTCCTGAAAGCGTTTATCGCCAGCAATGCCACCTATGTGCCGCAGGTCCTTGTCTGGAGTGTGGAACCACAGGATGGCGACAACAACGGCGTTGATCTGCGCGTATCGGTAAGCGGCAAGAGCGGGATTGTTTCAGCGCGCCGCGTGATCTTCGCGACCGGTGCGATGGAGCGCCCGATGCCTGTCAGGGGCTGGACATTGCCGGGTGTTATGACCATCGGCGCAGCACAGATTGCGTTGAAGGCTTCCGGCCTCCTGCCCAACGGAAATGTGGTTCTGGCGGGAACCGGCCCGCTGCTCTACATGTTCGCCGCGCAGCTGTTGCAGGCGGGCGGCAAGGTTGCTGCATTGCTCGATACGACTCCCAGCGCAAATTACATGAAAGCCGCGCCAAGCCTGTTTTCGTTCCTTTTCTCGCCCTATGCCTTGAAGGGGCTTTCGCTTCTCTTAAAGGTACGCAAGTCGGTACCAGTTTATTCCGGTGTCACCGATATCGCCATTGAAGGAAAAGACGAAGCGGAAGCGATCTGCTTTTCGGCAAAGGGCAAAACAAACAGGCTTGCGGTCGATAGCGTATTCCTGCATCACGGTGTGATCCCCAATAACAATCTCGCCAATGCTTCCGGCTGCGCTCTGGTCTGGAACGACGGCCAGAAATGCTTTCAACCGCAACTCGACGGCAGCGGGCGTTCGTCTATTCCGACCATCTACATTGCTGGTGACGGCAGCGGCATCGGCGGTGCATTGGTTGCCGAGCAGAGCGGGCGCATCGCAGCACTCGCAGCCTGTCAGGATATC
This sequence comes from Ochrobactrum sp. XJ1, assembly GCF_024701725.1. NCBI lineage: Bacteria > Pseudomonadati > Pseudomonadota > Alphaproteobacteria > Hyphomicrobiales > Brucellaceae > Ochrobactrum > Ochrobactrum sp. XJ1. The sequence continues at coordinate 7,351 of NZ_VDGD01000017.1, forward strand.
TTTCCGGCATTGGCCTCAACGTTGAATTCGAAAATCGCTAAGCTGCATACACAAGCGCGTCGCGTCGAACGCGGTCGCGCCTTTATCGATGCGCTTTATCTGCCTGCACAGGCATTTCGCGCGCCAATGGATCGGGAAACGATTGTCTGCCGTTGCGAGGAAGTGACCGCAGGCGCAATCCGCGACGCGGCGGCCTGCAATATTGTCGGCCCCAACCAGCTTAAAACCATGTTCCGCTGCGGCATGGGTCCCTGTCAGGGTCGCATGTGCAGTTCCACCGTCACGGAAATATTGGCCGAGGTGCAAAACCGTGCACCTCAAACGGTCGGTTTCTATCGTCTGCGCACTCCGGTGAAACCGGTACCGCTCTGCGAAATCGCAGCACTGCCTCAAACCCCCGATGCTGTTTTCGCCGTCACCGGCGAACAACCGGATAACTCCCCAACCATCTGAAAGGACTAAACTATGGCTGAGCGTTTCATTCAGACGCCGATTATGCATCGCGTCGTCGAACACAATGGCATTGTCTATGTCGGTGGAACCACCTGTGATGACGAAAGCCTGGATATGGCCGGTCAGACCAGCGAAATCCTCGCCAAGCTCGACAGCTATCTGGCGCAGGCAGGCACGGACAAGACCAAGCTTCTGGCAGCAACCATCTTCGTAACGGATCTCAACAAGAAGCCTGAAATGGATAAGGTCTGGAAGGAATGGATTGATCCTTCTCTGCTGCCAACCCGTGCAACTGTTGGCGTTGCCGATCTGGGTGGTGATACGCTGATAGAGATTGTGGTTTCCGCTTACAAGTAATCAATACCAAACATCTGCCAAATCCGACAACCCCCTGAATAACAACAGGGGATTGTCGTGCAGCATATCCCACTTCGGTAGCAACCTTGACTCCATCGGAAATAAATTCCGCTCTAACCGTTAATTCAGTCAAGTAAACGAAAGGTCTAAATCCGATATCTCTTCCAACTTGTATAGTGACACGACCCTACTGGACGCCCCTTTTCGGATTTTCACCCACAGCACCCGAGCGACCGGCATGAAGGTACTAAGCAGGCAATCGCGGCTTTGATTGCCAGTCAACAACGGGCCTTCGCAACCATCCGGTGTTCAATATCGTGTGTGTTAAACGTGGCCCCGCCGCCTCTAAAAAGTGCTGTACAGATATTGGGCAGTAAACAGATCGAGATGCCCGCCACCGACATTCTTGTAGACCGTGATCTGGCGATCATCGCTGCGGCCCGGATGTTTTGACTGACATAGCTCAATCAAATCAGCTTCGATCTGCTCATGCTTGATCAGTCCAGTGGCGAGCGGAATTCCGAGTTCGCCCGAACCATCACAGCAATGGCGCGTATCAACAAATACCCGTCCGGCACGACGGAACACGTCATCATCGGCTTCACGCATGTCCGGCATATAGGCACCGATCAGATCGACATGAGCGCCCTCTTTGAGGAGTTTTCCCTTAACCAGCGGATTGGTCGACATGGTGACACACGATATGATGTCCGCCATCGATACTGTGTTATCGAGATTCTCCACGGCAACGATGTCGACGCCAGCAATGTCAAGTCGGCTGGCAAGTTTTTGCGCCCTGTCGAAGTTGCGGTTCCAGATAAAGACTTGATCGATCGACGGTCGGCTGGCGCAATGAGCCTGCACCACATGGGGCGCTAGCCCCCCGGCACCAACCACCAGCAAGGTACGGGCGTCCTTGCGCGCCAGCAGGCTGGCGCCAAGTGCCGAATCTGCCGCCGTCTTCTTGAAGGTTTCAATGGCGCCATCACAGACCATGAGTGCTTCGCCGGTCTGACCGCTGAACAGCGTTACCGTGCCTTGGATCGAAGGTTGGGCCACAGGAAGTTTGACATTCGCAGGGAAAACACCGACCAGCTTGACGGCAACCGCCTCCCCTTCGAGCCAAGCTACCAGGGACACAAACTGGTTGTCTGCGCTTTTCCGATCCTGAAGCACGGTAGTGTCGCTTTGCGGTCGTTTGCCGCTCGCATGCGCTTGACGCAAGGCTTCGATCAATCCCGGATAATCGAGCGCGGCTTCGGTTTGCTGTGCATTGAGAATTATCATCATTCGTTCCTGTCACGCCACGCGCTTCAAAAAACTTTTAGTACGCGGATGTTGTGGATTGCCCATAACCTTTTTAGGCGGGCCGGATTCAACAATCACGCCACCATCCATGAAAATCAGGTGGTCGGCGACTTCGCGGGCGAAGTTCATTTCATGCGTGACGACAATCATGGTCACGCCATCTTCGGCCAACTGGCGCATCACCGCCAGAACCTCACCGACGAGTTCCGGATCAAGAGCTGATGTGGGTTCATCAAAAAGCATCAGCCGAGGCTGCATGGCCAATGAACGGGCAATCGCCACGCGTTGCTGCTGCCCACCGGAGAGCTGGTCGGGATAATAATTCGCGCGCTCGGTAAGGCCGACTTTTTCCAGCAACTTCATCGCCGCAGCAATGGCCGCCTGACGGCTAATCTTACGCACGATCATAGGCGCCTCGATGATGTTTTCCACCACGGTCTTATGGGGGAAGAGATGGAAGCCCTGGAACACCATGCCCATTTTCTGGCGCTGGCGTGCCAGTTCGTTGAAGGACATCGTATAAAGCCGCTCACCCTGCCAACGCATGCCGATCGGCTCGCCTTCCAGCAACACGGCACCCGAATCCGGCACTTCGAGATAGTTCAGACAGCGCAGCAATGTGCTTTTGCCGGAGCCGGATGGGCCGACAATGCAGGTCACGTCCCCCTTTTCCACCGTTATGTCGATGCCGTCGAGCACCCGGTGATTGCCAAAAGATTTGGTCAGTCTTTCCACCTGCAGCAGTGGCAAGCTCGCGGGCGTTTCATTCATTTTTGATATCCAAGCGCAAATTTGAAGGGCAGCAGTCTGGACAGGAATGACGCGGAACGGGTGATCTGCCGGGATTTCAGGTGGTTCTCGATATGGTGTTCGATGATAGTCAGGGCGGTTGACAGGATGAGATACCAAATCGTAGCCACGATCAGCAGCGGAATGGTCTGATATGTGCGCGAATAAATCATCTGCGCCGAATAGAGCAGATCGGGCAAGGCAAGCACGCTGACCAGCGACGTGAATTTCAGCATTGAAATGGTGTCATTGCCGATCGGCGGAATGATAATACGGATTGCCTGCGGCAGCACGATGCGCTTCATGATCTGAAACCGCGTCATGCCAAGTGTCGCGGCGGCCTCGGTCTGGCCCGGATTGATCGCCTGGATGCCAGCGCGGATGGTTTCGGCGGCATAGGCGCTTTCTGTAAAGGACAGGCCAAGCAGTGCTGCACTCATCGGCGTGATCAGCGTGTTCATGTCCCAGGACCACAATGTCGGCCCGAACGGAATGCCAATGGTCAGATTGGGAACCAGAAGCGCCAGATTGTACCAGAAAATCAGCTGAACCAGGGGTGGAACGCCGCGAAAGAACCATATCCACAGCCAGCTTGCCCATTGCAGCACCGGATTGGCCGAAAGGCGCATCACGGCCAGTATGATGCCGATTGCAAAACCGAAGATCATTGCGGCAAAAGTCAGGAACAGCGTGCGCGCCAAGCCAGCGAGAATGTCGGGATGAAACATGTAGCGCACAACAATGTTCCATTGCAGGTTCTCATTGGTCGCCAGCATATTGACAAAACTCAATGCGATCAGAATGAGCACGGCGCCGGTGATCCATCGAGACGGATGGCGCACGGGTATCGGTTTGACACTATGTATATCCGGCCGGTGCGCGACCGTCTTTGCTGTTCTTGCCATGATTTACTCCAGACTACCGTATCGTGTTTAGCGAAATTCGTATTCGAACTTACCAAACCCGCCGGCCCGTCTTCCGGGCCGGCCCTTGCGTAATGGACCGCGGCTGTATTCGCACCGCCGCCGGCTGACGGGCGTTCTCCTTCAATCGGCCCTGACTATTTTGGCTCCGGATTGTCCTTAGTAACCAGAACCGCCTTTTCCAGGGTGCCGGCGCCATCAACGCCCCACTTTGCCATGATTTCCTTGTAGGAGCCGTCATCGATCATGGACTGGATGGCATCACGGAAAACTGGCCCAAGCGCATCACCCTTGCGCACGCCAATGCCGTTGAAGACCGGATTGCTGACCAGTTCAGATACGCTGAAGCGCCCCGTAATCTTGGCCATATAGTGCATTTTTGCCGATCCGGCCGCCACCATCTCAACACGCCCCGAGGACACAGCCAGTTCGGCGGCGTTCTGGGTGGTGAATTGCTGCAGGTTAATCGGCTTCTCACCGGCGGATTCGCACAATTCCGCGCTCTTTTCCTTCAGATATTGGTAGTCCCAGGCACCTGTCATCACTGCAACGCTATGGCCGCACAGATCTTTTTCCGACTTGATGGAAAAATCCTTGCCTTTCAAGAAGGCATAGGCGGTGCCTTCCTTGCGCTGAGGAATGAAATCAAGCGAATCAAGCCGTTCCGGCGTCACACCGAAGGAAGAAAATCCGGCGTCAAAACGCTTGCTGGCCAGGCCCGGAATGATGGCGTCGAAACTGGTTGCGGTAAATTCGAATGGTACGCCAATGCGTTCCGATATGGCTTTGGCCATGTCGATGCTCCAGCCTTTCAGGACGCCGTCTTCGACAAACTCGTCCGGTGGCCAGTCATTGAAGGCAGCAATCTTGACGCCCTTCCTATAATTCTCCGGCACAGCGTCCTGTAGTGCCTTGATCGGTGCGGCATGCACCGAGGTGATGCTGGCGGCCGTGGCCAGCGCCGCCAGCGCTACCATCATGCGCCGGGATGCGGTTTTGCGACGATTGGTCATTTATCTCCCCTTTGATTGGAACTTTATCCCCGTGCGAGGCTCGTCTTCTACTTGCGTTGCTGAAAATGATATGCGAACGTTCTCACAATATAGCCATTGATTGATCGCATCCGTCAAGTTGAAAGTTGAGATCAGGCCCATCATCGCCTATGAAACGGTACAGGTATTGAGCAGCGTGAAACTGCTTGGAAGGAACGCGCAGACATGAGTGAACGACGCGCCGACAAGACGACCATTGCCGATGTGGCGCGCCTGGCCGGCGTCAGCACCGCGACCGCCGGACGTGTATTGGGCGGCTATGGCTATACCAGCGAAGAAATCCGCGACAAGGTGAAGAAATCCGCTGATATGCTGGGCTATCGCCCCAATCTGCTGGCACGCAGTCTTATCACCGGGCGCAGCAAGACCATAGGCGTTGTCGCGGGCGACATGCAAAGCCCGTTTTACGCCAGTATTCTGCGCGGTATTTCCGATGTGGTTCGTGCGCGCGGCTTTGGCTTGATCGTCACCAACAGCGATGAATCGATCGATCGTGAGCTGGAGGCAGTGGATCTTCTGCGCGAAAAGCAGGCCGACGGCATCATCATTGCGCCCTGTGATATTCTCAAGGCGCAGCACTTGCACGATGTCGTTGCCAGCGGCTGTCCGGTGGTTCAGATCGATCGCCGCGTGAAGGGATTGAAGGCGGATTCGGTGACCGTCAATGGCCGCCAGGCCGCCCACGCCGCAGTGACCCAAATGATTCTCGACGGCCATAGTCGGATTGGCGTACTGGCGGAACTCGAGCATGGCCGCTACAAGAATCTCAACGCATTTCTTCACGACCGCCAGCACAAGAAAATCGATATTTCATCGCTTTATCCGAGCTGGCAACGTCTGCTCGGCTATATCGAAGCGCATGAGGAAGCCGGGATCGCCTTTGATCCGAGCCTCGTTGCCCAGGTGGGCAGCTATTCGATCGATATTGCCCGCCAGCACGCCATCGCGTTGCTGACCCGGGAAACCCCGCCTTCAGCGCTGTTTACCACCGATGGATTGATGTCAGCCGGCGCCATGCTGGCAATCAGCGAACTCGATATTTCCATTCCGCAGCAACTGTCCGTGGTCTGCTTCGACGATCTGGACTGGATGTCGTTCTTTACCCCTAAACTGACGGCAATCCGGCAGCCGCTGCTCGAGGTTGGCGAAGCCGCGGCTCGTCTGGTCCTGGAGCGGCTCGATAGCGCCGATCGGGCGCAGCAGGATATCGTGCTGCATGCCGAATGGCAGCCCCGTTGTTCGCTCGCCCGCCATCCCGGTTGATCTGGCCGGTCTTAACCTCAAAAAGACACGCGCAGCGAGCTCAATCCTGCAACTCGGCTATAGGCTCGCCGAGATCAATCGGCGCGGCATGACCTGTACCACCATATTGGCCACATGTCGCCGCAGCAACGCGTGACGCCGCCTGTAGCAATGTTGCGGGCGCCTCGCCTTTCACCAGGCCATAAAGGGTGCGGGCGATGAAACTGTCACCAGCGCCTAACGTGTCAACCGCCACAATCGGTGTTGCTTCGGCATGGAAAACCCCTTGCGCACCGGCAAGAACTGCGCCCTTGGTGCCGCGGGTGATCAGCACCCAATCCGCGCCGCTCTCGCGCAGGCAGGCAATGGTCGCCGTAACCTCGTCCGGCGAAAGCTCACCGCCCGAAACAGCGGCTAGAAAGCATTTCGGGCCGATGCGTCGATAGTGTTCCACGTCGCGACGGGTGGAGAAATCATAGGACAGACGTTGCGGCGCAATGGCATCCAGCCAGCCGTCAAGGCCGCTCGACTGACCGATATGGACGGCATCGAACCGGCGCGCAAACTGAATATCGGCGGCGCTCGGCTCAAACATCGACACTCCGAGATCAAAGCGGATGAAATAGCGATCATTGTTACCGCGATGACCAATGATGCAATAGGCCGTCTTGCCTGTGGCCTCCATGCGCAGATGCGAAGTATCGACGTCCTCGTCGCGCAGTGCGGCCTGAATGACCCTTCCGGCCGCATCTGCGGCAACCACGCCGATATAGGCCGCCTCGGCCCCAAAACGGCTCATATGGATAGCGACATTGACACAGTTACCGCCCGGAAACATTTCCCGACGCGAAATGTAACAATCGACGACATTATCGCCCATCGCCGCGATTTTGATCATTCTTATTTTCCCAATTGACAAGATGTGAGAACGTTCGCACACTAAAGTAGAACTGTCAACGTATCGCGGGGTTGGTACCGGGAAATGTTGCACTGGACCGGAACGGCTGCCGATCGGCACAGCCGGGCTCTTCAAGACGCTGAAAAGAGGAATAGAATGCCCAAACAACTTCCTACCGATATTGCTGAAACCTTGAATGCGCTTGCGCAGCGGGATTTTTCGCATGTGTTTCTGGTTGCCTGCGGCGGATCGCTGTCAATCATGCATCCGGGCAAGTATTTTCTGGATCGCCATTCGGGACTGCTGACCTCTGATGTCTATAATGGCGACGAGTTCGTCACACGCGACCCGCGTCGCCTCAACAGCGATGCCATTGTCATTCTGTGCTCCCAGACGGGCACCACCAAGGAAACGGTGCGGGCGGCAGAACATGCCCGTCGCCGGGGCGCCTGCGTGATCTCCCTGACGCTGGATCCGCAATCGCCGCTCGCCGCCGCCGCCGACCACGTGCTGCAATACCAGGCGTCCTACACCACCGGCATTCCGATCGATGGTGCCGACAGCAATTACAGCGTGCTTTACATGTTGCTGGCGGGCATTGTCGATTTACGCGACAAGACCAGCCTGCTGCCCAAACTGCTGGAAAGCCTGCCGGCACTGCAACCGGCCATTGAACGCGGTCAGCAGCATTTTGATGAAACCTTTACCAGATATGCAGAGCGCTATGGCCGCGAAAAAGTCGTGTACACCATGGCTAGCGGTCCGGTTTATGGCGCAGCCTATTCATTCTCCATCTGCGTGCTCATGGAAATGCTGTGGATCAACTCGCAAGCTATCCACGCCAATGAGTTCTTCCATGGCCCATTCGAAGTCGTCGATAAAAATGCCTGCTTCGTCGTCATGATTGGGCTCGATGAAACGCGTGCGCTGGCCGAGCGTGGCCGGGATTTCCTGTACCGTTTCGGCGAGCCGGACAATATGTTGGTGCTGGATGCAGCGAAACTCGATCTCGCTGACATAGATGACACTTTCAAGGGATATTTCGTGCCGTTGATTTTCTTCGATGCTCTTTGGAAATTTGCCTATAAGTTGGCGGCGAAACGTGAACAGGTCATGCTGGACGGTCGCCGCTACATGAAAAAGATCACCGACTACTAACAGCACCCCGGCTCAATCTTCGTTGAAGTTGGGCCGGGACTACTACCGTTCCCGACATTGCCATGGCTGCTCGCTATACGGTGAATGGCCTCCATAATGCGGAACTCGCCGCTACGATCTTTTCCGACCAACACCGTACGACAATCAATTGCGTTTGCCAGAGATCACTGCATTACCTTTTCAAAACCGCACTATATACCGCTGCGCCGAAATCACTGCCCAAAGATGATATTCAAAACTCTAGATTACTTGAACCGGAACGGCTGTTCCATTGGCGGAGAAGATATGCATGTCCTTCGTCGAAGCTGTAAATCGTAATGTATCTGAGAGCCTAAAATCCGCTTCCTCAGGGGTTTTGATCAGATATTTGGTGTCGGAACCGACCATGTCGATGTAAAGGATTTGCGCCTCGCCCAGATGCTCTACAAGATCCACGGTTCCCGAAAAGAGGGGGCTGCCAGTTTCCTCGCGGGCAATCCTGGTATTCTCGGGTCGAATTCCAACGCTAACTCTATCATTGAGTGCGAAAGTTCCATCACTGGCTTCAAGGGCAAGTTTCGTCCCACAATCAAGATGACAGGTATAACTACGTCCCGAGGTCTCCGATATAGTGCCCGCGAGTATGTTCATGGCTGGAGAACCGATAAACTGCGCAACGAAAAGATTGGCTGGCTTTTTGTAAAGCTCTACTGGTGTTCCAATCTGCTCGATATTGCCATCCTTGAACACAACGATCCGATCCGCCAGTGTCATCGCTTCCACCTGATCGTGGGTCACATAAATCATCGTGACATCGGGCATGCTTTGCTTGAGTTTTGCAAGCTCGATGCGTGTAGCCACCCGCAGGGCTGCATCAAGATTGGACAAGGGTTCGTCAAACAGGAAAACACGCGGGTTTCTGACAATTGCGCGTCCAATCGCAACACGTTGTCTTTGTCCTCCCGAAAGGGCCTTTGGCAAGCGTTGCAGATATTCACTAAGCTGAAGAATTTCGCCGGCTTTCTTGACCCGTTTGTCTATCTCTGCCTTCGTCACGCCGGCAATACGCAGACCGAAAGCCATATTCTCATAGACTGTCATATGAGGATAAAGTGCATATGACTGGAAGACCATCGAAATACCCCGTTTCGACGGAGCGACATTGTTCATACGCTCCCCGGCGATGACAAGATCACCCGACGTTATCGTCTCAAGGCCTGCAATTGAGCGCAACAGGGTTGACTTTCCACAACCGGACGGCCCGACGAAAACGACAAACTCCCCCGATGTAATATCAAGGTCAATGCCATGGAGTACTTCCAGGTTGGCGTAGGATTTACGTATATTCTTCAGCGACAGGTCGGCCATCGTTCCCATTCCTTTTATTCTTGTTTCGCTTGGGTTGTGTTGCTCACGGAGCCAGACTTGCCAGGAACCTCGTTATGGGGCCCGGGACACGGTTGAGGATTTCGGTATCGTTCTTTCTTCGAATAGCCGCGCGGACGATTTTCGCACCCAGATAACGCACAGGTTCGGGCGGAAGCTTGGTGCGGTTTTTGATCCCCACCAAACCACAACTGCTCCATTTATCCACGCGTCCCAGGATCAGGCTTGCAAGGATCCGACCTGCGACAGGCGCCTGGGCAATGCCGGTCCCATTGAAACCCAGAGCATAGAAAATATTCGGGTAATGCCTTAAATGATCGAATACCGGTAGATGCTGCGCCGTACAGTCGATCGGACCGCTCCAGTCATGAAGGATCGGCACGTCCTTTAGCTGAGGATATACGCGGTGCAGTTCACGTATATTGTCTGCACCGCCGTCGCCGCTGCGATTAAAACGTTCGTCAATCCGATCATTATAGGCAATTCCACCCGTTCCCCGTCCAAATACGACCTGATCCGACGGCGTGCGCTGATAATAGAGCACGTGTTGCTGCGCATCACAGATCGAAGCACCATCAGTCCAACCGATACGCTTGAGTATATCTCCAGCAGGCGCTGTCGCAACGAGTTGACTGCTCACCACATAAAGATAGGGATGAAGCTCAGGGATCGCGGAAGCCCAAGCATTGACCGTTAAAGCAACTTTGTTGGCAGTCAATGTCCCGTCTTGTGTTTTAAGTTCGAGCCGCTCACCCGGAACGATCTCCAAAACAGGGCTTTTTTCATGAATGACAATCCCCTTGGAAAGCGCAAGTTTGCGAAGGCCAAGAGCAAGCTTGGCAGGCTGGACAGTCCCTGCCCGCTCCTCGACAATACCGGCATATGATGCGCTAGAGCCAGTGCGCCGTTCAATGTCGTGCGCATTCAGTGTCTGGAACGGGTTGAACCCGGATTTCTGACAGATATCCAGTGCTTTCGCCCACGCACCTTCCTGTGCGACAGAACTTGCGGTCCACAGCCAGCCATCAAGACGCAGATCCATGTCAATGGTTCCACAATCTTGCAGCGCTTTCAGCTCATCAATTGCATCGCAGGTTGCCTGACAAAGCATGCGCGCATCTTCGTCGCCCACAAGGTCGCGCAACATATCGATTTCAGCATACCAGCTGTGGACTTGTCCGCCATTACGCCCGGATGCGCCCGAACCGCAAAAATCTGCTTCCAGGATTGTGATACGCGAATTTGGTTCTTGTTCTCGTATCCGCAGTGCCGTCCAAAGCCCGGCATATCCCCCGCCAACGATTGCAATATCGCATTGCTGCTGACCCGTTAAAGGTGCGGTGACCGGATCTGCGCCAATACTTTGCAGCCAGAAGGAACGATCCTGCTTCGCCGCGACAACGGGTGGTCTCATTGTGATAGAGCTCATAGTCAGACCTTCTGCGCTGTTGCAATCACTTCGTGGTATTTGTCGAGCAGCCATTGTGGGATTGACTGCAAGGGCTGGGGAAAGCCCCCCGGGTGCGTGCAGGTTTCAGACGCACTGACAGCAGCCTTTTGCAGCGCCTCTTCTTCAGAGCAACCTTCGAAGAAAAGCGCCACCAGAAATGAGGCGATAAAGCTATCACCAGCTCCACAAGTGTCGACCACGTTCACGGGTACGGAACCTGCGGAATACAATTGGCGTCCATTGTCATAGAAAGAACCGCGTTTGCCGCAGGTAATAACGACCTGTTGAGCTCCAGCCCGTTTGAATTGTGTAATCAATGGTTGAACCGGTTCGTCCGGGTCGTCTGGTCCTGATGCAAAAACCAACGGGACGCCCTCAAGCGTCAGGTCAAAATGCCGGGTAGAGACATCCACACTGAATCTGACACCGTCCTCTACAAGCTGACGCACCAGTTTTTCACTGGAATTGGTCCCAAGATGAGTCCAATCGGATGAGAGCAATGCCTGATATCGCTGCTGATCTGGAATGTAGTTTTCACCAACACCCAGAGATTCAAACAGAAAATGCCGTTCACCGTCATTATCGGTCAAAAGCGTTACAGCTGAATTTCCCTGAATAGTTTCAATATCGCTTGGCACAAGTCCGACATCTTCGATCACACCAAGCATGATCTCTGCTTCCCTGTCGGGTGCCAGTGCGCCGATATACCGGGCACCGACCCCAAGCCGTTTCCACTGCACAGCAACATTAAGGGCATTTCCACCAACAGTAACGACCCCCTTGTTCAGATAAGCATCAAGGCAGTTGTCACCCACAGCAACAAGATTGAGATTTGCGTTCTTCATCATCATTCCGCAGTATCAAAATGAGGGGAAATCGCATCAAGGCAGCGCCGCCAGACTGCAACCGGATCCAGTGCATATGAGCCATTGCCAAACGGCTCGAAGGTCAATGTGCCCCGGAATGAATGATGAGCGATTTCAGCAAGGTAGCCGTCAAGTGGCAAGTTTCCGTCCCCCCACGCCAAATGTCCCGCTGATGTTCCATCGACGACATGAACATGGGCAAGACGTTTGCCAAATCTCGAAAAGTAATCACTGACCTTATCTTCAGCCGCTGCCATGGCAACCAGATCAAGTACCAGATCGACATTTTCCACATTCAGATCCTGCCAGAGACGTTCAAGATCGGCGGCATTATTGACGATGTTGCTTTCAGTGCGCTGTAGGGGCTTAAGCAAACATCGAAGCCCCAGATTGGCCGCATGTGTCGTAATTCTCTCCAACGACTGAAGCGAATGGTTCCACGCGCGTTCGCGGCTCTCGCACTCAAAACCCCGTCCGGGTGTCAAGAAGAGGTAGCTCGCACCCAGTTCGGCACTGAAATCGGCTGCTCGCAGAAAGCATTCAACACTCTTTTCACGATAAGCTACGTCGCCTGAGGCTATGTTGACCGGATAAAGAACCTGTTCCGGGGTGAAGCAATGCACGCTGATCCCGTTATCATTCAGAATTGACCGGACACCTGAATGCCGTGCACGGTCAGCATGAAACAGATCAAGATGGGGGGCTATTCCCCATAGCTCCATACGTTGAAAGCCCATCAGTCGAAGCTGTTCGACAACCCATTGAAAGGGATAGTGCTGGAACGAAAAGTTGGCACCGATCAACTGTTCACGTTTTAACATTTTCCACCACGCTATTTGCCGATGCCTTCCGCCAGCCCGCGAATGAAGAAACGCTGTGCGGCGAAGAAGACGATCAGGATCGGAAGTGCCGAAAGTGTCATTGCAGCAAAGACAACGGCATAATTAGTTCCGTGTTTTGCCATGATTGATGTAAGGCCGACTGGCAGGGTCTGCACATCCGCACCACTGGTGAAGATCATGGCGAAGAGATATTCATTCCAGGCAAACAGAACGTGCAGGATCACGCAGGAGACGAGTATCGGCTTGCAAAGAGGTAAGGTCACACGCCAGAAAATCTGACCTTCACTTGCCCCGTCCATGACAGCGGCTTCGTCCAGATCGCGCGGAAGACCAAGCATATAGGCGCGAATAAGAAACGTGGTGAACGGGATGCGGAACGCCGTGTAGAGAATGATAAGCGCCCAATAGGTGTTATAGAGACCAAGCTTTTGCATGATCCGCACCAGCGGAATAACCGCAACCGTTGGGCTCAACATCAATCCGCCAAGCACCAGACCCACAAAGAACGGCTTGCCCGGCAGTTTGGATCGCGTCAAGCCATAAGCAGTCCAGGCGCTTACCAGAACCGTACAAACAGCTGAAACCAGCGTGACGATGATGCTCGTTGCAATATAGTTCCTGATGCCCTGGTTCCAGGCTGAGATGTAGTTGTCGAGCGTGAAGCCTGTTGGCAGCGCAAACGGCTCACCAAATATCTCGGAGTTGGCCTTGAACCCATTCAAGGCCATCCACAGCAGCGGATAGATTACAACGATACCAAGACTAATGAGGAAAGTAACCAGACAGACACGCACAAGCGTCTGCACAAAATCCGTGGGTTGCATCTCGCGCGACTGATAGGAGGCGTTGCTCATAGTTCCACCCTCCGCTTTCTAGTATGCCAGAGCTGTCCAAAACCGGTCAGCAGCGTGATGATAAAAATCACCGACGCGATCGCAGCGCCATAACCGAAGTCATTTTCAATAAAGCCCTGTTGATAGAGCCAGGTTCCCAACACCTGACTGCTGTTGTTGGGGCCGCCGCCTGTCATAACCATGACTTCGTTGAAGACCTGAAACGCTCCGGTAATCGTAACGATGACCATGAGACCGGTCATTTCGCGTGTCAGTGGAAAGGTTATGTTCCACAGCCGACGCCACATACCTGCGCCGTCCATAGTCGCCGCATCATAAAGTTCGCGCGGGATCTTCTGGATCGCGATGGCAAATAGAAGGGTTGAATAGCCAAAGCCCTGCCACTGGCTCATGGCAATGATTGAGTAGATCGCGGTCTGTTCTTCTCCCAGCCATGCCCGAGACCAAGCGCCAAGTCCCATATGGGTAAAAGCGGAATCCAGCAGGCCTATATCGGGCTGATAAATAAAGTAGAACAGCAGCCCCGTCACCGTGATCGAAATTGCTGATGGTATGAAATAGACAGCGCGCCAGAACCTGCGCCATGTTTCATGTTGCAGGCCTTCAATAATCGCCGCAAGCACGAATGCACCGAACACCTGGAACACGACCGAAATGACGGCATAAAGCATGTTGTTCAAGATCGCCGTCCAGATCACCGGATCGTCTTGCAGACGTCGATAATTATCCAGACCGACAAAGGCAGTTTCGCCAGTAAAAATATCCTGATTTGTCGTGCTGACGATAAAGTTGTCGATGATGGGATAGTAGACAAACCATAGGATTAAAACGAACGCGATCAGAACCCAACGGAACGACAGCAGCTTCGCCAGCAAACCGGACTTGTCGAATTGCGACCCGTCCGGCAGGGGGAAGCCGTTTTTGACAGCCTCCCCTCTATATTCACGCTTCATGACAGTCATCGGCCAATAACATCCTTATCGGGAAGAGGCTGCAGCCTTTTTTACCTTTTCCATGACCTGTTCCGGTGTCATGGATCCACCAATCAGGGCTTGCAGGCCCGAAAGCCAGACAGATGCAACGCGCGGTGGATTGGCCGTATCAAGCCACGGCATCAGATAGGACGAATCCGCGATAACCTTGAGACCTTCAACGACAGACGGGTTCATGCTTTCAGCCGAATATCCGCCAACAGTGGCGCTTGGCTGCCCATAAGGTGGGGCCGACAAAACCTTCCCGTTTTCGGGCGAGGTGATAAACTTCATGAAATCCACAGCCAGCGGAATGTTCTTCGAAGCTGAATTGATCATATAGCCTTCGGGTGCACCTTCGATTGATTTGACATCACCCTTTGCGTCTTTCGCTGCTGGAAGTTTGAAAAAGCCAAAGTCTTCCTTCTTCAGTGCACCATCTGCCGTGCTTTGATCAAACTCGATAATTTCTTGATAGTACATTGCGGATTTGGCGTTGCTGAACTGCTGCAATGCCGAAGCATAGGATGAGCCGTTTGTACCTGCGCCGTCCGAGCAATCGTCGATGAGCTTCTTCAGTTGTGTCAGGCTCTCAACATAGCCTGCATCCGAATATTCGGCTGTCTTCGGGTTGAAATCCTTTTCAAGCGTCGCTTGTGGTACATTATAGGCAAGCAACTGTCCGGCAAAATGCACAGCCGGCCAGCCTTCCTTGTTACCGAACGAAATCGGCGTCACACCGGACTTGCGCAGAGCTGCACATGCACTGATCAGTTCATCGAAACTCTTCGGTTCCGCCACACCGGCCTTGTCAAAAAGGGCTTTGTTATAGCCCATGAACTTTGCATCCAGATAAAGCGGAATACCGTATAGTTTGCCATTATACTGGAATGCCCTGACGGCAGCATGGGCGAGCTGTTTTCCCCATGGCGTATCGGGACCAATAATCTTGGTCAGATCGACAGCGCGATTGCCTCGCACAAAATTCTCGCCCCAGCTCCCAGTCCAGGTGAAGTAGATATCTGGCAGCGAGTTAGACGCAACCAGGGCCTTGGTTTTCCCCTTCACGCTATCGTCGCTTTCCTGAATAAGCTCGACTTTGACGCCCGGATGAAGCTTCTCATATTCCTTGGCAGCGTTGACGAAGTAGGGGGAAAGCTGCTGAAGGCCGAACTTCGTCAAAATGCTCAACGTGCCAGAATATTCGACGGGAGCATCAGGTTCTGCAACCACGGCGTCACTGGCGAGAGCTGCATTCATGTTGCCAGCCAACAATCCAAACATCAGGAGTGAAGCAAGGCTTGTTGTGCTCATAAGCGTTTTGCATTTCATCTCGAAGTTCCTCTCTTTTAACTATTGTTTCTTTATGTCGTCAGAATGTAGGAACCCGATCCGGCGGAACCGGATCGGGGACGGCTCTTAGTACTCGACACGTTTGTAATAGCGCCGCGTCGTCAACGGGTGGTCGCGCAGCACTTCCAGATGAGCACTCAAACGTTCCAGCATGGTTGCCAGGATGATTGGAGAGATCAGGCTGCGTGTTTTTTGGGAGATGCCTGGAAGGCTGGCAGAAGCGGCATCTAGAATACGAACCTTATCCGTGTAGCGCTTTGCGAAGTTTTCGACCCGGTCCGTCAAAGGACGGCATGCATCCTCTCCCTTGAATATGAACAGGCTGACGCCTGGCTCAACCAGTTCGAGCGTACCGTGGAAGAAGTCGGAAGCATGAACCGGACGCGTGCGGATCCATTGCATTTCTTCGAGAATGCACATGCCGTAATAGTGAGCTTCTGGCCACGCCGTGCCAGCGCCGGTAAAGATATGATACTTCTCGCCCTTTATTTCCTGCGCGAGCGCGGCTGCGCTTTCTTCAAAGTTCTCCTTCACCGAAACCAGTAGTTCCGGCAGGCGCTTCAACTCGGAGACGGTTTCGTCGTATTCTGGAAATTCACCGCGTTCAGCCAGCAGCGCCAGCACGATCAAGAGGGTCTGCAGGTAAAACGATTCCGAAGAAGTGTCGTCTTCTGCAAAATTGGTGAAGTTGTAATTGGCATCAAGGCCCAAGGGTGTATCCTTGTGACCAGTGAGTGACAGCGTTTTCACGCCTTTCTTCTTCAAGAATGCAAGAAGTTGCACGCTTTCCTTGGTCGTCCCGGACAGCGACGGAAGGATTACGAGAGCTTTATCGTCCAACCCGGCGGGCGCCTCTAGAACAACCTGAGCGGAAAACGCTGATGACACCGGGAAAACAGTTGCGTTGCGGGCGATCTCGATTGCGGGCTCGGTCAAAAACTGTACGCCACCAGTTCCCATGAACAAAATGCGCTCTATGCCATCGTCGAGCAGCCTGCGCATCAAAGCGCGCACATCCTCTGCGATTGCGACCGCGCCGCCCTGTATTTTCACAAAGCGATCTTTATCGAAGTTGAGCATTACTACCTTCCCATTTGCGCAGTTAAAAACTCGAGAAAAGCCCGAACCGGTTTTGCGCCTGAAACTCGTTGAGACAATGTGAGATCGATCTCACATATATTTAGCACACAAGATTTTTCCTGTGGCAAGTAGGTTTCAGAAATTTTTTTGCAGGCCCAAGATCAAGCTTCGTCGGCTCATCGTCGGCTGACCGAACCTCGGACTATCAGCTTGGTTTCAAAGCTTATTTTCTCCGGCGGTCTCTTTTTGCCTGCTATTTTTTCAAGCAGAAGCCGGCCAGCAGCACGACCTATTTCAGAGACGGGCTGGGCAATGACTGTGATCTGTGGATCGGTAAAAGTCGCCAGATTAAAATCATCAAAACCGATCAGAGAGACATCGTGGGGAATCGATATTCCCATTGCTCTGAATGCTAAAAGCGCTCCCTGCGTCATCAAACTGTCGACGGTAAAAAGTGCCGTTGGAGGCTTTTTTTGACTGAACAGGCGGATAGTTGCATCCACGGCATGCTCAACCGTCGACTGTGCAACGCAGATCAATTTTTCACTGGGTTCGATGCCATGGGCAAGCAACGCAGTCTTATAGCCATTGAACCGCTCGCGTGATGTGAAGATGCGTGCATCATCCTGCAAAAGCGCAATATCACGATGTCCCATTTCGATCAGATATTCAATGGCCTTGCGCGCGCCGCCTTCATTGTCGACCACAACACTGTCGCACTCGACAGCCTGCGCTGCGCGATCAATCAGGACCAGGGGTACGTTTTCGTCTATAAGACGTTGCAGATGCGAACTGTCTTCGGCTGATGTCGGCGCCACGATGAAACCGCGAATGCTCAATGACTGAAGGCTGGCCAGCAGTGATTTTTCCTGATCCAGTTGTTCTTCACTGCTCGCAATGATGAGATTGTGCCCTTCTTCTCGCGCCAGCACTTCAACATCATGGGCTATTTTTGCAAAAAACGGATTCTGTATGTCGCCAAGAACGCAGCCAATAATTGGCAACTGCCCGCTGCGCAGAGCCTGAGCCAACCGATTGCCTCTGTATCCCAGTTTCTCCGCAGCAGCCTGAACCTTCCGCGCCGTTTCATCACCAACATAGCCGTAACTGTTGAGTGCACGAGCAGCCGTGGCGCGCGATACATTCGCCAGTGCCGCCACATCCTTAAGGGTAGCCGATTTCAGAGCCATACCATTTTCACAACTGATGATCCTTGACAGTTGTTATCATCCGCAGAGGCGCAAGAGTAGTACCGTTTATCAAATGATTTGCAGGATGATTGATCGACGATTATTTGCGCTCTGATCTATTGTGCCGTGAAAAGCCGGCATATCAAAACAGCCTTCGTCGTATAGAATGGAACAGGACTGTCAGCCAACCAGGAACTCTCGCGATGCGATGATTGCCAGTCAAAATTCGTATCAAGCTTGTTTACGTATTGCTACGACAGGCCTTCTTTGATCTGTGCAGCAGACCGTCAATGTGGCATGGATAGAAACAATCCTGCACCGCAGAGAATAGTAGCGATTAGTTGGGAGAAGCCGTCGTTCATATTGCTGGCGAGCATTTGGATGGAGAGATGATGGCGTGGATTGAACTTACCAACCGTTTTTTGGAACCAGCTCTAACGTACACGTCCCGGCGCGCCAGAACCCTAAACAATGTGAGAGCGCCGACGACAGGGATATGTCGAACCGATGCAAACGAGGCTTTTATTAAGGTGTTGGATTATCGGGCCAGCAAACTCATCGCGGTGTTTTCATCGGTAATGAGTCCGTTGATTACGTTGCCGCGGAGCGCAGACAACAATGGTTGCACTTTCCTTTCACCTGAAGCCACGCAAATACGTTGTCTGCTCACATTGATCTGCGGCGCAACGCTGGTGATACGCAAATTCGTGGCACCTTCGACGATTTTCCCATCGATATCAAATGCCCAGCCGCAAATTTCGCCAACGCCTCCGAGCCTGTTAAGTTCAAAAAGCTCATCGCGGCTCAGAAACCCTTCCTTTGCAAGTGGCGAATCCGCCGCCAGATCGCTGATCCCCGTCACCCAGAGATCGGCAGTCGATGCGAGTTGATGGACGCGCCTCACCGGCTCAATCGCCAGCAACGCGTCCCTTTCTTCCACCGAAGATAGGTAGAGCGGCAAAAGAAGCGGATAATGCTGTGCGCTGACTGTTTCCGAAAGCTTGATCAAGGCGTCGAACGGGCTCGCCGATCCGTCAATGCCAATATGCCCCACCAGTGACACCAGTCGATGGACCGAGCCGTTGAGTGGAGAAACGCGCTGGACCGTGGCGCGCATAGTGCGGCCGGTGCCAAGCGCCATCACAATGGCAGTTCTGGACCGTAACTGCCGCTCTATGAAAACGGCAGCGGCTTCGGGGACGGTCATTGAGCCTTCCGGCCAAGTCCCTTCCGAGGGAACAACGTCGCAATAAGCTAGATCGAATTTCTCCGACATCCTGCCTGCAAGTTCCATGCAATTTGCTATTGGATGGTTCATCCGAAACGTGATCAGCCCTTCAGACCGGCATTGCGATACAAATCTCTGTGCCGTCGGGCGTGAAACGCCCAGCATCTGTGCGATCTCGTCCTGTGTCTTGCCGGCAATATAATAAAGCCAACCCGCTCTTGCGGCATCGTCCAGTCTGGGCTTGTCGTTATCGGCCATCGGCGGAAATTTCTCTCAGTAGGGAAGGCAGGTCGGCAGCACGCTTCAAAATGTGATCCGCACCGGCATTAAGCAATGTTTCAGTATTGTCCAGCACCGAATAGTGGCTCCCACCGGTAAATCCGACAGCCGTCATCCCCGCTGCCTTGGCAGCCTTCACGCCGCTGGGGCTGTCTTCGACAACGACGCATCGTGGGGCCGACACATCCATCTGTCTGGCCGCATAAAGAAAGAGGTCAGGAGCAGGCTTGCCGTGTCTAACCATCGTTGTACTGAAGATATTGCCTTCGAAAAGTGGCAGTAGACCTGTTCGCCCCAATGATATCTGAAGTCGTTCCTCATCGCTAGATGAGGCGACGCAGCGGGGCAGTGGTATAGCTTCAATCGCCGAAAGAATTCCATCAACGGCAACCAGTTCCTGTTCAAAGCGCGTAAAAAGATACTCTCGCCAGCTTGAAACAAATGTGTCGGGGAGTGGCTTGTTTGTTTGTTCCGTGAAGGCATCGGTCACTGCCGACGCCGGGCGTCCCAGGAAAGTCCGCAAGGCATAGTTGAGGTCCGTCGGTACGCCGTGCCTGCTCAGCACATCGGCCACTGCGCCGCAGCTGATGATCTCACTGTCGACCAGCACCCCGTCACAGTCAAAAATGACCAGATCGAATGCTAGCGAGGCAGGGTTCATTGGGGTGATAACCATCGAGCGACTCATGAGAAAATGATTGATATGTGAGCGTATGATAAACACGGCGCGTTTGGAAGAGCAATATCGCCTTGCGCGCCCAGCGCAATTATAAGCTTATTAAAGGGCCATATGGGTAATCATTTTGACGCTTCAATTATGGGCTGGACAAACGCTTATCAGAGCGTATGCTCAATCTAAAAGCACTTGATCGAGATGGGAGGATACGATGAAGCGTCTTTTAGTGGCTTCCTTAATGTTGGGCTGTTCAATGCTGTCCAGCATAACGGCTGAGGCAAAAACGCAGATCGAATTCTGGCATGCGATGGGAGGCGTGCTCAATGAGCGCGTGAATGAACTTTCGAAGAAGTTCAATGATTCTCAGGATGAGTATGAAATTGTCCCGGTCAATAAGGGCAAATACGAAGAGCTTATCAATGCGATGATTGCAGCCTATCGCGCGAAGCGCGCGCCGGTCATTGTGCAAACCAATGAGCGCGCATTTTTGACCATGCTGAATTCATCGGCAGTAATACCCGTCGCCGACCTGATGGCCAAGGAAGGCTACACTATCGACTGGAGTACGGTGATTGCACCGGTTGCCGCTTACTATAGCGACAAGGGCAAGTTGCAGGCTCTGCCATTCAACTCGTCAACACCAATCCTCTGGTACAATCAGGATCATTTTAAGGCCACAGGCTTTGAAAAGCCAGCTGATAACTGGGATGAGCTGACACAACAGTTGCACGCGATCCATGACAAGGGCATTTCGAAGTGTGCCATGGTTTTGCCGGGTGACTATGAGTGGAGCTTTCTAGAAAACTACGCTGCCGTGAACGACTACCCCTATGGCACAAAGCGCAATGGCATCGACGGCATCGATACCGAGTTTGTCTTCAACAAGTCTCTGACCCGTCAAGTGAAGCGCATGCATGACCTTGTTTCGAGCGGTGTCATGGAAATCGCGGGTCAGGGAATTCAGCCGGTTCAGTTGTTCACCTCAGGCACCTGTTCGACGATTATTGCATCGACTGCGTCTCATGCAGCAGTGGAGGCTTCAGCAAAATTCCCGTGGAATGCGACTTTTCTTCCCCATGAAAAGGACAGAACAGCACATAACAGCGTCATCGGTGGTGGCGCTCTATGGGCAATGAAGGGTCATTCTGATGATGAATATAAAGGTGCTGCCGCTTTCTTCGATTTTCTAGCAAAGCCGGAAACTCAGGTGTGGTGGAGCAAAAACACCGGCTATGTTCCCGTTACGACGACGGCCTATGAAGCGCTGAAAAGCGAAGGCTATTTCGAACAGCATCCCACCCGCGCCATTGCGATTGAACAGCTTATGCGTAAGCCAAACTCCGATAATTCTCTGGGCTTTCGCTTCGGTAACTCCAATCAGGCCAATATCTTCATTATGGAAGAAGTGATGGCAGCCTCATTGGGGCAGAAACCGGCACAGGAAGCGTTAGATTCCGCTGTCATGCGCGGCAATGAAGTGCTTCGCCGCTTTGAAAAGCTAAGCGCAGGAAAATAAGGCGATGAAAGCACAAGATGGAGGAGCTTTCCATCTGCCCTCCTCTTTGGGGGAGCGGCAGGAAAGCGGCCTGAAACGCGCGCATTTTCGAGAATGGAAAACGCCAGTCCTATTGCTGGCGCCACAAATGCTCGTCTTGCTGTTCTTCTTCTTCATTCCGTCATTCAGGGCGCTAATCCAGGCGTTTCAGCTCAATGATCCGTTTGGCGGTTCAGTGCAATGGGTTGGTTTCTCGAACTTTGCGGCATTGCTCGCCAGCCCGTCCTACTGGATGTCGGCCAAAATGACGCTCTGGTTCACGCTGGCGCAGAATGCAATCACGCTTTCGGTTGCGTTGCTGTTTGCTTTCGCGACCAACCATGTCATTCGTGCTCGTGGCGCTTATCGTACGATCCTGCTGCTTCCTTATGCTATCGCTCCTGCAGTTGCGGGCATAATGCTGGCATTTCTGTTCAACACCCGTGTCGGACCCATCGCGCAAATACTGCACATGCTGGGTATCGGTTGGGACCCGACGAAGAACACTACCGATGCGATGATCCTCATCATTCTTGCAGCATCGTGGAAACACATTTGCTACAATTACATTTTTATCGTCGCCGCCCTGTTGGCCGTACCGCGTTCGATCCTGGAATCTGCCGCCATCGATGGCGCGGGACCCATTCGACGGTTCCAGCGCATTTCCTTGCCGATGATCGCGCCTACGCTGTTCTTCCTGATTGTCATCAACTTCGTCTACGGCTTGTTCGACACATTTGCGATTATCGATGCGACCACACGAGGCGGACCGGCAGGGGCGACTTCGATCCTTGTCTATAAGGTCTATCAGGATGGCTTCGTCAATCTGGACATGGGCTCTTCTGCTGCGCAGTCGGTCATTTTGATGATCCTCGCTCTCGCCCTCACATTCGCGCAGTTTCGCCTGGTCGAACGGCGCGTCAATTATGCGGTGTAAATCATGAACGAACGCACACCGATATTGGATGTGGTTTGCCATGCCGTTCTCATAATCGGGATCGTGTTGGTTTGCCTACCACTTTATTTCGTGATGGTCACGGGTTCGTTGAGCCAGCAGGATGTGTTGAAAGTCCCGATGAGTTGGCTGCCGGGCGACCAGTTTTTGTTCAATTCGCTGGAAGTTCTGACAACGATCAGTTTCGGGCAGCTTTTGGTGAACACGTTTATCGTCGCGCTCGGAATTACTGTCGGAAAACTGGCTTTGTCGGTACTTGCCGCCTTTGCAGTCACCTATTTCCGCTTTCCGTTCCGAATGACCGCCTTCTGGCTGATATTCATATCGATGATGCTGCCGATTGAGGTGCGAATTGTCCCAACCTATGAATCAGCAGCCAATATGGCGCTGCCGCTGAATATCATCTTTGCTTGGCTCGGCATTTCGGTCGAGCTGAACTGGAACATGGTGAACACCTATCCTGGACTTATCCTGCCTATCATCGCTTCAGCAACGGCGACATTTTTGTTCAGGCAGTTCTTTCTGACAATTCCTGACGATCTGTGCGAAGCAGCGCGGATTGACGGCGCCAAACCGATGCAATTCTTCTTCCGCATTCTGCTTCCACTTTCCCGGTCGAACATCGTGGCATTGTCGATCATTCTCTTTCTGATGGGCTGGAACCAGTATCTGTGGCCGTTGTTGATGACGACAGACCCCAATATGGCTACCGCCGTTGTCGGTTTGAAACAGGTCATGCCGCAGTCGGATGGTCTTCCGACATGGCACCTTCTCATGAACGCCTCGCTTTGGACCATGCTTCCGCCCGTGCTGGTGATCCTCATCATGCAGCGATGGTTCGTGAAGGGTCTCGTCGACAGTGGCAAATAATGAACAATTGGAGAATACAAAAATGGTGAAGATCATTGGTCATCGCGGTGGGCGTAATCTGTGGGCGGAAAATAGTATCGCGGGCTTTCAAAACCTGCTTGCTTTGGATGTCGATGCAGTGGAACTCGACGTACATTTGAGTTCCGATGGTGTGCCGGTTGTGATCCATGACCCATTGCTTGATCGCACCACCAATGGCAGAGGACCGGTTCAAGCGCAAAGCGCAGAGGCGCTTGGAAAAGTCCTCTTGAACGACAGCCGCGGTCAAACCATACCCACTCTAGCGGCTGTGCTGGATATCTTCGCTCCCACCAAGCTGGAGCTCGAGCTGGAGATCAAGATCGACGAGCGGGGAAGGCCCTATCCGGGTATGCCCGAAAAGATCATCACGCTTGCTCAAGAGCGTAATATGCTGGATCGTGTCTTCCTCACCTGCTTCGTGCCGGAAGTGCTGGAAGATGTCCGTATGAAATTTCCAGACCAGCAGTTGCTGATGTCGATTGACCGGCGCTCGGCGGAGTTTTTCGGTGGATTTGAAAAAGTGCTCAAGCGCGGCAACGATGTTGCAACGGTGCTGGCCTTCGAGAAGACCTTGCTGGAGATTATATTGGATCAGTGTGTTGCGGAGGTAGGGACGCCAAGGCTTGGATGTTGGGTGCCAAACACAGAAACTGAGCTAGAACATTGGTTGAGCAAGCCAATCGGTCAGTTGACGACGGATCGACCCGATCTTGCAGTTCTCGTCGCGGATCGGCAGTCTTCGCCGGCCAATCGGCAGAAAGGGTGACTTCATGGCCTCGGTCGAACTTCGTTCAATTCAAAAATCCTATGGCAATGTAGAAGTCATTCCAAGCATCGATCTTACGATTGCGGATGCTGAATTTGTTGCGCTTGTCGGACCTTCGGGATGCGGTAAGTCGACTTTACTGCGCATGATCGCCGGTCTTGAACAAATCACATCCGGTGATCTGCATATTGGCGACAGGAATGTGAACCGTGCTAATCCTAGTGAGCGCGATGTTGCCATGGTTTTCCAGAATTATGCGCTTTATCCGCATATGTCTGTCTTTGACAACATTGCGTTCAACCTTCAACTTGCGGGCCGCTCGAAAGCGGAAATACGGGATCGGGTCGGGGAAGCAGCTCGGATGCTCGATCTGACGGCCCTATTGGACCGCAAACCGCACCAGTTATCGGGAGGCCAGCGCCAGCGCGTTGCAATGGGGCGCGCCATTGTGCGAAAGCCTTCTGTCTTTCTGTTTGATGAGCCGCTTTCCAATCTGGATGCTAAATTGCGCGTCTTGATGCGAGCAGAGATCAAGGAACTGCATCAGAAGGTAAAAATCACGTCGATCTATGTCACGCATGATCAGATTGAGGCGATGACACTGGCCGATAGAGTGGTGGTGCTTAACAAGGGGCGGATCGAGCAACAAGGCACGCCAATGGAACTTTACACAAAACCCGCCAATATCTTCGTCGCGGGCTTCATCGGTTCGCCAGCCATGAACTTTCTTGAAGCGACGGTCGAGCATAGTTCATCAGGTGCCGCT
The DNA here is from genome assembly GCF_024701725.1 of Ochrobactrum sp. XJ1. Taxonomy (NCBI): domain Bacteria; kingdom Pseudomonadati; phylum Pseudomonadota; class Alphaproteobacteria; order Hyphomicrobiales; family Brucellaceae; genus Ochrobactrum; species Ochrobactrum sp. XJ1. The sequence continues at coordinate 32,597 of NZ_VDGD01000017.1, forward strand.
ATTCGTCTGGCAAGCGGTTCGAAACTGGAAATGCCCGACAGCGACACTGATAGAAGCGGCAAAGTTGTGCTAGGCCTGCGTCCTGAACATCTGGAAGTCAAGCGTGATGGCGGCATTCCGGCGAAAGTGCGTTTGATCGAGCCAACCGGTGCACAATCCCATGTTGGGTTTGAGGTTGGATCCGAGAAATTGATGGCTGTGGTCGACAGCGAAATGTCGCTAGCAGTGGGCGATGTCGTCGAACTGGGTATCTCATTCGAACGGATGCATCTGTTTGATCCTACCACTGGTGTTCGCATCGATTGATGACTGTTATATGGAACTTTGCGATAGTTCGGCTTATTTGAGATCCGTTATATGAGTGCTCTTTCTTATTCACTTCATAAGTAACCGTCATGTTAAATATTGGCCAGGGTGTTTTGGGTAAATACGGACAGATTAATAGGTCAGTTCAACCTGCCGAAAACGCGAAGCATTTTTTCGACAGTCTGTTTCATTGCCAGTCAAAAACTTCTCTCGAGGTGGCAACAACACTTCCCGTTTTTATAAAGTACGAGCGCTAGCCATCCCTTTTGACCTTCTTTCGCCGCAAGCACAAAATCTGTTGTCTCTTGGTGCCCTGCTTCGTCAATCAAGGGATAAACAAGACTAATTAACTCTTGTTTCAAAATTATCATTCGGATTATAGAGAAGCCAGTTTCACACGGCTAACGGCAAACCGCCACTCGCAATTCGGGATATTATCAGTGACCGCAATGAAAACCCTTCTGGCCGCTACGAGTTTTGTCGCCTTGTTCGCTCTTCAAAACAACCCAGCGGAAGCTGCCACGCAGTACCCCCTGACACTGGATAATTGCGGAGCGAAAGTTACATTCCAAAAGGCGCCTGAACGCGCTATCGGCCTTGGTCAAAACAGCGCCGAAATATTGTTGCTGCTGGGCCTTGAAGACAAAATGGCGGGAACCGCGTTCTGGCCAAGCAAGGTTTTACCGCAGCTCGAGGCTGCCAATTCCAAGGTGAAACTTCTGACCGTTGAATTCCCGACATTTGAATCCATCCTTGCAGAGAACCCGGATTTTGTAGCGGCGGCCCTTCCAAGCCTGATCGGACCAAATAGCAAGGTCGCAAAGCGCGACGATTTCGATAAGGTCGGTGTTCCAACCTATCTTTCGCCAAGCACGTGTCTGAGTACAGAGCAAGTCAAGGATGAGTATGGCAGCCGCGACAAACTATGGAACATGGAGCTTCTGTATAAGGAAATCGACGAACTCTCACAGATTTTCGATGTTTCAGATCGTGGTCAGGCGCTCATTTCTGATTTCAAGGCACGCGAGGCAGCTTTGCGCGCAAGCGTTCCTGCAAGCGGTAAGAAACTTTCTTACCTATTCTGGTTCTCCAGCCCATCGCCATCCGCAGACGCTTATTTGGGCGGCGGAAATGGCGCATCGAGCTTCATCGCTGACGTTCTGGGCGGCGAGAATGCTATCAAGGCAGAAGCCGAATGGCCGACGCTTGGTTGGGAAAGCATTATCGCCGCGAACCCTGATGTGATTGTTGTTGCGAATCTCGACCGTAATCGTTGGGAGCTCGACAAGCCTGAAGCCAAGATTCAGTTTCTTAATACAGACCCTGCGGTGAGCCAGATGCCAGCGGTCAAGAACAAGGCCATCGCCGTCATGGATGGTCAAGCCATGAACCCGACCATCCGTACGATTTACGGTGCAGAGCAGCTCGCCGAACAGTTAAAAGCGCTCGGTATTCTCAAGTGAGTGTTTCTGGCCAGTCTTTAAGGCACTGGGGCGCTTTCAGCATAATGCTGCTGGCGTCGCTTATCGCAATCGGATTCGTGGTGGGTATCAGCGTCGGTATTGGCGACTTGCCGATCCCTTTATCGACAACCTTTGCAGCGATAACCAATCGCCTGGGATGGAGTTCTGTCGAGATTAATCGCATTCATGAGACGGTGATCTGGGATTACCGTCTGAGCCGTGCATTGGTAGCAGCATTTTGCGGTGCAGGCCTCGCGCTTTCAGGCGCGATCATGCAATCGCTTTTGCGTAATCCGCTGGCTGAACCCTATGTTCTGGGTATTTCGGCTGGAGCATCGACCGGCGCTGTAACAGTTGTCATCCTCGGCATCGGTGCTGGCGCAGTTTCATTATCAGCAGGCGCATTCGTTGGCGCGTTTGCAGCCTTCTTCTTTGTTGCGCTCCTCTCCAATGGGACAAGGGGCGGTGCGGATCGCACCATTCTGGCAGGCGTTGCGGCTTCACAGCTTTTCAACGCTGCGACCTCGTACATCGTCACCACATCCGGCAATGCGCAGCAGGCGCGTGACGTGATGTTCTGGCTCCTTGGCAGCTTCGGTGGCGTTCGCTGGCCAGAATTCATGCTGGTGTCGGTGGTCATCACCTGCGGTCTTATCGCCTGCCTTCTCTATGCCCATGTTCTGGATGCTTTCGCTTTCGGCGATGAAGCCGCCTCATCGCTCGGCGTGAATGTTGCCCGTGCGCGCACTGTTCTCTTTGCGCTCACAGCAATGATGACAGCCACCATCGTCAGCATGGTCGGTTCGATAGGCTTCGTCGGGCTCGTTGTCCCTCATGCTGCACGCTTCATTGTCGGTCCGCTACACATAAGGTTGTTGCCCGCCTGCGCCATCGTCGGTGCTATCTTCATGGTGTTGGCCGATATCGCCTCACGCGCGTTGATACCGCAACAGGTCCTCCCCATCGGCGTGGTGACAGCACTTGTCGGCGTGCCTTTCTTCTCGATCATTCTATACCGGTTTCAGCGCCCATCATGACGATCAGAGCCGAAAATCTTGTCTGGAAAATTGGCAAGAAAACGATAATCGATGACGTGTCTTTCGAAGCAAAGCCTGGAAAGATGCTGGGGCTTTTAGGACCGAACGGTTCTGGAAAAACATCCCTGCTGCGTCTGATCGCGGGCTTAAAACGCCCCCATTCCGGGCATGTCCTGCTTGACGAAAAAGATATCAATACGGTTGCCCGGCGTAGCGTCGCGCAGCGTGTGGCTTTTGTTGAACAACACGCCACGACAAACGCGGGTCTGAAAGTCCTGGACGTTGTAAGACTTGGGCGTTTTCCACACAGATCAATGTTCTCGGGCTGGACGGGTGCGGATGAGACAGCTGTACAAGATGCTATCGAACTTACCGGCATGATGGCCAAGAGGAACGACCAATGGCAAACCCTGTCCGGCGGTGAGAAGCAACGTGCCCATATAGCAAGAGCATTGGCGCAGACGCCAAAGGAGCTCATACTTGATGAGCCGACCAATCACTTGGATGTTCAGCACCAGATGAACTTGTTGAAGCTGGTTTCCGGACTACCGATCACGACTATCATTGCATTGCACGATCTCAATCATGCCGCCATGTTCTGCGATGAATTGATCATTATGCTCTCTGGAAAGATTGTGGCTTCGGGAACACCAGAGGAAGTAATCAACGAGAATATTCTCAAGCAAGTCTTCTCGATTGATGCGCGTGTGGAACCTTCTCCCTATAGCGGACGGCCTCATATTCACTATCTCAAATAAGAAGGCACTGAAACGGTGTCCGTTTCTGACGGCTAACGAAGAACGAGCCACAATTCCTCATTTTGAATCAGGATTCTAGAATAAAAATGACAGCCAGAAATCAAACTCAAACGCTCGATGACGTTACCCGATTGCCAGTCGATATTGAGACTCTCATGGCATAACCCATGGGGTGATGTCATGATCCGCAGTCTAAAAATTGTCTCTGCGGATGATAGATGTTCCAAAGCGGAGAAACATCCGTTCTCCGCGATAATTATTGTGTTTGGGCAAAATATCTCTTGGAAGAGATTGACCGAAGTTTTCCGATCACCCTATCGCTTTCAAATTCGTCTTTGTTGAATGTGGTGCGCGCTGCCGCAATGGTCACATAGTGCCATTAATATCAATATAAATACAACCGAAACACATCAATAAACAATATCTCCTCATTCGTTGTTTAACAGATAATCAAGGGTTCTGTTTCGAACAGAAGCCACGCGGCGGCGGTCGCGATCAAGACTGAGAGATCGGCACCGGTTCTTATGACAAGCTCTCCTCATTACAGCCATTGACGTATGCTGAACCGAATAACACAGATTCGATCCGCTCTAGGTCAGCACGATACCACCATCCACGTTCAGACTCTGTCCTGTCACAAAAGCCGCATCATCGGACGCCAGGAACGCGACCGGTCCGACAACGTCTTCCGGATTACCGATGCGGCGCATGGCGGTCTTTTCCTGCCAGGACTGGCGCACGGCTAAGTCATCCAGATTGACCCGCCCCATATCGGTCAGGATAATCCCCGGGCAGATGCAGTTGGCTGTAATCCCGTAGGTGCCTACCTCCTGCGCAAGAACGCGGGTGAAGCCCATGACGGCAGCCTTCGATGCCGAATAATGGGCCTGTTCCGGTGCACCGTGCTTGCCACCGATGGAAGCAATATTGACGATACGACCGTATTTGTGCTGCTTCATGTAAGGCAGCACAGCCTGCACGACGAGGAACGTTCCCTTCGCATTGACATCTAGAACGCTATCCCAATGCTCTTCCTTGAGGTGCTCAACATCGCTGGCGATCAGAATACCAGCATTGTTGACGATTGCATCGATACGACCAAATACATCAGCCGTCTTCTTGACCATGGCCTCGACGTCAGCCTTGTTGCTCACATCAGCATAAACAGCCAGCGCACGACGACCTGTAGCCTCAATCTCCTGCGCCACTTCCTGCAAAGCATCCTTCTGACGTTCGATATCGTTGATCGCCACATCGAAGCCGCGCTTGGCCATGCCAATTGCGATAGCTCGACCAATACCGCGACTTGCGCCGGTGACCAGAGCAATTTTTGCCTGTTCAGTCATCTCATTCTCCCAAAATCAAAGCGCAGTGTAACCGCCGTCTACGGCGAGTACTGTTCCCGTCACGAAACTTGCGGCGTCGGACGCCAGAAAAAGAACGGCATTCGCGATCTCGCGTGGTTCTCCCAGCCGCCCCTGTGGCGTCATGCGCATCCAGGTTGAAAACCATTCTTCGTTGCTGCGGCCAGCAAGCGTGAGCTCCGTTGCAGTGTAACCCGGCGCAACCGCGTTGACCCGCACGCCTTGCTTTGCCCATTCAACAGCCAAAGACTTGGTGATGAGGTTTACCCCCGCCTTGGCAGCGTTATAGGCAACCTGCGGCTGCGGATAGACGACAATCTCGCCGCACATGGAAGAGATGTTGACAATGGCGCCGCGCCCCACAGCAGCCATACGCTTGCCAAAGGCCTGCGCACAATAGAAGACGCCGTTAAGATTGACGTCGATCACGGCGCGCCAGTCTGCTTCGGACGTTTCACTCGCCGGGCCGTTGCGAACAATTCCCGCATTATTGACCAGAACGTCGGGAACGCCGACCTCGGTAGCAATCGCTTCGGCGGTTCGCTCTGCTGCATCACGATCCGTAACATCCAGAATGTAGAGGCTTGCAGATGAAGGACGGCGCGCATTGAGCTCCGCGACCGTCTGCTTGCCCGCCGCTTCATCACGGTCCGTGATGATGACCGTCGCGCCAGCTTCAACGAAAAGCTCGGCAATGGCCTGCCCGATACCCTTTGCGCCACCCGTTATGACAACATGCTTACCAGCCAGTTGAAAATCTTTGAGCATTTCGTCCTCCCGCCACAATGCCTCAGGCAGCCTGTACGGCCTTCAGCGCCGGATAGAGTGCTCGATACTGCTGGTAGATTTCATTGTAGAGTGCGGTCTCGCGCGGGCGTGGCTCGATGCGTTTGCCCGGCCTCACCATCGCGGCAATGCCGTCATCAATGCTTGCGAAATGGCCAGCCCCATGCGCGGCGAGAACCGCAGCCCCGACAGAAGGCGCATCGCGCGATTGCGGCACGCAGACCGGCAACCCAGCCGTGTCGGCATGGATTTGCAGCCAGAGCGGCGATGCGCTAGCCCCGCCGCCAACCGTAATTTCCTGCCCACGATAACCGGCCTCGGCCATCGCATCGAGAATGGCGCGCGTGCCGAAACTGATACCCTCCATAATGGCGCGGAAGATGTGGTGCGGTTCATGCGCCAACGTCAGACCGACAATTGCGCCGCGAGACAAGGCATCGGTATAGGGTGTGCGGTTACCCTGAAAATGGTCCTGCACGAGAAGGCCTTCTGCACCCGGCTCCAGCGCAGCCGCCTTGGCGTTCAACGCTTCCATATCCATAGTACCGTTCATCATGCGTCCCAGCCATGCGATGATCGAGCCGGTAGAAGTCTGACCGCCTTCGATAATATAGCGGTCCGGATAGACCATGTTGGGATAGCTACCCCAAATGCCCGGTGCGTGCAAAGGCTTGTCCGCAACACCAAATTGCAAATGAGATGAACCGGTTATCAGCGCAAGCTGACCCGGTTTAGAAACGCCAAGACCAATCATGCCGATGAGCGCATCGGCTCCGCCCTGCACAACTTTTACGCTCTGCGAAAGGCCCAATGCGGAAGCAGCCGAAGCGCAAAGCCCACCGATAACTTCCCCGGGCGCGACCACGCGGGACGGCCATTTCCGCAGCAGAGCGCCGAGGCCGAGTTTCTCCAGAAGCGTAACCGGAAAGCCGCCGCGATCTGTCGAATAGTGCCAGCGAAGCGAAACATTGTTGAGGCTCGCCGCCTTTTCACCAGTCAGGCGCAGGGTCATGAAATCCTGATACTCGCAGATTGTATCTGCCTTCTCGAAGATTTCCGGCTCATTGCGTGCGATCCACAGCGCCTTCGGGATCATCCATTCCGCTGAAACAGGCCCTCTCCCGCCGCCATTGGCCTGCAAGGCCTGATCACCGGTGGCAAGCACGGCATCCGCCTCGGCACTTGCGCGAACATCCATCCAGATGATCGACGGACGCAGCGGCTTGCCATCCGCATTCAGAGCCACGACGGTGCAACTGGTCGTCGCCAGCGTGATCGCTTCAATTGCCGACGGGTCGATAGCCGATTCCGCTATCGCCTTGCGTGCGGCCTGGACAAAGCATGACCACCAGTCTTCCGGACTTTGCTCTGCGCGCGCGCCGCTGGAAAACTTCGTCTCGTAGGGAACCGCCGCGTTTGCAAGGCAAGCGCCGGACAGGTCATAAACCCGCGCCCGGATGCTTTCCGTTCCTCCGTCGGCAGTGAGAAAATAAGCCATTCAATTCCTCCCGAGGCGGCTGCGAAAACTCCTCCAGTCTTCGCATGCCTCATCGCGCAATTTTCAACTCAGGCCGCGAAATGCTTCCAGCGCCTTGCCCGCATACATGACTGCCGGACCGCCCCCCATTTCAACGGCGACTTCAAGCGCCTCGATCAGTTCCTTTTCGGTTGCGCCGTGCCGAATTGCTGCGTCCACGTGGTAGAGGATGCAGTCTTCGCACCCCTTGACCACGGCAATGCCGACAGCAATCAGTTCGCGCTGCGCCGAAGAAAACGCGCCAGCCGCCGTTGCGGTTTTGCTGACCTTGGCAAAGCCACTCATCAGTTCGGGTGCTGATTTTGCAAAAGCGCCAAGCCGTACTTGCGCTTCTTTCAGACGAAGCCTGACATCGTCAGTCATGCGAGCCTCCCGTGGAATTTATAATCAGATCAAGCACTTCTTTGGACTGATCCCATTGCGGCATATGGCCGGACTGGCCGAGGAAATGTATGGCAATGGACGATGGCAATGCGGTCGCCTGTTGCCATGGGATGATACGATCCAGCAGACCAACCAGAACACGCACCGGCTTTGCCCGGGAAAGCTTTTCCAGCGCCGGAACGATGTCGGAGGTTTGCCCCGAAGGGCCGACAATCGCTGCGGAAAGCGTCTTGAGACGCCCCTTGGCCATGGTTTTCGCAAACTCCTCCGCCAGTTCGGGTGAAAGCTCCACTGGCTTGGCCGCGATCCGGCGCAACAGATGGCTGACTTCGCCAGCCGTCGTTGCATTGGCCATACCGGAGATAAAGCCAGCATCGACTTCAGAACCAAGTCCAGCAGGCGCGATAAGCGTCAAGCTCGAAATGCGATCTGCATGGGCATCCGCAAATTGCGCCGCAGCGACGGCACCAAGAGAATGCGCGACGACGTCAACCTCGGCAATTCCCAGAGCATCAAGAAACGAAGGCAGGAAGGCGCTGAGTTCAGCCGCGTCCGCCGCATCAATTGTCGTCAGTCCATGGGCAGGCAAATCAGGCACGATAACGCGGCAATTCGCACGTCGCAGACCCGCTGCAATGCCACTCCAGGTCGTTCGGTCGCCAGAGAAACCATGCAGCAAGAGGATTGTACGACTGTTCTTCAACCCCTGATCCAGATAGGCGACACGGCCATTTGCAAGATCGACAAAATGCACAACACTATTGGATTTCGAACCGCTGGAAGCCGCAAGCACGTCTTCCTTCTCGATCCGTCCCCGACGCCCGCTGCCCGAAAGCGAATTGATGTCGATGCCATTCTGGCGAGCAACCTTGCGAGCAAGCGGCGTTGCGCGAACACGCTCGCCGCTGCTTATCGAAGCGGTACGTTTGGCGATGGAAGTTTCCACCAAATCCTGAGCTGCTTCAACGTCTTGAGCGGTCGCCGCTTGGGCTTCCGGCGCTTCATCTTCACCGTCGCTGGTCCAATCGGGTCCAGTGCGGATGTCGATGCGGGCCAGAGGCGCGCCGACAACCACATGGTCGCCAATAGCGCCGATCCATTCATTGAGCGTGCCGTCACCCAATGCCGGAAACTCGGCTACGGTCTTGTCGGTTTCGATTTCAATGATCGAATCCCCGCGCTTGAAACTGTCGCCCGGCTTGACGAGGAAGCCGACTATCTTACCCTCCTCCATCGTCTCGCCAAGGCGCGGCATTTTCAAAATCCGTTCACTCATGACAACATTCTCTCGGCAACGGAGCGGATGAAATCGGTCGTCGGAACGCTACCGGTTTCAAGCTCCTGCGAAACTGAAATCGGAATGTCCTCACCGGCAACACGTACCACCGGCTGTTCGAGGTAGTCGAAGCATTCCTCGGTAATGCGAGCGGCAAGCTCTGCCGCAACACCGGCTGTCATCACGCCTTCCGAGACAACCATCGCCTTGCCGACGCGTTCGACATGTTCGCGCACGGTGTCGAAATCCAGCGGATTGAGCGTGCGCAGGTCGATGACCGTCGCTTCAATGCCCTTGGCGGACAACTTATCGGCAGCATCGAGTGCGTAATGCAACTGACGCGAGTAGGTGACTATGACGAGGTCCTTGCCGGTTCGGCGCACAGCGGCCTTGCCCCATGCCAACGGCTCGGCGTCGAGATCGACCTCTTCCTTGCGGGTGTAGAGCGCCTTGTGCTCGATGAAGACCACAGGATCGGGCTTCGTCAGGCTCTGGCGCAGCAGATGGTAAGCGTCCTGAACCGTGGCTGGCATGGCGAGACGCAGCCCCGGCGTATGCATGATCCAGGCTTCGAGGCTCTGCGAGTGCTGGGCACCAGCGGAACGTCCGGTGCCGCCCTGGGTGCGCAGAACCATCGGCACGCCGATCTGGCCGCCGAACATATAACGGATCTTGGCTGCCTGATTGGCGAGCTGGTCCATCGTCATGCCGAGAAAATCGATATACATCAGCTCGGCAACCGGACGCAGCCCGGTCATAGCAGCGCCAACCGCAGCACCGACAATGGCCGGTTCGGAGATCGGCGTATCAATCAGGCGTTCAGGACCGTATTTGCCAATGAGATCCTTGGTGACACCATAGGCACCACCATAGCGCCCCACCTCTTCGCCGATCACGACGATGGTGTTGTCTTCCGCCATGGCGTCATCCAGCGCTTTGCGCAGCGCGTCGCGGTAAGTCATGGCAACCATTATGCTTCATCCTTGGAAAGTACGCGGTCGATACGGGTGCGAACGGGTTCGGGCTCAGGTTCGCCGACCGCGTAAACATCCTTGAACATGGAGGTGAGCGGCGGCGCTATGGACTCGACAGTGAAATCGATGGTGGCGTCCATCTCGGCCGTGATGTCGCCATCCATGGCGTTGAGTGCGGCTTCCTGCGCCAATCCGGACGAGACAAGCCGATCACGGGTAAACTTCACCGGATCCTTCTTGCGTCCTTCAAGTTCCTCTGCCTCTGCGCGATATGGGCTCTTGTCCATGCGCGCATGACCGAAGAACCGGTAGCAGGTGACCGACAGGAAGCCCGGCTTGCCGAGCCGCGCATCGTCGATCAACCCTTGAGCCGCATTCTTGACCTCCTCGACATCGATGCCATCGACAACAGCCCCATTGAGGCCGAACGCATGCGCGCGCTGATCGAAAGCCGTGTTGGCGGTGGCCTGATCGACCCGCGTTCCCATGCCGTACTGGTTGTTGATGCAGACGAACACCACCGGCAGACCCCAGAGGGCCGCCATGTTCATGCTCTCATAAAGAATGCCCTGCTGCATCGCACCGTCACCAAAGAAAGCGAGCGAAACGGAATTCTTCTTCAGATATTTGCTCGATAGTCCCGCGCCAACGACGGCGGGAATACCGCCACCGACGATGGCGTTGGCACCCAGATGCCCGAGCGCCATGTCGGCAATGTGCATGGAACCGCCCTTGCCTTGGCAATAGCCTGTTTCCTTGCCGCCGATTTCGGCCATCATCTGCCTCGGATCAGCGCCACGCGCCAGAAAGATACCGTGGCCCCGATGATGGGTCGTGAATGTGTCCTGCGGCTGCATGGCAGCACTTACACCGGCGGCGGCACCTTCTTCACCAATGGAAAGGTGAAGCATCGAACCTGCCGTCTGGCCGCGCACGAAGAGCTCGCCGACGCGTTCTTCGAAAGTGCGGATGCGACGCATCGTTCTATAGAGTTCGAGAAGATTGGAATTACTCGGATTTTGCACGTGCGCCTCCGACAGACCTGTCTGTTGCAAATTTTTCATGATGTCCGGTTCAGTGCCCTCACAGGAGCTTTAGTTTGGTGGTGCGCGAAACAACCGCGACCGCGACGAGAATGATGAGGCCTTTCACGATACTCTGGATGTAAGTGTCCATGCCAATCAGATTGAGGCCGTTATTGATGACGCCGATAAACAGCGCCCCGAAGAAGGTTCCGGCAACCGTTGCCGTGCCGGGTCGGAACATGGTCATGCCGATGAAAACCGTAGCTAGGCCGTCGAGGAGATAGCGCTCACCGGCATTGGGCTGGCCGGAACCGAGGCGCGCCGCCAAAAGCGCCCCCGCGACCGCTGCAAAGATAGAGCAGACGATCAGCGCAGCCGCACGATAGAAGCGACCATTGACGCCCGAAAGTTCGGCAGCCTTGAGATTGCCACCGACCGCGTAAATGTAGCGGCCGAAGACGGTGCGCTCCATGATGAACCAGGCGACAAACACGACGATGACCATTGCATAGGCAAGCACGGGAATACCGAAAAGCTGTCCCTGTCCCAGCCAGAGATAGCTGGCCGGAAGGCCACCATAAATCGCCCGTCCGCCGGTCATCAGAAAGTTGATGCCATAAAGAATGGAGCCGACGGCCAGCGTGGCAATTAGCGAAGGCACGCCGACAAGGGTGACGAGCGCCGCATTGACGGCCCCCACGACAAACCCTGCCCCCAATCCAGCAAGCAAGGCCAATGGCAGTGGCGTGCCCGCGACCAGCAGCAGCGGCACCAAAATGCCCGCCATCCCGACCATATAGCCGACCGAAAGGTCCATTTCGCGCGCGGCAAAACCGAAGGTCAGACCCGCACCGACGATGGTGAGCATGGCAATCTGCTGAAGAATGTTGAGGAGATTATTGGCTGTCAGAAAACGGTCCACCGTCAACGAGAAGCCCGCGAACAATAGCAGCAACACGAAGAGCGTCGAATATTTCAGCAGCCATTCGCCCTTGAGCTTCTTGGTGAAGCTCTGCGCATGACGCGACGATTGCGGGGCAACGGCGGGGTTCTGTGTATTCATTGGATAACTCCTGCCATTGCGGCAATAAACTTCGCTTCGGAAAAGGCCTCACGCGGAATTTCCGCACCCGGAGAGCCATTCACGAAGGGGATGACGCGGTCTGCCACGTCGGCAATTTCCAGAAGGTCGGACGAGGTGACCAGAATGGCCACGCCCTTGTCGGCAAGCCTGCGCATCTGTGCGTGAATTTCACGCTTCGCGCCGATATCGACACCCTCCGTCGGCTCGATGAAAATCATCAACCGGTAGTGGTCGTCTGCACCGTAAAGCCACTTGCCGATCGACACCTTCTGCTTGTTGCCGCCGCTCAGATCCTTCACAAACTGATTGCGCGAATGCGCCTTCACGTTCAGAAGCTGAATGGTGCGGTCAGCTTCCTGCGCTTCACGGCGCATCGACAGAACGCCTGTGCCGCCCAAGGCCGCAAAGGACGGATGCACCATGGCAAGGTTTTCACGCACATCCCAATCGCCGATCAGCGAATATTCCATGCGGTGATCCGGAACCAGCGCAACACCCTTTTTCTGCATGGTACGCGCATCGATCCGGGCAATCGTGTCACCCTGAAAACGGCAGGTGCCGCTGGTGACGCCGCTCGCCGAATAAAGCGAACGGGCAAAGCCAAAATGGCCAGCGCCAGTCAAGCCAATCAGCCCGACGATCTCGCCCGCACGGATGGAAAATTTGTCAACGTACAGACCACCGGCTTGCCAATCGCTGACTTCCAGCACCACAGGACCGAAACTGCGATTGTCACTGGCTTCCTGCGCTATCGCCGTCTTGCCACCCGAGCGTTGCAGCATCATATCGATCAACCCGGCTTCGCTTGCTTCCGTAGCCTGAAGCGTCGCAATGTGACGACCATCGCGCAGAACTGTAATTCTATCGCTCAATGCCTTGATTTCAGAAAGGAAATGGCTGATCAAAACGATACCGACCCCTTGCTGCGGTAAAGTCTTGATGATCTCCCAAAGGCTCTCTTTTTCGCGCGCGGGCAACGTTGCCGTGGGTTCATCGAGGATGAGCAGACGGACATTGCCACGCAGTGCGCGGACAATTTCGATGATCTTCTGATCTGCCATAGGCAGCATATCGACCTGCTCGTCGAGGTCGATGGAAACTTGCGGGAACCAGCGCTTGAGCAAGTCATTGGCGCGCGACAGCAGCTTGCGCTTGTCTATGACACCGAGGCCCATGCGAGGCTCGTCACCCAGCAGAATATTCTGCGCGCCGGTCAAGCCGGGAACGAGACTGCCCTCCTGCGACACATGCGCGATACCCTTGCGCAGCGCATCACCGGCACTTGCAAGCTTCACCTCGGTGCCATCAATGGTGATCGTGCCCGAAGTCGGGCTTTTGCTACCGCCAAGAATACTGACCAGAGTGGTCTTTCCGGCGCCGTTTTCTCCGATCAGTCCATGCACCTCATCAAACCGAAACTCGGCGCTCACCTGATCCAGCGCCAGCGTTCCGGGATAGGACATAACGATCTGCGACAGGCTTACCGCCATCGGAGAACTCCCATGAATTCAATCTACTCTAAAGGGGCCGGAACGCGGAACGTTCACGCTCCGGCCAGATGCAGGCAACTTTGGGGGCTTGCCTACTTCTTCGGGAGGAAGTCCTTGCAGTTCTGCTTGGTGACGAGCGGCGCATCGAGATAAACAGTCTTCGACGGAATGACCTTTGCAGCATCTTCCTTCTTGACCACGATGCTCTCGATCCATTCGCCGGTCTGCGCGCCCATCTTTTCGAATGGCTGCGAGACCGTTGCAATCATCAGGCTGTCAGGCTTGCAGACTTCTTCGATAGCCTGCGGATGGCCATCAATGCCAATGACTTTGACATTCTTCAATCCGGCGGCATTCAGCGCATTTATGGCTGCCTGTGCAGGCTCATCCCACGGCGCCCAGACGGCATTGATGTCTTCGCCAAAGCGCGATGCATAGTCCTGCATGGTCTTGGTCGTGTCTTCGAAGAAGGCCGTGTAATCGATATTGTGCTCGGCAATGACCTTCACTTCCGGATATTCCTTCAGCACGGTTTCCATCACATCGCCGCGCTTGCGGGTGCCGTGGTGCTCTGCCATGCGCAGGAAGATCAGATTGCCCTTGCCGCCCATTTCATTGAGCAAGTAGGGCGACACATCGGCCGACATGGCCCAGTTATTGGTGGTGACATCGACCACAACGCCGTCGACCTGACCGCTATCAATGGCGAAAACCGGGATTTTGGCCGCAACAGCGGCATCAATGGCTGCACGCGATGCGCGCAGATCAGACATGCTGACGATGATAGCGTCCACACCGCGCGACGCGGCATCCTGAATGTTCGACGCGGTGCGTTCGCCCGAGCCGCCGCTATCGAGGACGCTGATACTCCAATCCTTGTTGGTTTCCTTGAGCCAGGCATCAAAGCCCGCTTTTGCGCGCTGCTCGGACTGCGCCGCAGCATTGGAATGCACCCAGGCCACACTGGTGGCCGACGCGCTTGCCGTGCCCATAAGCATGGCCAGAGCTGCGACAGCCATGGTTTTCCTGAAAAGTCCCGAACCCATTTTTTCCTCCCACAAGCCATGTGGTTGGCTCCACAACTGGCTTTGAATTGCTGTTTCCCGGCACACATGCAGTTCAGTTCGAGCTGGTCAGTGCCTGTTACGGAGGGCGTCATCGCCGTTCCGCACTCCTCCACACCCGTCGCACTGGCGAATGCCGGTCTCTGCTCCTCCAGAAACGCCATTCGGCTGCCTTTGCTTCAGGTTCCATTCCGATTGACCTGCCCGCTCTTTCGCGCTCTTGTCCGCCGGAACGATTGGTATTAAGCGTCGTCGTATTACAAATGTCAAACAGAAATACATTTGTAATTTACCGTACAGGAATTGAATGAGGGACAGATGAGTGAATCCGAAGACAGCCTCATGGTGCGCGTGGCGTGGCTCTATTACGTTGGCGGGTTCAACCAGGAGGCGACTGCATCTCGGCTGGGTCTTACCCGGGCGCGCGTGAACAAAATACTGGGCGAAGCCCGCGAGAGCGGCCTTGTCAGCATCTCCATCGACCACCAGAACGCAGGCACATTGCCCGTTGAAAACGAACTGATGCGCCGCCATGGATTGGATTTTTGTATTTCAACGCCGCCATTTGGCTTTCACGCCGATGAAGACACGGCATCCGAAATCCGCAAGCAGGTTTCATTCCGTGCCGTGGGTGTTGCCGCCGCCACCTATTTGAAAAGCTTTCTGGCCGACAATGAGGAAGCGACCATCGGCACCGGCTGGGGCCGAACCATCGAGCAGATGACATTGCAACTTGCAGGTGTACGCGCACCGCAGGCGCGCTTCATTTCCGTCATGGGATCGCTGACCGCGAACTCCGCCTATAATCCGTTTGAAGTTGTGCACATGCTGGCGCGGCGGACGGGTGGGCAAGGCTTCTTCCTGCCGGTTCCCTTCATCGCTGATTCCGCAGACGACCGAAAAGTCCTCATTTCGCAGCGTTCTGTAGCGCGTGCGCTGGCGATCGCCCGCACGGCCTCGGTTTGCTTCATCAGTGCTGGCGAGTTGACAGAGGATTCCCTGTTACGCCGCCAGAACATGCTCAGCAAATCGGAACTGAAAGGCCTGCGTGCCGCCGGTGCAATCGGCGACACCAACGGTATTTTCTTCGATAAAGACGGGCAACAGGTCGAGCACGAGATGAACCAGCGCACTATCGCTCTCAGCTTTGCCGAACTGAAAAAGGTTCAGGTGGTGCTGCTCATCGCCGGGCAGGAAAAAGCGGCAGCAGCTAAGGCGCTGCTGAAAAGTGGCATCGTCAACGGCCTCATCATCGATGGTGATGCCGCTATAGCTCTGAACGAGCTACTATAATTATTCAGAATAAACTCCAACTGGCAACTTTATTTAAGTCGAGTTTTCGTCCCCCCATGAGCCACGATTTGGGCGACGACTACGAGCCTACTGCCGATTGCGACGATAACGGCTTGTAGCGTATCTGCTCGGATTCCGCGTCAGAAACATTCATCTCGTGTATGAAATCCAGGCCATGCTGCATCGAAATCTGAAACGATCAAAGCAAAGATTAAAACGAATCCCTGGCCCAATCTTCAAATACATGACGTATCCGAATTACAAAAACTGTTCCGTCTGTTTCAATTTGATAAATAATGAGGTGGGCTTTAAACGGGTGCACCCGCACAGGTGGAGAAATTTCTTCACGTGCACGTGCTATTTGTGGATTGTTTGCAATTAAATCCAGCATGTTAAACAACTCTACATGATAGCGTTTCGCCTGCACAGGCCCAAACATTGCTATACCCTGCTCGGCGATAGCAATGATATCGTCTTCCGCAAGAACAGAGAGTTTAAATTCCATCAGCTGCGTTTCAGAGATTTTCGGCGTTAGCGACTGCCACTGCGAAGAGTTCATCCTGTGAACGACTTCCTGGGCCACTTTGTAAACCCTCGTCAACAAAGCGCTGCATCGCTGCGATCTTATCGCTGCGCATTTGATCTTTGCGGATCAAATCGCGCACATAGTCACTCGCATTCGAATAGCGTCCCGTTTTGGCCTGAGCCTCAACCCATTCTTTCATAGGATGAGGGAGCGATACGTTCATCGTTACCATCAAATTCTCCCTTCACTGCAATTAAAATCGCAGATTGGCAAAGTTTGTCAATGTTATCTTCACTAGCTACCTATCCATTTAACGTTCTAGGCCAGACCGGTGATTATGATTACCAGTCAGGAGTGTGAGAATGCCGAGCCTCCTCATAACAACTCACGCTAGCCACGTCATGTTAATCAGAGTGACACCCAGGTGTTGAAATCAGCACCATTTGGTGATAAATTGACTCAACTGCAGGAGGTAGTTTTATGCGTTCAACCATTAATCTTGATGATAATCTCTTGGAAAAAGCCAGATCCCTGACGGGCACAAAGGAGACAGCCGCTTTGGTCCGCCAAGCGTTAGAAGCACTCGTGCGCGTCGAGACTGGTAAACGGCTTATCGCTCTTGGAGGTACCATGCCGGACGCTGAAGCCGCCCCCCGCCGTCGGAGCTCAGTGAATAAGTGATATTAGCAGATACTTCCATTTGGATTGATCATTTCCGCCGAGGTGATAACGATCTTGTAAAAATTATTGGTAACGATCTTCTGCTTTGCCATCCGGCAGTCATTGGCGAACTTGCTTTGGGCAGCCTACGCGACAGGACCGCTGTGTTAACTTTTCTCCGCGCACAGCGTGAGGCTATCGTAGCAACCAACGACGAGGTTATGACTCTCATTGAGAGGCATAGCGTTTTTAGCATGGGTATTGGCTACACGGATGCTCACTTGCTCGCTTCTGTCCTACTTGATCAGCGCACATCACTTTGGACCCGAGACAAGCGGCTCAAACTAGCGGCCCTCAAAGCGGGCGCTGCTCTTTATGAGCCCTTTCACAGTTAAAAAGAGTATAACGCCATCCGCTTGATCGGCCGTTTTGATGAGCTCGAACGGGTGACATGGTCTTGAATGGGGCCAACAGCGGACTGGCCGGTTTCCGCTGCACTTGCGCAAATAACCGCCGTTAATCTGCCGACCTCTTCAAGAAACTCGCCAACTGCTTGAGCGTCCAGCCTCCACCGGTCGTTCTTCGCTTCTACCTGGCCACTTGGCGAACCCGTTAGGTCTCTATTTGTCCACGTCGTCGAATATCGAGCGGGTCGTTGGAAGGGCCGCCGAAACGATAGCATCCTCCTTCTTCTGCGTTACAATATGGGTCCAATCCGCATCGCTGTCCGTCTCTTCGTCACGCTCCCGCTTACGCTCTTCGACTTCGTCTCCCGAACGCCTGATCTGGTCCCGAGCATCTTCGATCAACGTTGCGGCGGCGGCATCGACGCCAAGCGCCTCGACGCGTTCTAGAATATCCAAAAGCTCGAAGGCTAGACCGTCTGACGATGGAAGGCATAAGACTCCCTTTGAATGGGAGATCTTTGTCACAGAGCTTTGTAAAAGTCGTCGATCTCCAAAGTTGACATGAGATAATTTGGGCATGAGATTTCACGGAAGAGCTTCGATTGGCGGCGGTGACCACCGTGCTTCCAACGCTTCCATCTTGGGCAAATACAGCCTCATGACGACATAAAAGATTTCGGCCGGAGCTGGCAACCAGTTCGATTCCAACTCAGGTCCTGGGCTATCATTCTGCAGATGGATGGCTGTCTCCCCCTTGTCGTTCTTCTTGAGGTCCGCAAGCATCGCCGAGTTGATCAGGTAACGGTTGATTGAGTTGGCGACAAGGAGTTGATCGGCTCTGTCATACATGGTCAGTGACCAGAAGGCATCGACCGGCGGAAATGTCTCTGGCCGGAATGTCAGTGTGTATTTTCCGGACTTACCGTCAAGTATGGCCTTTTGCGCATCGACAGCATATATGACATAGAGCGCTTCCTGCACGGAATTACCATAGATGCCGCCCTGCGCCGCCGCGGCTCGCGTCAAGTATCTACCCTTCATGAATTCAGGCGTTCCGAAGGTCTTTGAAGAATCTGTCAACCGTGCAGCCTCGTCGCGTATTTCTTTTTCCGTTGCGACCGCGACCTCTTTCATCAGAGCCACAGTTTCGGTTGAAAGATCATCCCCGGGCCATGTCCCCCCTTCCCTGATCCCGAGTTTGTCAATATTTCCCCGTTGCCGCTGATCGTCCGGATAAGGGGGAGCAAACTGAAGCAGGAATGCAGCGAGCTGCCATTAGTTCGTGACCATCAGATCATCCGAGATGGGCATCCAGTCGACGACCGGAGGAGCGTCTGGAGCAACCGTTCCTGCATAGGCGGAAAGAAGTGCGGCCTTATAGCCTGCCTGGATTTCCTTCACCTTGTCGAGATCGGCAGGCGAGAATAGTTGTGTTCTGACGATGCCTATGGCGAGTGCAGTCGGCATTTCGATCACGCGCTTTATGCCTTTCGGCACGTCGCCCTTCCAGTCCGGGCCGGTAATCAGAAAATCGCCGCCGCCATTGCCGTCAACTCGCGTTCCCGGATAGTCGACATTGTTGGTGTAGAGGTCGATCAATTGCAGCGAATAATAGCGGTTCTTCTCGATCGGCGGCATCGTCACCACGACGGGGTCCGCTCTCAGATCGAAGACGATGAAGGAATAGGGAGTGTCCGAATTCGGCGTGATGATTGCCGTATCTTCAGGCGTGTAGACCCTGGCGATGCTGACCAGAGTATTGAGTGGCCCTTTATATTGGCTACCGCCCGATTCCAGTGCGTATTGATATATTGTGAGGTAGATCTTCACCATCGGATAGGTGTATATGTAAGCCTCACGGGCGACAGTCTTGATGTCTTTCTGCGCGAAAGCCGGAAGTGACGGCAGCACCATCAATGCGGTGGCGCCTGCAAGAAAAGTGCGACGCTTCATTTCACTTCCTCCAAAACGGGGAACTTCCAGCTTCCGTCGAGAATTTGCGTCTGGGGCCGATATAGGCGGACCATGTAGTTCCAGCTCTCGGGCGTCGGCAGACAACGCGGTTGAGTTGTGCGTGCTCGACTGTCTGCGTCCACTATAACTTCTTCAGGGAACCACCTCGCAAACGCGCAGATCAGATTACGCAGTGTCAAGAATTGGACGTCGCTTAAACCCAGAGTGGCCGCTTCACCGACAGGGTTTCCAGCCCCTTCTAGTCACTTAAAACTTGCCAGGATCGTTTCCTTTAAATATATCGCGGTTGATTTCGCGTATGGTGAAAGTGCTACGGCTAAATCGATCCTACGAGGCTGGAATGAATAATCGTTACGGAACACTGGCTTCCTGGGTCTATAATCTGGATAAACCGGTCGGGCGTTCATTCGGCGACGTGGAATATTATCAGCGACGGCTCGCTGGCGCCGAAGGTCCGATCCTCGAACCTGCTGTCGGCAACGGTCGTGTTTATGTGCCGCTGCTTGAGTCCGGGTTTTCGATAGAGGGGTTCGATGCGTCTGACGAGATGCTTGGTTACTGCCAGGACGAATGCAGGAAGAGAAACCTTTCCGCAAGCGTGACACGACAGACTTTCGAAGAGTTTTCTTATAGCAAAAGCTTTATTGCCGTCATCATTCCGGCGGGGTCGTTTCAGCTGATCACGGATCTGACATCGGCGACCGGCGTGCTAAGGCGCTTCTATGATTGCCTGGTCCCAGGGGCAAAATTAATCATAGACCTCGATCCCATAGGCGGTTTTCTTGGGCCGACCGGTTCGGTCCGAAGTTGGAAAACCCAGGACGGAGATCTGCTAACACTCACAGATCATCGGGTTGAAACCGACTATATCGCGCAAACCACACTGACCCATCTGCGCTATGAACTCTGGCGAGATGGAAATCTTGTGAAATCCGAACTCGATTTGTTTAAGTTGCGGTGGTGGGGAGTCGAAGAGTTCTTGATGGCGCTGCAGCGCACGGGCTTTGTCGATATAGTGGTGTCAGGCAACTACCAGCATGGAAGAGCACCGCATAGGGACGACGAGATTATCAGTTTTGAGGCGCTGCGTCCCAATTAGATCGAAGTGGGTTTTTCAGCTGCCCTGGAACGTCATTATATGCAATGCGCTTTCAAGTCTGCCGCGGCCACCGACCAGTTAAAGGTCCGCTTACGAAGACTCGAACCCTAAACCCGCTCATCCGCTTCCCACCCCATCATGTTAGTTAGCAGCAAAAAAGCGGAACGACCGGCTCTGGAACGCGTGAGAATGCTACGCTAATGTCTGGAAAAAAGCGCAAAGCGGACGCACAACATATTCTCCACAAACAGGGCGGTGAGTATCAGGGGCGACTTCTATTACTCATTAATATCTGATATAGTGAGCGATAGAAATGGATGTTATCGCTCATGCCCTGGAACTGGACACAGCCTGATTGGCCGCATTTTCGCTATGACGCGTCTGCACTCTCGGCACTGGAACAGCGATTTCTGCTCTCCTCCGGCGAAGTCATCGGCGCTGTGCGTCACATCGATCCCGACGACCGCGACCGGTTGCGCATCGAACTCTTGAGCGACGAAGCGATCAAGACGAGCGCGATCGAAGGCGAAACATTGGACCGCTTGAGCGTCCAGTCATCACTGCGGCGACAACTCGGCCTGGACACGGACCGGCGTTCGGTGCAACCGCGTGAACACGGGATCGCGGAAATGATGGTCGACGTTTATGGCACCTATGCCCTGCCGCTTGATGACGCCACTCTGTTTCGGTGGCATACGATGTTGATGACAGGCAGTCGGCATCTGGAAAGTATAGGTGCTTATCGCAGCCATTCCGACGCTATGCAGATCGTCTCTGGCCAGTTGGACCGTCCGACGATTCATTTCGAGGCGCCGCCATCAGCGCAGGTGCGAGACGAAATGCATCAGTTCATATCGTGGTTCAACGCAAGTGCTCTGACAGGCAGTACGCCCCTCCCCGCGCTTACCCGCGCCGGGCTCAGCCATTTGTGGTTCGAAAGCATTCACCCGTTCGAATACGGCAATGGACGACTTGGTCGCGCACTGGCCGAGAAAGCGCTCGGCCAATCGCTGGGGCAACCGAGCCTGATCATGCTCAGTTTCACCATCGAACAGCAACGGAAGGCTTATTACGATCAGTTGGAAACCCATCAGCGGACCCTCGACGTCACCGAATGGTTGGTATGGTTTTCCCAAACCGTGCTGACTGCTCAACAAACTACGCTGGATCGCGTCGCCTTTTACATCGCCAAGGCACATTTCTACGACCGGTTCAGGGGAGCGTTCAATCCCCGTCAGGAGAAAGTCATTGCGCGTCTGTTCGAAGCGGGACCGGATGGCTTTATCGGTGGCCTCAGTGCCGAGAACTATCTGGCCATAACAAAGACCTCACGCGCTACCGCCACCCGCGATTTGCAGGATCTGGTCGACAAGGGCGCGTTGATACGCAGCGGTCAGCTTCGATTCACCCGATACGCACTGAACTGGCGAGCACCTCATTGACGACAAGATACTGGAAACGGTGTTGCCAAGCTGTTTGTGATTGGTTGCACGGGCGCGCGGCGGTTGCCTTTTCCAGCCGTCATTTCTGCGGCGTAGTCGGACCAAAGGCAGAAGGCACTTATCTTCGGCCTTCAATTCCGAAATTGCGATCCCATAGGTCGGCGCCTTGTCTGTGTTGATGACCGTTGGCTTTTCCCAGTCCTTCAAGCCATTCAAAGCCTTGCCGAGAAATCGCTTGGCTGCTTTGGCATTGCGCGTCGGCGACAGATAGAAATCGATCGTGTTGCCGAACTTGTCGACGGCTCGATAAAGATATGTCCATTTACCGCGAACTTTCACATAGGTCTCATCGACACGTCAACTCGTCGATTGCGGACGGCGCCAGTGCCAGCGCAGCCGCTTCTCGATTTCCGGCGCATATTTCTGAACACAGCGATAGATCGTGGAATGATCAACGGGCACGCCCCGTTCACCCATCATCTGTTCAAGATCCCGGTAGCTGATCCCATAGCGGCAGTACCAGCGGACCGCCCAAAGGATGATTTCACCCCGAAAATGACGCCACTTAAAATCGCTCATCAAAAGTCTCGCTGTAAATTGTTAGCGCTCTCTCAGCCTTCAATCGATTTTTTGCAACAGAACCTTTAACTTTACGATGCCATATTTACAGTACTTGTGGGCTAGTTTTGAAAGGCTGGTTGCATGAAACATTGCAGTGTGCCGAATGACGCCGCACCAGTTCTGGAAACAGAACGATTGATTATGAGCGGGCATGAGGCTGAGGATTTCGGACGTCTTGCCGACATCTGGGCGGAGCCTTCCGTCGTGGAACATATTTCCGGCAAACCATCTACACTTCGAGAATCGTGGATGCGCCTACTGGCCTTTAAGGGGCTGTGGCCGCTTCTGGGATTCGGGTATTGGGCCGTCCGGGAAAAGGCGACGAACCTTTATGTTGGAGATCTGGGTTTTGCTGATTTTCACCGAGACGTGGATCCGTCGTTACGGGGCATTCCGGAGGCTGGATGGGTGCTTTCGCCCTCGTCGCGCGGAAAAGGCTATGCATCGGAAGCACTTAGCGCCGCGTTGGCCTGGCTGGAAGCACAGAACCGATTCGAACGCAGCGTCTGTCTGATCTCGTCCGACAATCTCGCATCCATTCGCGTGGCAGAGAAAGCCGGCTACTCTGATGGCAAAACCGTGTTGATGAACGGTTCAGAGACGCTGTGCTTTTCCCGTGCACTCAAGGGCTGCGATAGGTAATTCATTTTTTCCTGATGTTCGCTGAATTGAGATTGCCGCAACTGATGACACTCTTCCTGAACGTTTCGCTTGGCCCACTGTATGGAGACTTTCCAGGTCAATCGCGGTCAGCGCTATCGCTGTGCACTGGCTTGTGGTTTGCAAAAGCTGGGGGATCAGTTGCAATTTTTCGTCAACATTTGCGGAGTTATCCTTTTAGCTTTCAAAGCGCTGGAGTTTTCGACTAGCAAAGGCTTGTACCTTGCTTACAATTTAAATCTGCATAACCTGAAGGAGATGCTGGCTGGACGCTGACTGAGACAAATCATCGTTGAAGACTTCCAGCATCTGACGACAGACTTAGTGCCAGCCATAGACATGTTGAAATACCCCACACGTTTGAGTAGTTCTGGCACTCCACTGGTGTGAACAGATTGCAGCTACCGTCAATGGCATTCCAAACCTCAGCGAAGGGGCCGTTCCCAGATAGGCTCTCCTCATGGAGCAGGCCTTTTGTGGGATTGAAGCTGAGTTGGATGGCAGCAGGAACATCGTGTGCCTGCTGCTTCGATCATCTCAGGCTCCACAGGCTGTTTGAGTATGGAGAATTTATTGTGAATGACGATATCGCCCACCTTCAACGACGGGCGCCGAAATCGCTCGCGTTCAATTAGCGAATATCGTACGAAGACTAATCACCACGCATCCGGCTCACGAACCATGTGGATGATGTTGGCCGGACTGGTTATCCAGCCGCCCTTGAAGCCCTCCGGCAGCTTCTCTATAGCATCGCAGCGAACAACGCCAGAGCGAGACAAATAGGCGGCCGCATCCTCGAATTGGTCGGTAAACAGTTCCAGCCAGACCTCCGCCTGGCTCATCTCCGGAGCCTCTGCGACCCATAGCTTGTTGGGGCCGAGCTCGAAACCGACGTCCGGCATCTTTTCCGTAATCGGTTTAAGCCCGATAGTATCCCTGTAGAACGCGATCATCGCCTCATAGTGATGGGACGGAACCTTGATGGCGATATCGATGCCGCCATAGAGTTTCGTAGTCATGTCCTCTCCTTTTCAGTTGCTGCCTTTCGGGTGCACATGGGTGGGGGTGAGCGCTGGCTCGCCCCTCAGCTCTGATTGGTAATAACCTTCGCGCAGGTTGACGCCGTATTCGAGGAATGCCTTCATGCAACAGAGCATCTGCGACCAGCCTTCACAGTTGATGTAGGAGGCGCGGTGCCCCTGGATATCCTCGCGCCAGCCAGTCTCGGCGATGGTCACGAGGGTTGCCTCGTCCTCCAGTGGCAGGAAGTTCATCTCTATGCGCGTCTTGTAGGGCTCAGGCCCTTTGGTCGCATTCGCGCCTTCCCAATACAGTACGATGCGCCTGCCAGGCACGATCTCGCTGACCTCGACTGGAACCTTGCCCCACCACACCACCGTCGCCCCGGCGACAAGTGGCATATTCGCCCCGCCAAGAGTGGTGAAGTAACCACTAAGCTTGCTGGGATTGACGACGGCGTCGAACACCTCGGGGGTTGGCTTCGCAATGCGCGCAGATACCCTGAATTCAGGCTTCATAGCTGATCTCCTCTTGCGTGAAGCCATGATATGTTATAGAATTATAACATGTCAAGCAGCGATACGGACGACCTGATTTTCAAGGCGCTGGCCCATGCACGCCGACGAGCCATCCTCGATCGGCTAAAGGACGAGCCGCGCACTACCGGTATGCTATGCGAGATGTTCGCGGACATGGACCGCTGCACTGTCATGCAGCATCTGAAGGTGCTTGAGGACGCGGACCTGATCATCGTCAGGCGTGACGGGCGCGAGCGGTGGAATCTGCTCAATTCCCTGCCCATCAAGCGTGTACATGATCGTTGGATCAGTGAGTATGCTGCCCACGCGATGACAATCCTTGACCGATTGGAATCCGATCTATCGCAGAACTCCTGAGCTGGTCTGAGGCAATCCGAAGTCCGTCTTGAAGACGCACCACTTGAGAAACGGGCATTTTGATCCGCCTACGTGTGGCACGCGGAAAAGACCAGCGGCATCGAGACTTACAGTATCGCTTCAGCGATACACGGAACAAGACTTTCTATCGGCAGGATCTCGGAGGAACTTTAAACTTGTTTCGAACAACGAGTAAGCGTAGCTGGTTTAATCATTGAGAAAGCGCTTTAGTAAGTATGCTTCTGTCTCGCCTTGAAGGGAATTGAACCCACGACCCGTCAGTAACGTGAACAGAAATACATCATCCTGGATTATCAATGAATACGGTGAACATACGTTAGGGATTAATCAGTCCAGTCTTCTACTCGCAAGCCAGGAACACGATCAAATTCCCTGCGATTGTTTGTAACGATTATCAGGCCACGCGAGCGAGCATGGCCAGCAATCAATTGATCGTATGGACCGATTGGAGTTCCACTGCGGGCCAATTCAGCACGTAATTGGCCCGTATGGTTTGCTGCCGGTTCATCATACGATAACACCTCAAGGCGAGCTGCGAACCCTTCCACGACTGCAAGGTTCTTTTCAGGATGGGCAGACTTCTCCGCCCCGTAAATCAGCTCCATTAAACTGACTGAGCTGATGCACAATTGATCGTGGAAGCGGTTGAACGCCTCGCGCACTTGCTGCGGCCGGTTCTTGATCGTGAAAATGCATATATTTGTATCCAGCATGTACTTCAGCATTAGAACGCCTCGCGTTCCTGTGGAGCAGGCTGATCACGCTCATTCATGAAGTCGGAAGTCGCCTCTAAGCTATCAAACCAGCTATCCCAGACCTCACCAGCGGGTGCTATGATTCGAGTGCGCCCCACAGCAACAATATCGACGCGTTTCACATCAGCAGGCAATGCTACTGCTTTTGGCAAGCGGATAGCTTGGCTCCGGTTGCTCTGGAATACTGCTCCCTGCTCCATCTGCGTCACTCCTAGTTTTATCCATAGTGATATGATGTAGATAGTGAATCAAATGGGATATGTCAATGGGATATACGTATTCGAAGCCGACCAAACGAACCATGATCTGGCTTCAAGAAACCTAAGGCCGCTGGCCACATTGCTGCGCCCTGACCAAGACGCATCAACCGGGCGGCCTCTTCAACGGATTTATGCAACTCCACTTCCAGATTGCCAGTCAAGAACAGGCTGTACGCGCCTTTATCGTCCATATGCCAGCCCTTCCAGAGGACACGAACTGATGGTGGCCCTCTAGCGCTCGTGGACAAAGGGTATCCATAGTTTGACTGCAGCGATTGCGACGAAACCGAGGTAGGATTCCTTGGTCTTGTCCTATCGGGTTGCGACCCGTCGCCAGTGCTTGAGCTTGTTGAAGAGGCGCTCGATCTGATTACGCCATTTGTATTTGGCTTTGTCGTGCGGGACTGGGTGGCGTCTGTTGCTCTTTGTTGGAATGACGGCCTCGATGTTGGCGCTGGCGATCTCTTCGCGAATGGCGTCAGCGTCGTACCCCTTTGTCGGCGAAGAGCGCCTCGATCTGGTCGGAGATCATCCAGAACAACGGCGCGAAGCCTTGAGTATCATGCGTTTGTCCGCGCGTCAGGACGAAGCCTGGCGGTCGGCCTTTCGCATCGCACCGGGCATGGAACCTGGTTGTGAAACCGCCGCGCGATCGGCCAAGCGCCTCGGTCTCTTGAGTCCCCTTTTTATGCCGACTGCACAATGGTGTGCCCGGACGACGGTACTGTCGATCATGTCGGCACTTCGCTCCCGTTCCACCAGTTCGGCCAGTGTCTCAAGCATTGCCTCGAAAACACCGGTCTCGACCCAGCGTCGATATCGGCGGAAGATACTGTTCCACTTGCCGTATTCATCAGGCAGATGCCGCCATTGCGCTCCTGTACGCGCCATCCACAGCGTGCCTTCGAAATAACGCCGATTGTCCTGAGCAGGGCGGCATCCACGCCCACTTTCAGCAGGTAGAAGCGGACTGATTACCGACCATTCCTCGTCTGTCAAACCTATCCGTTCGCCCAAAGCAGCCTCCAAATGGCAGCCTTGAATCAAAAAGCGATTCTGCAGTCAACCTTTGTCCACGAGCGCTAGCCAGAATAGGTTTCCGTTACCAACAATGGCGTATCTTTTGTATGTTCACGGATTTTGATACAATTTATACGGAAATATTGGAAGAATACCTGATTTCGAACAGTTGCCCATGAGTATACTAGGTGGGCGGCTCTACTAGGCAGTGGTTGGTAGTCAATTTCTCGCTGAGATAAAGGAGTTCGATATGTACAAGCATATCCTGATCGCAACCGATGGTTCCGATCTTGCGAATCGCTGTGTTGAGCAAGGTCTATCACTGGCAAAAGCTTTGAATTGCGATGCGACAGTGGCAACGGTGACTGCACCGTACAGCAGCGCAGGTATCTTTGGTGGAATGTTCGATGATGAAGCCATCGTAGATAAGTATGATCAAAGCTGGAGAAAATACGCAGAAAAAATTCTTCAGAATGCCCAAGATAGAGCGCGGAAAATTGATCTCGAAGTCAACGTTCTGCATCTGGTCAATCCGATACCATCAGATGCTATTTTAAAAGCAGCAGATTCCATCGGATGCGATCTCATTGTTGTTGCTACCCACGGATATTCTGGTGCGCAGCGCCTGCTTCTTGGAAGTCAAGCAAATGAGATCGTCACGTTGGGAAAAAAGTCCGTACTCATCGTAAGGTAGACTACAAAAATGACAAGCGTATCCCGAAAAATGTAAAATGACTTCTCAGTAGAAGGTGCGTGTGAACGCAAATGAATAGAGCATTTCTAATCATTCAAGAGGCGCAGGAAATGTACTAGAACCACACTGCCACTGTTTATGACCCTGAAGCACGCGTGCACCACGCAGCAGAGCCCACATGGAACAGCACAGCTCCCCCTCTTGCCACGATGGGCATCCACGTCAGCCCACGACTTTCCTGCGCGTTCTGGGGCCGGGATTAGTTACCGGCGCCGCGGACGATGACCCGAGCGGGATCGCAACTTATAGCCAGGTCGGAGCGCAGTTTGGATATGCGCTCGGATGGACCATGCTGTTCAGCTATCCTTTAATGGCCGCAATGCAAGGTGTGAGTGCCGGTATCGGCATTGTAACCGGACAAGGAATTGCGCAAAACTTACGCCGACATTATTCGCCCTGGTTACTGCGTGGGGCGGTTGTGTTGTTATTCCTCGCAAATTTCATCAACATCGGGGTAGATCTTGCAGCGATGGGGGCCGCTGTGCGACTATTTGCCGACGGCCCCAAGACCCTCTACACTTTGGCTTTTGCAGTCTTATGCGTAACGCTCGAAGTCATGGTGAGCTATAGGCACTACGCCTCAGTTCTTAAATGGCTAACCCTTTCACTATTTACATATGCTGCAGTGGTAATGACAGTGAATGTACCGTGGAGCGTGGCCTTGCAAGGTGCACTCATACCCAGCCTTGTTTTCGACAAGGAGCATGCCATGGCTCTGGTCGCAGTATTTGGTACAACGATCAGCCCCTACCTGTTTTTCTGGCAGGCAGGGGAAGAAGTTGAAGAGTTGCATCGCAGACATGTTCAGCGTTTAATCGCGTCTCCCAAAACAGCACGCATCGAACTGACTAGGATCAAGATCGATACTTTGATCGGTATGGCAATCTCAAATATCATCGCGCTGCTTATTATTATTGCCACCGCGTCAACACTCAATGCGAACGGTATCACCGAAATCGAAACATCGGCCCAAGCTGCGGAGGCGCTGAGACCGATCGCCGGAGAGTTCGCATTTGTCGCCTTCGGAATCGGCATTATCGGCACCGGACTGCTCGCAGTTCCCGTACTGGCTGGCTCAGCAGCCTACGCCGTTGCGGAGATGTTTCGATGGCCAGAGGGCCTTGATCGGCCTCCTCGCGAAGCCAAGGCGTTCTATGGTACTATCGCGATCGCCACGATTGGTGGCGTCGTTCTCAGTTTGACCGCAATAGATCCAATACGCGCATTATATTGGTCCGCGTTTCTCAATGGCGTGCTGGCTACTCCACTGATGATAATCCTGTTGGCAATGGTGACCAACAGACGCATCATGGGGCGGCTGACCGCGCCCATATGGATGGTTAGTCTGGGATGGCTGGCGGTTGTGGTTATGTCATTGGCAACAATAGCTTTTTTTCTTTTATGATAACGGTTTCAAATTCTGCCCTGAATACTGCCGGTTCATTGGACAACTCGAAATACCGGGGCGTCGGGCAATCAAAAGTGAGTGTCCATTCATGCTTCTCTTGGTCAAAGCTGTGAAAGGCTGCCAATTGCATAGTTATCAGATGCCGGTCCAGTTGCGATACAGGATATATGCCGCAACGATGAAGATTATT
>NZ_VDGD01000018.1:0-58585 GCF_024701725.1 Ochrobactrum sp. XJ1
GGGCTGAATGTCCGTGAAGCTGCCGCCCGCGTGAAGATCGGCAAGACCGCTCTCTACCAAGCGCTCAAAGCCCAGAAATCAACGGCATCAACGCTCAAGCCGACGTGAGGTTCTGTATGCGTTCTCAAAAGTCGGACAGATTCATCACTTTCGTGTCGTGACGCCGTTTTGCCGATGAACCGGCGCGACATGCTCGCGGAGATTTTGACGAATGAGGATGTCGAGACGCTGCGCCATCTGGTCAATGAAGGCATGGGCGAAAACACGCTGCGTGCGCTGACCTCGGATCTGGCCTATCTCGAAGCATGGTCAATGGCCGCAACCGGCAGCCCCCTCCCCTTTCCGGCGCCGGAAGCCCTGCTCCTGAAATTCGTTGCCCATCATCTCTGGCGGCCGCAGCAACGCGAGATTGAACCCGATCACGGCATGCCAGCCGACGTGGAAGAGGAATTGCGCCGACAAGGCTTTCTGCGCGTGTCGGGACCGCATGCACCGGCAACCGTGCGCCGCCGTCTTGCCAACTGGTCGACGCTGACCCGCTGGCGCGGCCTGGAGGGTGCGTTTTCATCGCCTTCCGTCAAATCGGCAATCCGGCTTGCGGTGCGCGCCCTGAACCGGCCGCGCAGCCGCAAGAGTGCCAATGCGATTACCGGCGATATTCTGGGCAAGCTGCTGGCAACCTGTTCCGGCGAGGATCTCACCGCCTTGCGTGATCGGGCCATCCTGATGGTGGCCTTTGCCTCCGGTGGCCGCCGACGCAGCGAAATAGCAGGCCTGCGCACAGAGCAACTCGTCAAACAGGCACCTGTCACCGATGAAGAAGGCTCTCCCCTCCCCTCGCTTGGCATCCATCTTGGCCGTACCAAAACCAGTGGCGTCGAACAGGATGAAATTGTTTATCTGACCGGACGTCCCGTCGATGCCCTCACCCGATGGCTGAAGGCAGCCAGGATCGACAAAGGCAACGTGTTTCGAAAAGTCGATCGATGGGGCAATGTTTCCACGCGGGCACTGGAACCCAGTGCCGTCAACGCCATCGTCAAGCGGCGCGCGCAAATGGCGGGTCTCGACCCTGCGGAATTTTCTGCCCATGGTCTGCGCTCCGGCTATCTCACCGAAGCCGCCAATCGTGGCATTCCCCTCCCCGAAGCCATGGAGCAATCCCGTCATCGCTCCGTGCAACAGGCATCAGACTATTACAACAATGCCAAACGGCGCAGTGGACGAGCGTCACGGCTGCTGTGAGGCATGTGCCGACCAAGGGCATTGGAACCCACACATCAATTAAGTTTGCCCATATCATTCAGGATCAGACATATTCTGCTTCAATTCAGAGAATTTTGCAGCCATTGTCGGATTCCCGCGTGTCAAGCGACGTGAAGAATTGACCGACAGGTCCTCGGCTTTATTATTTGCAAGCCGCAAATTGTTGGCTGATTTGTGAAGCGCTTCTTTCGTTTTTTCCAGATCCTTGATCGCTTCATCGATGCGTCTGACTGCTTCCTCAAAACCGTCCGAAGCCAGACGCCAGTTTCTCCCAAATGCTGTTTTAAAATCTTCAAGTTGGGCTTCAAAGTTGGTGATGTCTACGTTTGCGCTCTCACCAGCGCCAGCTCTGTCTTGTATTTAAGCGAATTTATCGCCGCATCACGCAGCAGCGTAATTATTGGGATAAAGAATTGTGGTCTGACAACATACATTTTCGGAAAACGATGGGATACGTCTACAATCCCTGTATTATAAAGTTTGCTCTCAGGCTCCAGCAGTGAAACCAACACCGCATACTCACAGCCCTTAGCGCTACGATCCTTGTCTAGCTCTTTGAAAAAGTCTTCATTCCTCTTCTTTGTGACCGTGTCCTCGTTCTCGTTCTTCATCTCGAACATGATCAAAACAATTTCAGAACCTGCATCGTCCACGTCACGGAAGATAAATCGCCCTTACTGCCGTTGCGCGCGTCGTTATTCTTCTCAAAATAAGCGCGGGGAAATGCAGTGGCGCGAATGCGGTCGAACTCAGTTGCGCAATGCTGTTCCAGCGTCTCACCGATCATTTTTGTCGATAGCTTCGCCTTCATATCACTCAGACGCTCAATAGCCTCGTCGCGATCCTTAAGCTGCGTTTGGTACTTGTCCTTGAGGGCAGTTTCAGCAAGTTGCTTTTCAAGTGCGACACGATCAAGACCGTTCTCAACTCGTCTCGCTCTTTCTCAACTACGAGGACACCTTCGGTCACGGCGATCTTCTGTGAAAGCTCACCCGCATCTAGCCTGGCCTTAAGACGCTCAATCTCAGCGTCCTTAATAGAAGCTGCTTTATGTAGTTCGGCATTAAGCTTCGCCTCGGCGAGTTTTGACGCAGCCTCCTGCTCTCGTCTGGCAGTTTCCAGGTCGTGCAGAAGGGTATCACGTTCTTTTTCCA
Organism: Ochrobactrum sp. XJ1; assembly: GCF_024701725.1. Taxonomy (NCBI): domain Bacteria; kingdom Pseudomonadati; phylum Pseudomonadota; class Alphaproteobacteria; order Hyphomicrobiales; family Brucellaceae; genus Ochrobactrum; species Ochrobactrum sp. XJ1. Next base: position 2,421 of record NZ_VDGD01000018.1, read on the forward strand.
CGACACTTAAGGCCTCGGCTACCGCGAGTTTGTGCGACTTCGCTAGAGCGAATCCGTTTTATGTTGGGTCATAACCGCAAGCTGCAAAGTAGTTAGCGCACTCGGTTGGTTCGAACAATGTTATGACTTGGCCGACGGCATCCCACAGCGCTTCGACAGTGCGTTCGGCTTTTGCACGCAGATGTGCTTTGAGTTTCGAGAACGCCATCTCTATTGGGTTGAAATCGGGACTATAGGGCGGCAGATACCGTAGTTGCGCACCTGCCTCCTCAATCGCTTCTCGTATTCCGACAACCTTATGAGCAGGCAAATTGTCCATGATTACGATGTCACCGGGGGTCAGTGTCGGCACGAGCACTTGTTCGATATAAGCACGAAAGGCGTCGGCATTCATTGCACCATCCAGCACCATGGGTGCTGTCATGCCTGAGAGGCGGAGCGCACCGGTAAACGTCGTTGTTTTCCAGTGACCATGTGGGATGCCTGCGTGGCATCTTTCGCCTCGCGGGCTGCGCCCACGCAACCGCGCCATCTTCGTATTCAGGCCCGTTTCGTCGATAAAAACGAGCCTTTCAGGATCAAGCTCAAGCTGGCTTTCAAACCACGCCTCACGCCTCCTCATTAGGTCTGGCTGTTCCTGCTCCAATGCATGTGCGGTCTTTTTTTGTAAGTAAAGCCACGAGCCCGTAACCAGGTATTCAAAGCACTCCGCACAATCTGGAGGCTGCGCTCTTGAGCCAGACGGGCAACCATTTCGTTGAGCGTGACGTCTTTGCGCTCTTCAATCATACCCACGATAAAATCTTCATGGGCATCAAGTCTTGAACCGCGTCGTCGACCCGGACGCCGTGCTTCCAACTCACCATCGCGCGCACGAGAAACCCAGCGGATCGCTGTCGCTGCGGACACCCCGAACCGTACACCCGCATTGCGTGCCGACAATCCTTCGTTTGCAGCCTTCAAAACGCGTGATCGCAAATCACTGCTTAATGCTCGTCCCATCAAAAGCCTCCATAACTGGAAACCTTGAATCAGACAGATCGCCGATTGTCACTTCAAAATCGATTCAGTGTTCAAAGGATATGCTCTAGATTCGAGCCTCGCCTTCAGTTTCTGAATTTCAGTATCCCTGGCTGCAGCAGCTTTCTGCAGTTCACTGCTAACCTTGGCCTGTGCAAGCTCGACCGCGTTCCGCTTGTTCTGTTCAGCCAATTCCAGACGCTCATGCAGTTGCTTGTCGAAATCACTATCGCGAACCTGTTTCAGGATATCTGCATAACCTGCTTCATCAATCTTGAATGCCTTGTTGCAATGCGGGCAGATGATTTCATGCATATTTGTAGCGGCTTGCCAACATAAGCGCCTCTGCTCGCAAACATCGGCATTTTCTGCTCGAATTATCTGACAATGGAGCGGGCGTCGTGCTCACGCTCTTTGCCAATGTGCTCGCAAACATCCGGGTCTGCTTGCAAACATCCCCCACGTGCTCAGATTAATTGCCAGCGACGGCATGGTCAAACCGGGACGCCTGCCTGTCGTAGTTGCTCGGTCAGCTGACGGGAATATTCGGGATCAAGGGTGCCCGCCAGGAAGGCGCGGATATCCGACGGCCGAGCATTGAGGTGCGTGACCAGAGCCGTCGCATCGTAACCATTTCGGGTCAACGTCGGTTCGAGATCGTCGATGGCGCGGGACAGGACCTGCTCGACGATTTCGGCGGTAACCGGCTTGGCGCCGAGGCGAAAGCCCTGCTCGAATGCGAGGGTGAGATGCATCTCGATCTGAAGCGGCGTGCGCAAACGTTCGGCGATGAGGTCGATGGCTTCTTCCTCGAGGAGTTCGCCAACCTTTACGCCTTCGGCCGCACAGGCGCCAAGCAGCCAGGCAACATAGTCGCGGCGCGCGGAGCCGATCCCCTCGTAGTCAAAAATGGTCGTGCGGTAGCCAATCTCCTCCATTTGCGGCCGGCGCAGATCATTGCGCAACCGGGGATGCCCGACAAGAAGTACGGAAAGGAGCACGCCGGCGTCGGCGACCACCTCCATCAGTCGCTTCAGGCCGGTTAAGGTCTTGTGGTGCAGGTCATGGGCCTCGTCGACCACGAGGACGATCGGCCGTTTGCCTTTTTTCATGATGTCGCGCAGGTCGCGCTCCCGGCGCTCGGCCTGCTTGGGGATCTTGACCTGCGCACGATCGCCGGGAGACAAGTCGTAGAACAGGGCTTCAATGAGCGATGGCAGCGAAGTGCGCCGCTTGTCGACCGCCAGCGATTTGGCGAGTGCGACCTTGCCGGCTTTGGTGAGTTCGGCCTCGATGCGGCGCAAAAGGTGGGTTTTCCCCGAACCGACCAGGCCGGAGACCACGACAAGCCGACCGGTCTGGACGGCCGCACACACCTCGCGGATGATCGTGCGCTGATGCTCGGTCTCAAAGTTGCCGGCCCCTTGGAAAGGCCGGTCGAGGCCGTAACTGGATTGAACGTCAGCGAGCATCATTCTTCCTTTCTTCGCGCCTGGAAGCGTTCGCGGATACGGGCCGCGATCATCTTTTTGTCGAGTGTTTCTCCAAGCAGTTCATTGATGAAGGCGCGGTCACCGGCATTCATCGCGCCGATCGGCCGGCCGAGCTGGTCGGCGATGGCCCCACGGGCTGCGAGGCCATTTGGATAAGCGGTCTCTATTGCGGGTTCCGGAAACGGTGTCCGCCGTACACTCAGCCCAGCCGTGGTCGGGGGCAGCGAAGGCAATGGACGATCCCCGCCGGTGACCGCGGCGCGGGGGAGCCCAAGTTGGTCTGCCAGGCGCACCACCTTGTCGAGCCGCTCTTCGAGCTTGCTCTTCTGGTATTTGCGATAGCGAAAGAGGGGAACCGCCCCGCGCGAAGGTTGGAATGGACCGAAGCGCTTGCCCTCATGCTCGACGAACAGTTCCTGATCGAACAGGCCCCAGAGCAAGGTCACCGTTTCGCCGGCAAGTTCGGGCTCGACCTCATAGGATGCGCCTTCGACCGATACGGTCGCGTCTCCAGCAACCGTCCGTCGTTCCGGTTCGCGCGCAAAGGCGCAGAACCGCTCCCAGGAGCACATCGCCCGCACCCCGTCAGGAGGAAGATGCCGCAGCCAATCCTCGATGCGTGCATGAGACTCTGTGCGATGGTCGCCGTTATTGTAGGTGACCAAGGCGCGCCTGAGCCAAAGGTTGGCTTCCTCTTCGTCCTTCGGCTTGTGGAAATGATAGAGGGTCTCGTGCACTTCCTTGATCGTGCGAAACGGCCGCTCGACCTTGCCTTTCGCTCGCGCCGGCGTGCGCCGCTCGCTGTCCGACGGGGGCATATGCGTGAGAACCCGGACACCAAGGCTACCCATGACGGACTGGAAAACGCGCGAGCGGCTCACCGGCCCGTTATCCATATGGATGGTCGTTGGAATCCCCTGAAGCGGCAGTTCCGGTTCAGGCTTGGCGGCGAAGGCATTGTAGAGAAAGCGCAAGGCGGACTCCGCGTCCTCGCCGTAGACGGAGCGGTATTCCTGATAGCTCGCGCCGGAGCGATCATCGACCACGGAGAACAGCATCAGCGTCGGCCGGCCGCGCCCTTCCTCGACCCAAAGCGGCGCTTCCACCTGCTTCAGGTCGGACGGGCTCATGTCGAAGTGCCAGAGTTCGTTGGAACGCCGCGCCTGGAATCGGACGGCAGCCACCGGGCGGGTGACGCGCGCATAATCCAGGCCGGAAACACGCAGCAGCCGATCGACCGTTGCGCGTTTCAAGATGCCGGGCGGTGCACGGACCAGGCCATCGGGCGTCACCACGCCGTCTTCCTCAAGCAGCTTGATGGCGCGCGCCGTGGAGATATGCCGCCCCTTCCGGTTCGCCGTTCTGATCTTCAGGGCCGCGATGATTTCGGCATAGGTTTCCATCTCCGGCTGCGGGGCGATCCGGGAGGTTCCGTGATCGGCGCGCCGTACGGATTTCGGGCGGTTCAACTCCCGCAGCGCCCGATACAGGGTCCAGATCGAGATGCCGTAGGCATCGGCGGCACGAGCAACAATCTCGGTACGGCCTGGATCACGGGGAGAAAGCAGCGACAATCGGCGTCGAAGATCGACAAGAGCCTCTCCGGGCGGCCGCTTTCTCCGCTCAGCCATGGACGTCCTCGGATTCCACTGTTTTGGGAGAGCCACCCTTCTTGCCGATATGACGATAGAGGGTTGCAACAGAAACCCCCATGCGCTGCGCAATATTGCGTACCGGTATGCTGCCTTCCTTCATCAGGGCGCGCGCCGCGGCAATATCGCCCGGGCGCATCGCGGGCGGGCGGCCACCCTTGCGGCCACGTTGCCGCGCCTCGACCAGTCCAGCCGTCGTGCGTTCGCGGATCAGAGCACGTTCGAACTGGGCGATCGCACCGAAGACATGGAAGGTCAGCATGCCGCCCGGCGTCGTCGTATCAATGCTCTCGGTCAAGGACACGAGCCCGATCTTCGCGCGCTCCAACTCTTCCGCCGTCGCGATGAGCTTCTTTAGCGATCGCGCCAACCGATCGAGTTTCCAGACAACGAGCGTGTCACCAGTGCGAAGCACGTCGGAGAGAATTCGGCCCAATTCCGGGCGGTCATCGCGAGCGCCTGACCCGCGCTCGGTAAACACCTTCTCGCAACCGGCGCGTCTCAGCGCCTCAAGCTGAAGCTCCGGATTTTGATCGATCGTGCTGACCCTGGCGTACCCGACCCGCATAGCCATCCAAATGTTCTTGAAAGTCGTTGGACACATAGCATTTTGCGACAACCGTTTCTATAACAGTTTTGAGAAGATTCCATCGCGCCATTCAAGGGGCGTGACGGCATGCGCTATGGCATGCTCAAAAACCCTCGTTTATGACAAACGATCCATGGAAACCAACTATGTGTCTGACGGCCGAATATTCGCGACATGGAGCAGGGAACCTTACGCATCGAAAATCGGGCGGTCCCCGATCTTGTCCCCCTTGTATGGGATACTCCGGGAATTGAGGCGGCGATACCAAAGGATGCGGTCGGCCAGGCCGTTACCATGTTCGAGCCGCAGGAATGCGCCAACTACTTCAAATCTTGCGGATATGACCCCGAGTAATGTGGACGTGCTCTAGGTCACCCAGAGGGGCGCTCGCATCGAGTATAACCTTAAGCGCGATTGCTTCCGGTGAACCATCCTCCATATGTACGGGATGTACAGCCCACACAGACTTTTCGAGAACCACATTCTCAACAGAAACCTCATAAAGCCTACCCGACGCGAGCTCATCGAGGACAGTGCTCCTCATCACGATCGAAATGCCGAGACCAGCTCGAACTGCATGCTTCACAGCCTCAGTGCTCCCGACATTGAATGAGATTGGGAATTGCTCTGCCGCTTGGCCGAAGGCCTCGCGGAGCACGGATCCGGTACCGGTTCCACGTTCTCCGCCAATGAGGGACTCTTGAAATAACTCTGCCGCTTCAATTGTTTTTCGCGTCCTCCAATTATGCTGTGGGGATACGATTATTACCAGCTTTTCCTTCCGCCAAAGGCGGGCTTGATATCCTTTTCGATCGTCCCACCATTCGGTAAAGGCTAGATCAATCTCCTTCCTCAAGAGCTTTTCGATGATTTCAGGATTTGAGGCAACGGCCACCTCAGGTGGCCGGCCTTGAGCATCCTGTAAACGCTTCAAGTGGACTGGCAAAATATAGGTACCGATGTTAGTACTGGCACCCAACGTAATCCGGCCGCTGTGCAGGCGGTCCAGAGATCTCTTCGTGACGGTCAAAAGGCTGCGTGCGAATGGCAAGAATACGAGCCCTTGCCGAGTCGGCACACACTTGTCCTTCCTCCTCTCGACCAGCCGCACCCCTAGTATATCCTCCAATCGTTTCACATTATGTGAGACAGTCGGTTGGGATATCTGAAGCCGTCGCGACGCCTCGTGAAAGCTGCCAGTTTCGATTACCTCTATGAATGCTGCGACATGCGAAAGGCTAAACATTACTTTCTCTAATCAAGGAATTAGTTGAACCTCGTTAATTGCCGCACGAGGTCTTCGGCCTTGGACAAAATCTATAATGTTGTCAGCAGCCTCGTGCTCGATAGCCAAACGCGACTTCGCCACTGCTGAGCCTATGTGGGGTGTCAAGATCGAATCATGTTCGCGATTGAGGAGACCCCCGTGGACCTTGTCAGGCCGGTCGGGTCTGGCCCAGTCCTCCATCTCATAAACATCAGCGGCGTAGCCTCCCAAGCGCCCCGCCTGCAATGCAGCGACAACAGCCTCTTCATCAACCACGCTTCCGCGTGCAGGATTAATAAGAAGTGCTCCTTTGGGCATTTTGGCGAGTTGTTCAGCGCCGAGGAGATGCTTCGTTTCGGCCGAAAGCGGGAGTGCACACACAAGAAAGGTAGACGACGAGATCAACTGGTCAAATTCAAGAGGCTTTACGTTCAGTCTGATCTCATCGGCTTTGTCCAGGGATTGACGATCCCAGTACGACACAATGGCGCCGAAGGTACTTAGGCGCTGTGCTATAGCTTTTCCGATCGCTCCCATCCCTAAAATGCCGATTGCTGTGCCCTGCAGCCCAAGGCCGTAAAACCGAGGGCGCCAACCTTTGTAATCCCTCCTGACGCTCTTGTCGCCTGGCAGAATGTGCCGCCCAAGAGCAATCATCAGACCGATTGTAAGTTCGGCTGTCGGGTCAGTGAGAAGATCGGACACTATCGTGACGTGGACTCCACGCTGCGTGCAGGCTTCGATGTCGAAGTTATCGAAGCCTTTCAGCGCACATGCCACAAGTTGAAGATCGGGAGCGTGCGCGAGTACAGACGCGTCGATCATGTCCGGCATGAACGCCATCATCGCCTTGGCGTCGCTCAATTCTGCGAGCAGTTTCTCGCGGGGCCATGTATCATCAGTATCGTTGCAAACTAAACGAGCGTGGGGAGATAGCTTTGAGATAATCTCCTCGTGGACGCGATGGGTGATTACTACCTTTGGGAGCATTTAATTTATCCTTCTATTGCAGCTGGCGGCGGAGGAGAGCGCCGACCTGGTCAACGATGGTGACCATCAGAAGGACAACGAGCATGATCGCAAGAACCTCCTGATAATTCATGATCCGGAGGGATGTCATCAACTCGAAACCGATACCACCAGCTCCCACAGTGCCCAGGATTGTCGAGGCGCGGAAGTTGTACTCCCACCGATAGATGGTCACATCGGCCAATTGCGGTAGAACTTGTGGCAAGATCGCCCGCGTCACGATCTGGAACGGCGACGCACCAGCTGCGCGTGCGGCTTCTATAGGCGCATTATCGCAATGCTCGATCGCCTCCGCAAAGAACTTGCCCACCATGCCAACCGAGTGAAGACCAAGAGCCAGCACGCCTGGGAGCGCTCCAAATCCCACTGCCGCCACGAAGACGATGCCCATAATCAGCTCCGGGATCGACCGTAGACCATTCAACAATCCACGCGAGATCATATAGATGACAGCGTTGGGTGCTGTTTTCCCTGAGGCGAAAAAGCCAACTGGAAGTGATATCAGTACCGCGATCGCAGTCCCAGCTATACTCATCGCCAGAGTGTCGATGAGAGGGCTGATCCACTCCAAGCCTCGGTTGAAATCCGGGGGAAACATTTCCGTACCGAGCTGCCAGAGCGCAGGAAACCCAGATCCCAGACGCTCCAGATCAAGAAGACCGGAGTGATAACTGCTAACAATGATCACACACGCAATTGCCAACGCGATCACGCCAGCTCTGGTCCAAGCTTTGTTTTGATGTTGAAGGATAGAGTCGTAGTCGGCCGACGGCTGTGTCATCACATATCCTGGAAGAAAGGACGCAGGCCAGCGCCTGCGTCGAAAGGTGAGAAACTGTCTCGAACGCGCCTTACTGACTCAGGTCCAAGTTCAGCACTTTACCGAGCTCACGGACGACGTCGTAGGCTTTGTCATCGATCGGAGCGAACCCATCGGCTTTGAAGGATGCCAATACCTTTTCGTCTTTAAGGTCGATGAAGGCTTTGGTGATCGCCTCTTTCAACGAAGTGTCAAGATCCGACCGCATGGTCCAGGGGTACTGCGGGAACGGATCGGACTCGGCGAGGGCGATAACTTTCTTAGGATCAATGGTGCCACGAGCGACCATTGAATTGTAGATGGGCAACGAAAGTCCGCCAATCTGAGCATTGCCATTCTGCACTGCAATAGCCACGGCATCATGCGACCCTACGAAGTTCTCGCTATAGTCTTTTCCAGCCTCAACTCCGGCCTTAAGCAGCATAGATTTCGGGATAAGGTGGCTTGAGGTGGAAGCCACGTCCCCAAACGCGACCTTTTTCCCTTTTGCATCTTCAAGGCTTTCGATGCCAGCCTCTGCATTGGCGACAACTACAGCGCGATAGGTAGTTTCGCCATCCTTCATAAGTGCTGCGAAAGGCTCGATATCAGCCTTGGTTTTCGCGAGCGTGTAAGAGAGCGGCCCGAAATAAGCCAACTCAAGCCGGCCGAAACGCATCGCTTCGATCATTGACGAGTAGTCGGTCGTTACGATCAGTTCAATCTCCCGACCGAGTGTCTTCTCAAGATACTCCTCGAGAGGACGATTGTTTTTGATGACAGTGGCGGCGTTCTCGTCCGGTAGCAACGCGACGCGCAATGTCTCTGGATTTGAGCCAGCATGCGCCAACGAACTCCAGCCAAGAACGGCGAGGAATGCGAGGGACAGAAGCTTCTTCATAATGCGGCCTCCATGGCAGCTAAAGGTTGATCATACTCGTAGTTGGACAAATCTTGTGTTGTGGTCGGATTTCTTGGGGCGCTGCGGTAGATCGACGCACACATTTGATCGGTCAGTTCGTCGACAGCGGCGTCCGCAACCACTTCCCCGTCGCGCATAGCAATGACCCGGTCGCCGAACCGGCGAGCTAGATCGATCTGATGAAGGCTGATCACAGCAGTGATGCCGTCGGCTGTGCATATTTCGCGAAGCTGCGACAGGACCTCGACAGCCGTTTCAGGGTCCAGACTTGCAACGGGCTCATCTGCAAGGACCAGTTGGGGCTTCTGGACCAGCGCGCGCGCAATGCCCACCCGTTGCTGCTGACCGCCGGATAGTTGATCCGCCCTGACGAGAGCCTTATCAAGAAGGCCTACGCGTTCAAGGCATTCCAACCCCAGCCTTCGATCCGAACGCGGCATAGGGAACAACGTACGCCAGCCAGAGTGGTAGCCCAGGCGGCCCGTCATGACGTTGTCGAGCGCGCTCAAGCGCCCTATGAGTTGGTGCTGCTGGAATATCATCCCAGTTCGCCTTCGGTGAATGCGAAGCTTAGTTTCCGCATCCAGAGCACCAATATCGTTAGAAGTGATCGAACCAGACGTCGGCGCAACCAAGCCGTTGAGTGTCCGGATGAGGGTAGATTTGCCTGCGCCGGATCTACCGAGGAGCACGACGAACTGACCCTGGTTGAACGTCAATGTCGTTGTCTTCAAAGCTTGGGTGCCGTTGGCATAGGTCACGGCAACTCCGTTCAGAGCCAGCATCACAATAATCCTGATCGTTAGTGGTGCATCGATTGAATATTTGCATCACTATGGGCGACATATGACGTCCGTTTATCAGGCTCGTGAAACTTCAATGACAGCACTTAAACTCAGCTCTACCTCCTCGCGTAGCTGCGATGGAGAAATTTCACCCAGAGCCGCCTGATCATGACGGCCCGGTCCCAATTCTACACCACCTTGACGGATGCTATCCCATATTCGGCCAGATAAACCGGCCCTTCTCCAGCCGCCGGGTAAAAAGGCAGGCGCCCAGACCATCATGCCAGATGATCTTCAAAATATCCGATCTGCGGCCCCTGAAGACGAAGAGATGCCCTGACAACGGATCATGCTGCAGAACCTCCTGCACCCGAAGCGCCAAGGAGGGAAAGCCACAGCGCATGTCCGTATATCCGCGCCTTCCTGGCGGGCACCCTTGATCCCGAATATTCCCGTCAGCTGACCGAGCAACTACGACAGGCAGGCGTCCCGGTTTGACCATGCCGTCGCTGGCAATTAATCTGAGCACGTGGCGGATGTTTGCAAGCAGACCCGGATGTTTGCGAGCACATTGGCAAAGAGCGTGAGCACGACGCCCGCTCCATTGTCAGATAATTCGAGCAGAAAATGCCGATGTTTGCGAGCAGAGGCGCTTATGTTGGCAAGCCGCTACAGCTAGTTAACCAAAAGAATTTGCGACACGCCCCTTTTAACTGTCGCGCGGGCGACCAGCTCGGGCACAAAGGTCGGTATCGCGACCGGCGTCGGTATCGCGGCTGGTGACGTTGTTCACACGTTCATGGCCATCATCGGAATCTCTGCTGTGATCGCCGCATCGGCTACTCTGTTCAGCATCGTGAAATATGTAGGTGCAGCCTATCTTGTCTATCTCGGCATACAGGCTATCTTAGCGAAAACTCCCTCGGATCCGACCGCCGCCAGAGCACTTCCGATCACCGCGCAGAAAGCATTTAGGCAGGCCATTTTGGCGGAAGTGCTCAACCCGAAGACTGCGCTATTCTTCCTGGCGTTCCTGCCTCAATTCGTCCATCCAGAGAATGGTTCCGTTGCACTTCAACTGATGGTGCTAGGCATCGTCTTTGTGCTTCTGGGCTTGCTCAGCACGGTGATCTTCGCCGTGTCAGCCGCAAGTCTCGGCAACTTTCTCCGCCGCAACCCGGTCGTGCTGAAATGGCAGGGTAAGGTGGTCGGTGGAATCTACTGCGCATTAGGTGTCCGATTGGCGTTGCAAGAACGCTGAACTTCGCGAAGTCGCCTGAGTTGCTCGCACAATGCGTAACAGCATGCGCGTAAATTTGGGCGATTTCCAACGGCTATTTTGATGAATATCGGAGAAGACAAGCTGATGGACCATCAGGAGGCGCTTAAGTGCGCGCGCACGCTCATGCAGGCTCACCCCCGTATCGTCTTCATGATGTGCGGGATCTCAGGATCAGGGAAGACCACATTCGCCCAAGCGCTTGAGAAGATGGGCTGCCAACGGCTATCCATAGATGAGGAGATCTGGCGCACAAGCGGTCGATTTGGTGTGGACTATTCAGAGCACGATTATCCCGACCTGCAAGCGTCAGTAGAGAAGAGCCTGCGTCGGCAGCTTGTCAAAATGCTGCGGCACGGAACCAGGGCGGTAATCGACTTTAGCTTCTGGAACGCCAAAGCACGGGCCGACTACCGTGAGCTTGTGCAGCGCAACGATCATCACTGCCAACTCGTGTATATGAACGCTCCAGAGAAGGTCTTGCGCGAGCGGTTGATCGCGAGGGCCTCCCGCCAAGATGCTAACGCGGCCTTTCCAATTACAGAGGAGCGTTTGCGGCGCTACATCCGGGGCTTCGAACCACCATCTGGCAAAGAAGCGTGGACGGTGGAATAGGGACCAAAGCGCTCATAAGTCATGCTGGTGGCAAAGAATCTCAGGGAGTAGCCGGAGAAATGGAGAGAATCGGAAAAGTACGACGCCTTCGTCGATATCCGTTGAAATCAGCCCTTGGTGAAGAGCTTCAGCACGCGGTGCTGACAAAGACAGGTGTATATGGCGATCGGGCATTTGCCGTGTTGGATAGGGAAAGCGGGAAAATCGCCAGTGCGAAAAGGCCAATGCTCTGGCGGTCCCTTCTATCGCTCACGGCTCAGCTTTCGGAAGACACTGGCACATTGGCAATCTCTCTGCCCAATGACCACACCATTCATTCGAACTCAGAAAATATCGATTCAGCACTGTCCAGCCTCCTTGGACGCCACGTCTCGCTGGTATCCGAGCGCCGGCCCGGAATGCAGTTTGAACGCTCACGACCGGAAGAAGTGCTGGCTCACGGCCTTGATGCCGATGTTGCCTTGGATGTGGGAGAAATTGGTGCAGCCGCCCCGGAAGGAGGTTTTTACGACTTTGCGCCCGTGCATCTCGTCACTGTCGCTTCCTTGGAAGAAATTTCGCGCAAGGCAAACCTCGATGGGCTGGAGGCGGAAAGATATAGGCCCAACATCGTGATCGATAGTTCCGACACCACTCCCTTCATCGAAAACAGTTGGTCAGGCCAGAAATTGCAGATCGGCAGCGCAGTGCTGGAAATCATGGTGCCTACGCCTAGATGTGCCGTGCCGACTTTGGCTCACGGTCTCGGGCTTGAGCCGAAACCAGATGTATTACGAGCAATCCATGCGCAGAACCGCGTGGACATACCAGATGTCGGGGCATTTCCATGCCTTGGAGTTTACGCAAAGGTTCTTCACTCAGGGGACGCAGCGCCGGGAAATTCAGTGCTCATCGCTTAGTCCGTCTGCACCATTCCCATGGTCGGCAGCTAACGTATGTCAAATTCAGAAGTGGTCGTAACCTATGAAATACAGCAGACGGATATTCTTGCTCGCAGCCGGCTCGATGCTGACTGGCTGTGCTTCCTCGGAAACGGAGCGGGTTGGCTTGGATCGGCCAGCACCTTCGAACCGAGGCGGACGGACAGTGGACTATGAAACAAGCGAGCCGGCCGGAACGATCATTGTCGAGCCATCCCGGTATGAACTGCTGCTGATACAGGGCGGCGGCAAAGCCCTCACCTATCCGGTCGGCGTCGGGAAAGCAGGCCACAGTTTCAGCGGGCGGGCGACAGTCGGCCGCAAGGAAGAATGGCCTAAGTGGACGCCGACGGCGAACATGATTGCCGCCGATCCTGACGGCAAGGGCCGACTAGCGGGCGGTGTGCAAGGGGGTGCGGCGAATCCTCTTGGCGCTCGCGCGCTCTATCTGTTCCAGGGCGGTCGGGACACGCTCTATCGCATTCACGGCACGAATGATCCAAGCTCGATCGGCAAATCCGTATCGAGTGGATGCATTCGCATGTTTGACCGTGATGTGATCGATCTATATGAGCGCGTGCCGATCGGAGCGCCGGTGATCGTCAGGGGATGACGGTGTTCCTGGGATCGTTTGTGGTATTTCGGGCTTCCGCGAGCGATCTTACCATAGGTAGCTGCAACATGTATTGATCCACGACCTTAGCAACCACAGGAGAGGTAACACCTGCTCCGTTTGACCTCAAAAGCGCGCTTGCCAGATCATTTATCGCTCTTTGCCAGTTTGGCGTCTGAATGTCGTCGTATAAGGCCTTCTTAATCTCGCTCTCTGGATCAGGGCGGTGTGTAATGAATCTCGCGAGTGAGGCCATGGCCTGCACTTTCGCCAAATCCTTCGACGCTCCCATTGAGTAAGCTACAGCATCAATGTTTGACCACTTCCGCTCTGCCATTCCCCCGGCCAAACAGACGGCTATTTCTCTGACCAACATTTGCCAAACATCCTCAAGCGTATCTGCAGCAATCAATGGATTTCTATGAACGGACAATCCTAGGTCGCCATCAACTGCCCTGCGATAAACAGATACGCCCACAATTTCCGCACCGAGAACTGATGCAACAAGGGCGTGACCGGCTTCGTGTTTCGCGGTGGAGCGCCGTCCTTGCGGTGTATAGAGCCACCAAATCCATCGCGTGAGCCGTCGAAGCCATTGGATGCATATAACAGCGCTCAGCGTCAAAAGCACGGCTAACACCGCGCCTGTAAAAAAAGCAAAGTTCAATACGTGATCGACGTCAATTGGAGCGTCAGATACGGGTGGCGGTGCAATCATGCAATTATAGCGCCTGTGCAATTAGATCAAAGACGCGGCTTGGCAACCTTGTCCATATCGACGCCCTGCTTCAACTTGGCCTCTATGGCAGCATCCAGGGCGGTCTGATGACCATAGGCCCGCTTGACATCGACAAGGGTGAATTCTGCCGAGTTTAGTTCGGGCTGGAATGTGCTCATGCTGACGACCATGATCCCGTCGCACCGGTCATCCTTAATAACAGAATTTCGCTCCCCAACCTGATATTTCCCTAAGTACTGCCATTGACTGTGAAAGAATGCTGCGCATGGCTTCTGCGCGATCTCAATGTTTCGATTATCGGATGACCGCTGGACTTCTACAAAATCGCAAAGGCTTCCTTCGTTGACGCGATTGCAATTTTCCTTGGTTTTGGGAGCTTCGGTATCCGAGACCAAGCGGCCATTCGCGTAGAGATAGTATAGCTTGAGGAATCCGCCTTCATCTTCGACAATAGAAGGCTGACCGTATTTCTCGGCAACTTGCTTTCGGAAAACGTCTGCGGTCGTAAAGGTCTCAAATCCCACGATACGACGAATCGAAAGCGCTCTGTTATCGTAGACCTCGGAAGCAAAATTCACGTAGACCTGATTCTTTCCGTCACTAGTTCCAGAAGCGATCTCGTTGACGAACTCAATCTCGGCGCGTGCGCCTTCAGGCGTTGATACCGATCCCTTCAGCCGGGTTTCTTCCGGCTCACGACCGTCCGGAAATTCGGCCTTCAGCTTCGTCTTTACGTCCTCTATCGTATCGCCGGGGTGAATACCGAGAATGTCGAAGTTGGCGGATTTCTCGAAACGATCGCCGGCCGGGCTCCTATCGACGGTCTCGAAGGTTTGCGCGATCGCTGTCGAGGCACTGAGCGCCGAGAGGGCGGCTACGATGACAAGGCAAGATTTCATGTCCCCTCCCCTCCCATTTATCGCCAGACGAGCGGCGTAGGCTTGCCGTCAGCGATCGGCATGTCCGACTGGCCGCATGTCTTGCCCTTGTAGGTCATGCCCTTGGAAACCGGTTTTCCTTCGTCAGTGAGGCAGACTGCGGTCAGGTCATAAGGGCTTTTTTGGGCGGTCGTGCAGCCAGCAAGGGCTACCATGGCAAAGGCGATGTAGGTGAACTTCATAAGCGGAAACCTCGTTATAGCTGACGGGAATAGCGATACTTAGCAAAATGCCGCATAAAGCATCAACCGCATCTGCTACATCTCGAAAGTCTTGCCCTGCTCATGTCCCTGCTGGTGGCTGTGAGCCGCCTGCAGGGTGTTGGCCTGCTCGAAGGTTTCTGCGCGTGAGACGATGAACTGCGCGCGCGAAAAGCCCGCCGTGAACGCCTCAAGTCGTTCCGGCGAAGCATTCGGAATCGCACGCGAAAGGCGGTCCCGGTCGAGCTCCAGCGAACCGGGAGCGCCAAAGCGGTCACGAATGTTGGCGATAAAGCCGCGCAATTCGGTCAAGGCTTGCTTATGGTCGCCCTGTCCGAGCACCGCGCCCAGCTCGTGGGCGGGTGTCTTTTCAATCCGGCCGACCAGCTCGCGGGCAGCGGGTGACAGATCGTTGACCGGCTCGCGCATAAGAGTGCGAAAGCGCTCTTCGTCGCGACGAAGGTCCACGGCCAGGGAGCCACGTACCTGCCCGTAATCATGGAGCGCAGCGACGGCGAGCGGAACGGCAGCAAGCGCCTTTTCGCGGGCCGCGTCATCGCGGCCGAAAAGGCTGCGGTTGCCGTGGAGCGAGCCGAAAGCCTCCGGATTGGTTCGCATTTCCTGCGCAAATTCGGAAACGGGACGGCGTTCAACCTCGATGCGGTTGCGCAATTCGGCAAGGACCGCTTGCGGATCTTGCCAGACTGCCGAAACCGCCGTCTCAAGGCGGCTGTTCGCGGCCTGCATGGTCGGCCGGGCCGAAATCCTCTCCGCCACGGTCTCATCGATGCTTCGCGGCCAATCGGTAACGGCGGCAATGAGCGGCGCTTGTGCCTGCTCATACGCGGGTTGGAGTTGGCGAGGATCGGAAGCGGTGAAGGAGAGCCGCGCGCCTGATTCCGGGCGCGGCTCCGGCAGATCGACCACGTTGCCTATGATGATCGCGCCATCATCCCTCTGCATCATGAAGTTGCGACCGGCCGCACCGCTGAAGACGCCGCGATAATCCTGCCCCGGTTCGGTCGTCGCCATATATATACCGTCCCATGCCGTGACGTGCGGGGCCTGCACAGGGCGGAAGCGCTCAATAGCCTGCTGCGCGACCTCGAGCGCGTTCACGCGATCGGGGTCGGTGATTTCCGCGAACATGCGACGCATGGGCGCCAGGTCGCCGCGTTCATGGGCGGCGACTGAGACGAACGTCATGCGTTCGTCGGAAATCACGCCGAATTCGAGCGGATGCCCTGCCCTTTCGGCAAGGGCCGCGAAGAATTCACGCTGAGTCCGGCCGTTGCCTTCGCGAAAAGGATGGATGGAATTCATCCGGGCGAAGGCGTCGGCCGCTTCCGTTGCGAAGGTTTCGCGATCAAGGCCACGCAAGAAGTTGCGGGATTCGAGATCCGACATGAGGTTATTCAAGCCTCTGTCGATCTCGTTGCCGATCGCGAAATCCTTACCGCCAATCTTGTGCATGGCAGGCATTGAGGCCTGCGTACCGTCAGCGAAAGTGAATGGATGATGGCGCAGCTCGCCCGCCCATTCGAACACGTCTTGAAACAGGTGCTTATGAAGCGCCTGAAGATGGGCCGTGTCGAAGGTGGGTTCGGGACCGAGACCGCTTCGCAGTTCGAGCAGCCGGATCGCTAGAATCGGGTGCTCGGCCGCTTCTAGCGCCTCGTGTGTCTCGGCCCCTATCTTGTTTCGAAGGGTCTCGCCGTCGGCGAGCGTAAACGACATGCCTACTGGATGCCGAGAATGGACTTAACGCGCGGCATCATCTCGTCAAGCTCGATCTCGCCAGCAATGAACGCGTCAAATACCGGCTGGCATGCCGGGTTCGGGCGAAGACCTTCCATAGCGTTCGAACGAAATGCGCTGCGAACCATCTTGCGACGGCGCTCCATTTCATCGGCGGTGATGGCCGGGGCCTTCTGCTTGAGGGCTAGTGCCATGGCTTTTCTCCTCTCGTTGCTACCGGCTTACCTGCCAAGCGCTTATCCAGTTCCACTATCAGCATTTCCGCTAGATCGGACGGCGTGTCCGCCGTTCTGTAGACCTTACGTGGATCATTCCTGCGGTCTGCCTGCTGCTTCATAAGGCCTCCGGTCAGGCTGCGGAAAGCGCCCGTTCAACTGCTTCCGGTTCCTTCTCGATGATGGTGAGAAGGATGCGGGACGGCGCATCGATATTGGAGCGGCCCTGTTCCCAATCGCGAACGCGACCGAAGGAAAATCCGTACCGGGCGGCAAACGCCTTTTGGGACAATCCGGTTTTCTGACGGATGGCGCGAACGTCCACCTGTGGCGGGATATGAATAACATATTCCGCCGGATCGGCCTCGCCCTTAGCAAAAGCAAGAGCTTCCCGTGCGCCCTGCAAAATTCGTGATCCTGCCTTGCTCATTTTCGACTCCTGAGTTTCTTCACCTGTTCACTGACGCTTTCCCTCCATATTTGCGGAAGGACCGTCAGAATTTTGCGCAGCTCGTTTCGATCTGCCTTCGATAGGTTTGCCTGCGTGTCCTTGCTGTAGATATCGAGCAAGAACACCGGAATATCCTCGTCGGCATAGAAGGTGATGATCCGATAGCCGCCGCTCTTTCCCTTGCCGCGACCGCCGAAACGCACCTTTCGCGCTCCACCTGTGCCGGCCATGATATCGCCCGCGTCTGGATTTGAAGCGAGGAAGGACACAATCTCGATGCGCTCCTCCTCACTTACATTTTCATCCTTGGCGGATGACAGATAGGCGGGTGTTTCAATGACCGTGTGCATGGGATTTAAGTACAGAAATTCCGTACATTTGTCAAGCGACACATGCGGGATTTCCGCACTATATTTTCACCAAATATTGGCGAACTGGCGGCGGGATATCCCCCAGCGCGTTAGCGCACTAACGCCTTTGAAAATAGACGAGCAACCGCACCAAGAGCATAACCAAGCCACACAAGAATATACATCCATGCAGCATCCCTACTAGTTTTGCATCGTCTGATGCCAATCCGCCAGTCAAAAAATAAGTCGCAAGAAATCCTAATCCTCCGACAGTCATTATAATCGCAAAGCGAGCGATACTCTTTTGCAGATCGTCAACACGCGAGGGATGAGGCATTTTTTGCTTAAAGCCCTTTTCTGAATATCCAGACCAATACGACTATAAGGCATAAAGCGGCGACGATGGTCGCCATTGGCGAAATGAATTCTCCAAGATTTTCAAGCATATGTTTCCTTTCCCGTTCTAAATGATCAGGCCAAGCCGCTCCCAAATCGTCGGCTCATGTTTGTGACCAGCCTCCGCCAACATGGAGATTACGTCATCCCTCTTTAGCTGGCCGATTTCGTAGCCGCGTGATCGCGCTTCCTCGACAAGACATTCCAGGGTGGGAAACTCTTCAAGGACGGTCCCGAGCCAGATTTCAGGCTCCTCAAAATCGGATTCCTCCGAAATAAACCCTTGTAGGAAAAACGTGCGCAACGGCGGATCATAGCCGATGACAGCGCCCGCGTCGGTGCGCCCTTGATTGAAAAGATTGATATAATAACGGCTCATAATATGCCCTTCTTCTAGCACCGGTGCGCGGTTCAATCCAGTTGCTCTAGCCTCGGCCTCTGACCCTGCTCATAATGGTTGCTCGCTCAAGGCTTGCGCAAGCGCATGACACGCTTATTAGCGAGAAGATCGCGGCGCGTTTGAAAGGTGTAGCCGTCCCAATCTTTCCAAGGCTCCCAACCGCTCGGCGTTGCGCGCCCGTACCAGACGCGCACCTTGACAGTTTCGGGGTCGATCTCCTTCAAAATCGACACGGTGAAACTTCCCCCTAGATTTGAGGGGGTATCAAATACCGTGACACTATCCCGCTCACGCATGCCCCTGCCCTTCCCTGATCCTGATGACAACCTTGCTGCGCCGGGTCGTGGGCCGTCCGTGCATGTCCCTTTCGCTCCGCTCGATCACAAGGCGAACTATATCGCCGGTCCTCTCCGTGATCTTGTATCGGCGCTGACGGGTTACGCCCTCGCGCCAACCTCGTTCGACAATCGCCGCGATATGGCGCTTGTCGGTTGCTGTGATGTGGTAGCCTTCCAGAAGGCTGATGCTTATTTTCGACATTGCCCGATCTCCCCTCACAGCAAGGCCAGTTGCTCGGCCTGCCGCATTATTTGCGGCATGGGTCGGGCGGCGATCCGGTCACGTTCGGCCTTCATGCGTTCGCGGCATTCGGCAAATTCAATGCAAACGATCTCGCAGAGGGGGGCAACGTCCTTCCATTTGTCTTGATAAAAAGCCGTGTCGATACCTGCGCCGCCCATCATTTCAAGGCCGGTCTGACGCTCGAAATCGACGCCGCGCCCCTTCTCAAGACGTTGGTAAAGCTGCGTTCCGGAATAGCGAAAGCTGGCGGACTGCTGCGGCACGATGAAAGCGCCATAGTCGGCAAGCTCAGAAGCGATATCGATAACGTGAAGCTCGAAGTCCTGACCGCGATAACGCGGGCCATTCCCCTGCCGCTTCACCCTCCCGAACGGCGGGTTCCCTATGGCGCAATCGTAGTGGCCTAGATCAAGCTCGCGCCAGTCGAAAACATCGGCATTGATCCAACGGGCCTCCGGCAAGAGTTTGCGCCCGATCTCCACATAACGGGGGTTGATCTCAACGCATGTGATATCGGCCCCCCTACCGCCGCCCCACAGGCTGCGATGATGGATGAAATAGCTCAAAATGCCGATGCCTGCGCAAAGGTCGATCACGCGCCCGCTGCGCGTATCGATCTGGAAATCTGCTGCCATGTCCCACGGCGTGAAGAATGCGCCAGCCGCGCCGGTCTCAAAGTTTGCGCCCTCATGCCAGTTCTGGAAAACAAAATCCTTTTCGTCCTCGGTCAGGCGGTCCTTTGTCAGGATCGCCTCTGCCTCGGCATGGGCCTTGCGCTGTGCTTTGCTGAGTTTCGCCATGGTGTTTTCTCTCCTGATCCGCGAAGCGGTCTTCCTGTCCCGGTGAGGGGCAGGAGCCCGGCTCCTGCTCCCGAGCAGTCGGCGATCCGACCGGAGAGAGGGGGGCAACAGGCAAAACCGGAGGGGGATCACCCGCCCGAAGGGACAGGTTGCGAGGATCCGCGCGGGACGCGCAAAATCCGCGCACCTGGTCCTGCACAAGGGGGAGTTCGCCGGCAACGCCGGCGAGCTCGCCCGCGGAAGGACGGGGAAACCGGTTTTGCCTGTTGCGGGGGAGAGACCGGCGGCCGATCTCTCCCCCTCGAGACAAACAAGCAAGAGCCGCAACGCGGCTCTCCGTTCCTGATTATTTGGGCGATCTTGGCGAGGCTGGCGGCGGGAGAACAGGCGGTTGCTCTGTCGATTCCTCGGGGTTTTCGTGCCGGGAGTCCGAACTATCGGCCTCTCGTTCCTGTTGTGAGCGTCCGGTCCAGTCCGGTTCTTCAGCGAAAGCGAACGAGCCAAGAACCAAGACGCCGGACATCGCCAGTTGAACAAGCCTTCTCATATGCATGATGAGCATCCTTTTTCGCGTTGACGCGAATAGGACGGCCTACGGCCGACTTTTATTCTGCGATGGCATGAGCGAAGCGATGGCATCGCCGCGTCAGTCCGGTCGTCACCCGCATGGGCCGAAACGGACGTGCCGGGAGCCTTGACGAAGCAGGCAAGAGACGGGCTTGCGGAGCAAAAGACCGGAAACGCCGTTGCGAAGGCTGGCAAACGGCACGGATGGTTCGGTGAGCCGGTGAAACCGGCGAATAGGGCGGCGGTGCCATAGGCAGACGCACACAATCCTGCAATACCTCACGCTTCCCTAAGTCGCCTTCTCAAAACGGAAACTCATATATCCAGTAACGCAAGCAAACCGGCCGTTAGGTTCCAAATCGCATAATTCTGCATGAAATATCAGCGGTCTAAACTGTGCGCAAAAACCGCATCAACCGGCAAAAATTTCCAGCCAAAGGCCCTCACCCATCACTGTTGCAAGAGCGCTCACCAAAACTATGCTGGACGCTTCCTGAAATCGCAAACGGTGGACCAGACCAGGCGCATAGCTCAATAGCCCGCCGACGATAGCCACAGCCAAAAGCGCAAACCAACTCAAAAAAGGTTTATGAAATCCGAGTGACGCAGCACCCACGAAAGCCGTAGCAGCAGCATATCCAGCAATTCGTAACAAGTTTCGATCGTCAACCAGCATTAATCCCTCCAGTTCTCGTTGATCATCTTCGTTCATCAGATCCTATCATTCGATATGAAAGCGTCCAATTCACACGACCTCTCATTGCCACTAGGCTTTACTCTGGATCAGGACGTCGATTTGAGGAATTGCACAGTCGAAACGGCGAGCACGACCGGCGCCAGAATGGGAGAGATAGCAAAGGTCAGTGGAAAGACGATCCATTGACCGCTTCTGGACGTGTAGAACGTGTTTCGCGACCATATGGCGACTATTTCCGCAAGAGGGCCGGTAAACAGGGCTGCAAAGCACAGCCCTATGAAAATGACCGGAATTGTCATGGCAGTCCCGATATGTCCCTGCAGGAGGAGTAGGAACAGCGTCGCGGCGATCAGAAGCCCGGCGAGCGCAGCGCGCCGGGCATAGATCCGCCGCGAAAGCCTGGGGCTGCTAACCGCGTTCGCAAACGCTTGCCAGCCCTCCCCTACCCGGCCGCCGGGCATTAGCCCTGGGCGGCCGCCTGTTCGGCCGCGCGAGCTCGAGGGTCTATGCCCTCGTCAAGTTCTTTCTGAAGTGCGCCAAGTGCCAGTTCCAGGACCTCGGCAATCGCGTTGCATTCGAGGCGGTCGGCAAACTCATAGATCAGGTTGTTCGTCTCGACCTTCAGCTTCACGGCAAAGGGAGTGTTACGATTGGTGGTCCGTTTTCTACCACGGCGACGTGCTTCGCCCTCTCCTTCTGATGCTACTGGCGCTACCGGGGCGGCCGGTGCAGGTAGGGAGTCGGGTTTCGGGGAAGGTTTCGGCTCATTGCGGGTCTGTTCCGGTGCATGACGCGTCTTGAAACCGGTTGCCTCGGCAAGCTTTTCCACGGACGCCTTTGCAGCAGGATCGGCCTTCTTGGCCTCTGGTTTAAACTCATCCAGATCAAGGCGAATATTGTGCGTGCTCATGTGCGGTGCTCCTTCAGCAAGGCGATGATTTCACCGGTGAACGCGGCGGCGTTAGCCCGAGCCTTCTCAAGTGAGGGAACCTGATCTTCGGTCAGGTTCTCCAGTGTCCTGCCGTAGTTGAAGATGCCCCTGAAGGCTTCTCGTTCGATCAAGCTGGTTTCGAGAAAGCCGATTCCTGCTTCCTCGAATTGCGAGCCGATATCGCGAGCGCTGCGCGTAATATATGCGGCTGGCGTGCGAGCCCAAAATACTCGTGCAGGCATTGTCTTCCCACTGCTTTTACCCTGTCTGAGGATGAACTTCAGGGTTTTGGCCGCTTCGTTGGCATCGAGTTTGGACGGCTGCAACGGGATAAGTATCAGATCGCTTTGGGTCAGCGCGTAGCCGGTCGATAGGTTTGCCGAGCCTTCGAGATCGACAACCACAAACATATGCTTGGCGGATTGTTCTTCGATCGTCTCGATGATGTTGTCCTCATGTACATCGCCGATCACCGTCAACGATTTGGGATGAACCGCCTCTGTGGCCCAACCGACAAGCGGCTGATTGGGGTCGGCGTCGATCATGCATACCGAAGCGCCCTGCTCTGCGAGTACGGTCGCAAAAAGCGTGGCGCTTGTGGTTTTTCCACCGCCGCCTTTGGTGGTCATGAAGGAAACGACAGCCATACGATCATCTTCCGTATCTATTTGCTATTCGGATAGTGGACGCATCCGAAACCATGCGAATGTCTTCACTATCGGTTTTATCATTGGATTATGAACGGATGGTAAACGCAATTCCTACGTTTCGCAAAGGTTTTATTATGGTATACCTATTTAAAACCTATGGAAAACGTTTTGCTTATATATTCCATTGGGAAGTGAATGCGAAGCAAAAAAATAGCCGCTTATTCAGCGGCTAATGGGAGACTGCCCGCCTGTGTCTCGA
Source organism: Ochrobactrum sp. XJ1 (assembly GCF_024701725.1). Classification (NCBI taxonomy): domain Bacteria; kingdom Pseudomonadati; phylum Pseudomonadota; class Alphaproteobacteria; order Hyphomicrobiales; family Brucellaceae; genus Ochrobactrum; species Ochrobactrum sp. XJ1. The sequence continues at coordinate 25,337 of NZ_VDGD01000018.1, forward strand.
CAGGTTCGGGCTCCGTTACTGCCGGAGCCTTCTGAGCGGGTATCGGGGGAGGGGAGGGGGAGCGGCGATATTCGAATCCGTAGTCTACGGCTTCGCGATAACGTCTCTGATAGAACGCCGGCCTCCTATGACCCGCAAAGGTGGCCCTGATCGTCCTGAGAGCACTCGGGAAACGATATCCAGCCCGTTCAACGAGCCAGAACACAAGCATTGCTGCCAGGAGAAGAACGGCGGTCCAGACCGCAAGATGGACCGCCAGAAGCAGGAAAAAGAAGACCAGGCGGGCATCAAAGATCATGAGACGGGGTTCTCGCATGGAGTCGCGCCAATGGACCTTTCTTTTGAAGCGGTTGCCGTCTTCGAATTCCTGTTCACTCATCGCGTAGCAACCGAATTAAGCGTGGCCTGAACGTTGGGTACGCCCTGCATGAATAGGACGCCAATGGTGTAGCCGCTGCCAAGCTTGACGAGCGGTCCACTCGGGGCCATGTCCTCGATTTCGCTGGCGAGCTGATCGCCAACACGGCCAGCGCCGGCATATAGCGCGTCCTTCAGCTCGGTTTCGCGATCAACGACAGTCGTGGAGTTATTGCCAATGATGATTTCCTGGCTTGGGCGCGACATGGTTTCGCCAAGGCCGGAAATGAAGGCACCGGCAAGTCGCGGCCCGTAGCGGGCAAGCCACCGATGATCTACGTCTGATTTGACGGCGATGGAGCCTTTGGCACCATCAACGGCATATGCCGAGATCGGTACTTCCGTGCCATCGGCCATCACAAGGCGGCTGAATTCGACAATCAATGCGTTCGTGTTGCGGTTTTGCTGAAATGACCCGAGCATTCGAGCGCGATAGAGAGGGCCTTTTTGGAATATCTCGGCGACGACGGGACCGGGCGTATCGGAGTCGGACGCATTGACGGTGCGTGCAAAGAGGATCTGACCGGCTTTGATCAGCATGTTTGCGCCGTCGACAACGCCACCATTGCCAGAAAGGGCGGCCTGTCGTGCTGCCTCGGCCTCGGCCTGTCGCTGTTCGGGCGACTTGTAGAGCGTCTGATTGAGAACGATCGTATTAACTGATCCCTTGGGAGACCATTGCGACGCTAAGCTTGCAGCTTGGGCGGCCATCGCACCGGCAAGCGTATTTATGTCACTGTAGTCATCCGGGGTCATGGCCTGTCGGCGGTCAGGAGTGAAATTCTCAACCCGCTGCGTCGGAACTTCGTTGGCAGGAGCCACCGGACGTTGGCGAGGGTAGGGCTCCTTCGTGACGTCGCGAATATCGTCAATATTGCGCAACGGTTCGTCTGGCGTAGCGAGGAAGCTGCCCCCGCTTTGATCAGCCGTTTGCGCGCCCTGCTGGTTAACCGCATCAAGCGATTGCTGATACCGTTCGGAATCGGCCTGCTGCTGTCCGGCTGGCGTAGCATCGACATTGGGGCCACGCGAAATACGGGATGGTGCAAGGTCGCTTTGCTTGAACATGGAGTAGCCGACATAGCCGACGGCTGAGGCGAGCAAACCGATTACGACGTAGGTCTGAACTCGTGATCCGCGTTTGCGGCCCGAACGGTTGACGGTTGCTGCACCGGCCAGGTCCGGAGCGGCGTCCTCGCGCTCGGCCGAATTCTTAGCGTTTTCGTCGCTTGCGTCGCTCATTGGGAAATCCTCACTCTGGAAATCGTGCCATTGCGCGAGATCAGCACAACGGGGGAGGGCTTGATTTTCACGGCATGGACGCCTCCCGGTCCCGTCAGCATGGCTTGTGGGGACGGGGAGGTGTATGTGTCAGATGTCCGGAGATAATAGGCTCCATCGAGAAGCCAGGCCTCAACATTGCTGTCAGATGTCCGCAATTTGATTGCCGATCTTGGTAGATCCGCACCTTGTGCGAAGGCCATCATCGTCCCGTTGGAAGGCGGTTCTTTAACGGAAACTTCCGTCGGCGAGACCGCGGCATTTGGGCCGTACCCCTCAACGGTGATGTCACGGCGGAAATGCGTCTTGGTATCGCTTGTCTCGAGATTGATCACGATCGGGCGATCTTCCTCGACAAGCGAGATTATCAGGTTCGAATAGCCGTGCGTCACGAGCGGCGTGACTGCGATCTGGTTCGAACCTTCCTGCAGCGCATAGACTTGGAAAGAATCGGCTCGACCAACGACAAAGCTGGCAATCGGCCATGCTTTGCCTGTGCGGTCGTAGAAAGCCATTACCGATACCGTGTTTGGCGTCGTGTACAGGGTTTGGAGCGCCTGATTCGACTTGAGCGACATACGCACGGAATCAGATATTGGCCGTGCTCTGAAACCGCTTGGCGGCATCGCCGCGGCCTTCTGGCTTTCATCGACCCTACGCCGATAATCGCGGATGATTTCCGGAGACATCGGCATTAACGACTGAACAGTTGCGCCATAGGCCGTAATCTCTTCTGGCGTCAGGGGACGGTCCAGTTCGGAAAGTGACTGCATCAGACGGCGGGCGCCGATGATCGGGACATTCGGGGCTTGTCGTGGCTGGCGTTGCGCGGCCTGTCCGGGCATTGCTTCGCCGTATTTGGAGTATGCAGGTTGGCCTTGCCCTTGAGTTTCCTGCTCGTCGGCAGGTTGAGATACCTGCTCTTGTTGCTGAGGCTGTTGGACAGGCAGTTCGGCGGCGGCCTCTGGCGTTGGAGGCGTGTATGTTTGCGCAGGCTGAGCAGCCTGTTGAGCAAGTGCGGACCCACTCAAGGCAAGGAGAAAAGCGATATTGCCGGCGAACATTCTCATCAAGCACCTCCGGGGGCCGCGAGGAAGCGGGAGATAGCCGCGCCGCGCGGGTGTTCATAGCTTTGCAAACGCTGCAGGGTGATCGTGACCATCAAATTTTGGCCTGTCACTTCCGATGCAGACTGATAGGTGACGCGTACCGGCATCTGAACGATCCACTCGTAGACGCCATTGGCATTGACGCCTTCTCGCACGATAACTGCGCGTTGTGCGATCGCAGTCGTGTTGAGACGGCGGTTTTTCACAAGTTCGAGCGTTCCGGATTTCTGAACAGCATCAACGAATGAATTCCAGCCTTGCGGCTTGGTGAAATACTGCTGCGCGTCCTGAAAATCCTGCTGGTACGTGGCGAATGAATAGGTAAAGGACCGGGTGACGGCTTCTGCCGCATAGGTCGCTATCTCAGCGGCGCTCAAATGTGGTTGATCGAGCGGTATGAGCGGCTGAATGCGCCCGTCGGCTGTCGTTGCGAAATATCGCGGCTCCGGCCTTGTCAACGCGAGGCTAACCGCCGCCAGGACGGCGATCACGGCGACGACAAGCAAGGCAAGGGCGATGATGCTCATGCGACGATAGGCGGTCCGATAAACGTCCGCCCGCATGAGGATTGTTTCGATCTGGCCGTAATCGGCGTTCTGGCTCATTGGGCGGCGGTTCCGGCGTTGTTGGCGGTAGCGGCTGGCTGCGCGTCGGGGAGAGCGGTTGCTAGTTGTGCATCATTGAGAGCGCCAAAGGCGAACTGAGCACCTTCCTTCGTGCGATAGAGATAAAATGGGGTTCCGGGAACGCCATTGAGACGCATCCAATCGACATTGCGTTGCATAGCTGCGACCACGGCGTTGTCGAAGTTCTTCGGATCGACCTTCGGCGCTGGCTTGCCCGATCCGATCACGGATGCGAGCTGGTCACGCAAGCTCGTAGCAATATCCTCCTGATGCATGATTGAAGCCGCGATCTGCGCGGCCTCGGGCGAAAGGATCGGGGCCATGATGACGCGCAGGTCAATCGTGTTGTCATCGATCCGCTGCTTCAGATGCTCGAACGACCATGCGCAATGCGGGCAGGTGGGATCAACGAAGACGTAGACGAGAGGCGAACCGGGCTTTGGCTTATTGGCAGGGAACCACATAGCGAAATCCTGAGCCTGCTGCATAAGCTGTTCAATGCTGGCTGCCTTGGGAACGTCTGGAACGGTTTGCGAGCCCACCGATGCGAGCTGTTGCGGAGGGGTAGCGGTTTGCGCCTGCTGTTGCGGCTGAGCCTCTGGTGGCGGCGTTGCGGCGGTAGGGGCCTGCGTGGATTGAGCGGCTTGCGTTGCGGGTGCTGCCGATGCAGCGACCGAATTGTTGCTTGCTGGCCTCTCAACAGACGGGGTAGCCGAAGCAGCCTGTTGCGGCTCTGCCGTGGATGGTTGTTCAACCGGGGCAGGGGAGGACTGTCCGATTTGTGGTGCGGCGGCCGCGGCCGCTATCTGCGCGGCGGTTCCTACTCCGGGAACCGACCGGATAACATTAGCGGCAGCCTGAGAGGTCGTCGTTGATGAGGTGGCTGGCGACTGCGGATCGAACGGCGAAGGTTCCGGTGTGACGGTTGGTGTGGTCGCCAGAAGAGCGGCGGAAATGTCTTCACCCTGCGGGCCGACGATGCGACCGTAAATCGTCAGACCGTCCGGTGTGGTGAGCGCGATTTGCTGGCCGCCATCAGCAGTTGGAACCGCCCATGCGTTCATCCCGGCAATTTGCATGAGCGGGCGAACCTTCGACGCGTCCTTGAAAAGGACCTGCGTTGTATAGGGTGAAGATGAGACCGAGCAGCCCACAAAATTCTGCTGCCAGAGATTCAATTCCGCCTTGGCGGGCAGACCTGTAGCGAAAATGGCACATGACGCGAGGAGGATTTTGTAGGCATTCATTCCCGCATTTTCCTTTTGCTTTATATTGCAATATCGTCTGAATATGCCATAAAGAGTCTCATTGTCACCCCCAAAAGGCCACAATCGAAAATTGTTCGATTCGTGTTGTCGAAAGCACACGCAGAGCACAAGATGAGTATAGGCAGGCATGATGACAATCTATCTCGGCTACCTACGGAGGATAGCGACAGAGGCATGCTATTCCGGGTAGTCTTGATAGTCGGAATTTGTGCAATTGCTGGTGGCGGACTATATTTTGCTGCGGGTAGTGCGCACGGCGAAAAATCAGATTCAGTCAAAATAGAAAAAACATCTACGCCAACCCCGATTGAGCGTGAAATTATTGCGTTAAAACGTCAGGTAGCTGATTTGCGTGCCGACAACGATGCATTGCGTGCGGAGGTCACAACGCTGACTTCGCAGAACGGCGTTGTGGATACGATCATCACGCATCTGCGAGAACTCAAGGCACAGGATCAGGCAATTATCGGCCTGATCCAGCCGGGAGGAAACGGCTATTCCGCTCAAGCTGGCAATGACGGGGAAGCTCCGGCAGACGAGGCGGTTTTCGGCAATGCCCGACATCAGATTGTGACCCCGAAGGCGAAGGCACCACCCGTTCCAACTCCGAAGCCGGAAAAGGTAGCGGAAGCGAGCGCCGCCGGAGATAAACCGAAAGAGGATGCTGCGGCGACGCAGTAAAATGGGTGAGCCATGGGCGGAAACGGTGAAGCACTGAATGGCTTGGTGGGATTGGTTCAGCGGCTCGCTGACCTGATCCCGCCGGCACAGGCGCTTGTTGCCGCGACATGCTTCATTATCGGTATTGTTCTGGCTCTATCATCTATCCACGGGTTCGCGTTAGCGAGCGAACGTCGCTCGTCTGGTCAATTCATTGGGCGAGGTGATTCTGTAGTTTGGGCGCCAACGGCAGGGATCATCACTGCCGTCCTGCTAATTTCCCTGTCATCTACAATATCGGCATTCCTGATGTCGTTTTTCCAGGTGGACGAGACGGTCGCAGCCTCGGAAATTTTTGCTTACGCGCCAGAAATGCTCGCTCCGCTCGATCATGAACAAGCACGGTCTGTTCTGATCGCTCTCCTGCGGGTTGTCCAGTTTATCGGATTACTCGGATTCATACGCGGTCTGCTGATGTGCAACAGGTCTGTAACTGCGCATTCGCCGGGCCTTCTAGGCTTCGGCATCGCACACCTAATCGGCGGCACACTCGCGATGAATATCGTGATGTTCGTCGGCTATATCGAAGAACTTGTGCTCGGCTAAGAAAGGAAAGCACTTATGAAGAAGGCATGGATACAAACGGCGGCACTCTTTGCCGGGACGTTTGCTTACCAGACCATGGCGCTCGCTCAATCGAGTGGCGGCCTTGGCGAAGTTCTGACGAATGTTCGCAATGATACGCTCGGCCCTGCCGGTGACTTCCTCGGCGCGGCTTCGTTCATCATTGGTGTTGTGTTCGCCATGCTGGCGATCAACAAGCTGGTGCAGCACAACCGCAACCCGCATGATACGTCTTCAAGGCCAGCTACGGCGATCTGGTTCGGCGTTGCGGCCGCACTGTTCATTGCCGTTCCGGAATTCCTCGGCATGGGTGTGACGACGTTCTTCGGCTCTGGTGCCGATACCACGTCGGTTGACGGAACCTTGCGGTCGATCAACTGATGATGGGAGGGATCGGAATTCTGGACACGCTGGCGGCTGTTATCGGTCGGTCGGCGCTGCGGAAGTCGCTGGACGGCTATTGCCGGCTTGTGACATCTGAAGGCGAAAACATGCTTGTTGCCGATGACGGTTCGTTGGTGACGGTATTTCGGCTTGAAGGCTTCCGGTCCATGCCGGGCGAGAAGGAAATCAGCAAGGCGGTGACGGATCTCCGCCTTGCCTTCAGCTCGCAATTGGGAACTGCCGGCTATACGCTTCAGTTCTGGTTCGGGCACACCCCGGAACTAGGTGCGGCCGACATCAATCGTGCACTTGCGGTAACTGAAGGCGTTGCGGCCGATACGGGCCTCGATATTCACGATCTCATAGACGAGCGGCGGCAATTGTTGCCGAAACGTCTGACCGGCGAGCGTTGTTTCATGGCGCTGTGGTCGCGGCCTACCTTGCTCACGCGCCAAGAGCTGAAAACCAGTTCGGAAAAGGCCCGCAAAGATATGCAGGGTGCGCCGCAAATGCGGCATGCACAGTGGCCGGCGCTGGCGATCGACGCCCTCGTTACAAGGCATCGCTCCTTCTGCGAGGCTATGGTGCGAGAAGCCAACATTGTCGGTATCGAAATCGAGCCGCTGGAAGTGCATGAGGCCCTGTCGCAGATCAAAGGCGTGCTGAACCCGGAATATCTGATCGCGGGGGATAGCTGGAAGGCGATCTTACCCGGAGATTATGCGCGGGCTCGTATGCCCAAATCTGTCAAAGAACTCAAGAAAAGCGAGGTTTCGAACCTCCTTTGGCCGTTGCTTTCTCGACAGCTCATCAATGAGCATGGCGAAATCATTGACCAAACGACGGTGCAACTTGGTGAAACAGTCTTCTCCGGTTTCGACATATCGCTTGGACCGGAAGTCGTTGTGCAATTCAATGACCTGATCCGGAGGGTGCTCGACAGCAATCAACGCATTTCCTGGCGGATGTCGATGCTGATCGATTCCGGCGGTTTCCAAGGGCAGATGTTCAAGGAAACATATACGAATATCATGACGTGGACCGCACCGATCCACAATTCACGCATCAAGAAGGCTTTCGAGAAACTGCGTCTTGATGACGGCGCGGATGATACCGTCGTTCGGTGGCGCTGCTCGTTTGCAGCATGGGCGCCAAAGACGGATATAGAGACGCTGCAGCGGCATGTGGCGACCCTGCGGCGGACGGTAGAACGATGGGGCAACTGCCAGACGGACGCACTGGTCGGAGATCCCGTCCAGTGCGTGATGTCGTCGGCTCTAGCGCTCAATGCACAATCGACAGCACCGGCGGCCGCCGCCAGCCTTGCCGACGCTTTTGCCCTTGCGCCGATCGCACGACCTGCAAGCCCATGGCAACAGGGTTCCGTCATGTTCCGGACGAAAGACGGCAAGCTGTGGCCGTATCAACCCGGTTCCTCGAAACAGTTGGGCTGGGTTGACCTGATCGTCGGCACGCCGGGTTCCGGCAAATCGGTCCTGATGAATTCGATCAATCTCGGCGTGGCGTTGTCACGCCAGTCAGGTCGAAGCAGGTCTAACGAGGGCCTGTTGCCGCGTATTTCGATTATCGACATTGGTCCATCGTCGTCAGGCCTGATCAGCCTCATTCGCGATGCTCTACCGGTCCAGCGCCGCCATGAAGCCGTCTTTCATCGGCTGAAAATGTCGGAACAATATTCGGTCAACCCGCTCGACCTGCAACTGTGCATGCGTCACCCCTTCGAATATGAGCGAGCTTACCTTGTAAACCTGCTCTGCCTCATATGTACCCCGGACGGTGAGGAGGCGACCTATGACGGTATCAGTGCGCTTGCGGGCGCAACGATCGACGAAGCCTATAAGTTCTTCAGCGATAGCCGCTCACCGAAGCGCTATTCCAAATCCGATTCCTTCGAGGTTGACGCCGCGCTCGAAGAGCTTGGTTTCGAGATTGACACCGCGACGACATGGTACGAGATCACCGACTATCTGTTCTCGAAGGGGAGATATCATGAGGCTGCACTAGCGCAGCGCTATGCCGTCCCGACCTTGGCCGATCTCGTGAATGTCTCTAACTCCGAAATCGTACGAGAGCCATTCCGAGATATGAAGGCACCAACCGGCGAGGATGTGCTGAAAGCTTTCCAGCGCATGTTGACGGCGGCGTGCCGCGATTATCCGATCCTGGCCCGACCGACGCGGTTCGATGTTTCGAACGCCCGCATCATCGCGTTCGACCTTGCCGGCGTAACCGCGAAGACAGGTCCACACGCCAAGCGACAGACCGCCATCATGTATATGGTCTCGCTTCAGACCCTGACCACCGATTTCTGGATGGATGCTGACGAGATCCGTGCTCGTGATCTAAGCGACGAGGTTCGCGCCTATCATCTTCAGCGGATCGAGAACAACCGGCAGATGGGCAAGCGCCTCTGCGTCGACGAATATCATTTGACTGGCGGCCTGGACAGCTTCCGCGACCAGATGATCAATCTCGGCCGCGTCGGTCGTAAGGCCGGCGTGCAAATCACGCTTGCGTCTCAGCTTCTCGAAGATTTCGACACGAGCATTCAGAAACTCGCCAACAGCTTCTGGTTCTGTAACGTGCCGACGGAGGAATCTATCCGTCAGATTGCATCGACCTACAATCTTACCCCATCGATCATGGACATTATGCGCGGGCTTCGTGGTCCGATCGAAGGGGAGGGCGCACCGCTGCTGGCGATGCTGAACCTGCGGTCAGGCACGTATGTCCAGCACGTATTCAACCAGCTCGGCCCGATTGAAATTTGGGCGCTCTCAACGACGGCTGAGGACACCTCGCTACGCACGATGCTTTACGAAAGCCTCGGTTCGAAGGCAGCCCGGCGCATTCTCGCGCGCCGTTTCCCTTCAGGTTCGGCAAAGGACACGATCGAGCGCCGTCTTGCAGACATGGAAGATCGTGGCGTCGCAATTGATGACAAGGTTCGGGGCAACGCAATTCGCCAGCTCGCGGACGAACTGATCAAGGAGGCCTCGTGATAAAGGCAATTACAGCCGCGCTGTTGGCAAGCGCGATTGGTAGCGTTGCTCTGGCTCAGTCCAACATTGACGACCTGGTGACGGAAACCATCAATTTCGAAAAGCAGGACTCGGATGCGACGGCGACGGCGCGGAAAATGTATGGGCGTGATTTTCGTATCGTGCAGGCAAAGCGCGTCTGGCTCGAAGAACCGACAGATGGTTACGACCAGATGGTGGTCTTGCTCGGCGAGGCCCGCGGTTGTGCGACCGGGTGTTTCGTGTCCGCTTTGTACTATGACGATAAACAATGGCTTGAGGTTTGGCGGGTGCCGGGCAAGTCCGTTGGGCTTGGTCCCGTTGCAGCGACGGGCATGAAGCCGCTCTATGATGGTCATCGCCTCTGGCAATGGTCGGGAACGGCTTATATGGCTCAACCCGTACCCCAAGAGCGCAAGAACAGAACTCCGACAGAAGATGAGCTGAAGGCCGCAACCGAAGCGCTGAAAGAGCGCTTCAAGGGAGGGTCAGAACCGCTCGAGCCGTCGAATGTTCTCGCTCAAGACGTCAATATTAAGGATGGTGACGAGACCGCTATTCTGGTGCGGTCAAATTACTATTGCGGCAATTCGGCGTGTCCCGTGATCTTTCTCGATGGGAAAAAGCAGCTCATCGACGTTCTCGAAGCATGGGGACCAGATTTTTCAGTCATTGACGAGCGTGACGACAATAATCGTCATCTGATCGAAGTCGCGACGCAGGACGGCGTTGTGACCTATTCGCTTGGCGACAAAAACCCGCGCTCCGTCATCAACGCCATGAAGATCACGATAGCGGGGCAGAAGCGATGAAACGCTCGATTATGGTCATACTGTGCTTGGCATTGCTGCAGCCGTTTACTGCGTGGGCGGACTATAATGAAAACACGTCCAAGCTCGAAGGCGGCAACTCCTATTCAATCTTCAACGGAAACGGCGGTAGTGCCGTCGGTCGTTATCAGATCACGGCCGGCACATGGGAATCTCTCGGATATTTCAAATATACGGGTAGTGGTTCCACCGGCAATTGGAACAATTATGTCGCTACCGACAAGGCCAGAGCCGCAGGCGTCAATAGCCTGAATGATCTTCGCTATTCGAGCGCGGGGGCCGCTCTTCAAGATGCGGCGAATATGGAGCTCGCTTCCCGCAATTGGTCATCCCTGAGCAGTCAGGCGCGCGGCCTCGTCGGACAGACGATCAACGGTGTCGAGATCACCCAGGACGGATTGCTCGGCGCGGCTCACTTCCTCGGCGCCGGTGCGCTCAACGATTGGGTCGCCAGCGGCTTTGACCCCTCTGTCTTGCCTGCCTCGTATCTGACGGCGAATGGCTTCTCCTCCTATGCAGAGCTTCAAGCTCACTTGCTGAAACGCATGGCGGCCATGAACGGTCAATCCTTCGCAGGTTTGGAGGGCGGATTAGGCGGAGAGACTGGCGGCGGCATGTACGACCAGACCGAAGGGTTCCCCGGAATCGGCACAAAACGGCCGATTCTCATCCGAGAAATCCCACCATTCCAAGGGGAGAAAGCAACGCTATGAGAATCATCCGACTTCTATCGGTCTGTGCCGTTAGTGGCCTGGCAATGGCGACCTCGCCGGCTCATGCAGACCAAATAGAGCAGCTTTTCAAAGATAGCGGCAAAGGCTGCGTCGATACGGTGAAAATCAACCTCGTCGAGGCCATTCGCGCGGGTATCGACAAGGAAGTGAAGCGCCATGAAGCAGCCCTTCAAAAGCCACCGTCACTGGATTCGCTCGGCTGCCTCGACAATCTGATGAAGGTCAATCTTGATTTTGCAATCCAGGTTCCGGACCTGAGCCAGATTTTCAATCAGGCTTTGTCGAACGCCGAACAGCAAATCTGCTCCTATGCGCAAGAGCAATGGAACAAGGTGACTGAACCGCTCCAGTCCGCGCTTCAATTGCCATCCTTCGATTCCTTGCAGTTGCCCGGCGGTATGGGCGGCGGGTCTGTGCCGACGTTGAACTATGATTACAAGGGCGGCTCGCTAAATATGGACCAGCCCTCGGTCAACAACTCCGGGCGGCGTGAGAATGACGGCTCGCTTTTGAATAATCTCTATAACGATCTCTATGGACCGGGAGGCCTGTGATGAAGGCAGTCATCAAATCGTTGCTGTTTGCTGGAACGGCTTTCGCGTCCCTTTCCGTCGGTAATGCGGCACTGGCCGCTTGCTCCTGCGGCGGTGTTCAAAACATCGTCTACCGCGCTCAGGAGAACATCAATTCTCATACGACTGACGTTGGCAACCAGATTGCGCAAACCATTCTGAAGGGCGTCGCGCAATTGAGTGCCTATCAGAACCGCGCGATCGAAGCTAACTCCCGGACCCAGGAAGCCGCTCAGATGGCAGAAACCATCCGTGAGCGCCAGAAGGCCCGAGCTGCAGCGGAAGGCGGTCGGTACGATCCGGCTACCTCGGCCTGCCTCGACTTGTCGGGCATCTTCAGCATGGGCAAGCCAGGGCAGGGGGTCGCGGGCTACGGCGGCAACGATGTTGCCAACGCATCCCGCAATTGGTCATACGGCAACGAGGATATTGGCAAACCGGTAACGGAAGGTGGGTTGGCGGTCGCAAACGCGATCATTGCAGACCGTGACGAGTTGAGGAATGTCGCCGGCTTCGCTGATCCGACTTCAGATGTTCGCCTCCTAACCGACGCGATCACTCTCGATACGTCGGATGGAGAAGTATCCAAGGCTTACGTCCGGATGATCAACAACATGGTCGATCCGATTCCGCCAAAGCCGATCACTCAAGCGGAAATGAGATCGCCGGCCGGCAGGGCGCAAGTTGCGGCTCGTCAGGTCGATGCTACCCGCCGTTCGGCAGCACATTCGATCTACAGCTATCTTGGTGACATTGCGGCTCCTACGGGTGGCAAAGAACTTGCGGATTGGGCGAAAAAAGCCGTGACGGAATCCTATCCCTACGAAGTAGGCGAGCATGTTTCCGAACTGCAGGCGGTAGATATTTTCGTCCGCTCCCGCTTTTCCAATCCAGAGTGGCACAAGGAACTGGCTGGCATGTCTCCCGCCGCTGTGCAGCGCGAACAACTGCTAACCCAGGCTCTCAACCTTCATGTCGATTGGATGAGGTTCAATCTCGAGCGCCGCCAAGCATCGGCAATTGCAGCGCTGTTGTCGAACAGCCTTGACGAGCGCGACAGTCGCACGACCGTAACGACAGCGAGCGCAGCGCAATGAGTGAGCAAGGTCGCATCCGTCGTTTCGCCTCTTGGAACCTGAAACGGGCTTTCGGCATCAAGGTCTTTTTCAACGCAGCATCACATGCTGCGGAAGATGCTGCCGACAATGTTCAGAACACGATCGACGAGTTGCGGCCGAAAGGCCGGTTGAAGGCGAGAAGCTTCGGAGATCGATATGCCGATGGCGGCATTCAGCGCTTCAAAGAACTGAGTGACGGGCTCGACGCAAAGGAAATAGATGCAGCGCTGGCGGCGTGGGACAGGGATTCCAGCATCTACATGGTAGCAGGTTGCATTGCACTCGCTGCTATCCCGGCTCTCTACGTTCTCGGCTATCGGTCCTTCTATCTTCTCATCGGCGGGTGCCTGGTGGCAGTCATCACCTTCGCTTTGGCGATGAAGGCTGACTTTCGGGCATGGCAGATCCGTCAAGGCCGGATCGGCGCTGTGCGCGATTACTTTAACGACCGTCTGCCTTCAAACATGCAGATCCTATCAAAGGACGATTAATCATGAACCGGGTGGGACTTCTCGCTACTTTTTGGATGATCTCGGCAAGCGTCGCGCACGCCGACGACATCAATATTGCCGATATCATCAAGGGCGAGGGAGACGCACGGTCCAATTCCTTCTTGAATATGATCTTTGGGCCGCTCTTCACCGGCCCTAACGACGAAACCCTCATTTCCTCGCTGATCGCGAATTTCAATGTTCTGTTCTTCGCGATTGCGGCAATCCTGTTCATCTACAATGTTGTCGTAGGCGTCACGGAAACCGCCCACGAGGGCGAGATACTTGGAAGACGGCATTCGGCAATGTGGGTGCCGTTGCGCACTATCCTCGCGGTAGGTGCCCTAATTCCCATGCCAACCGGATATAATGCCGCTCAGCATGGCATTGCCTACATGGTCAACGTGAGCACGGCCACCGCCTCATTCTTCTGGAATGAGACGGTCGATCTCATCGTTGAACAGCGATTGCCAGTCGTGGGCGGTGACTATGACGCCCTTGACGGTCAATTCTTGCAGGGATTGTGGCGGGCCGAACTTTGCCAGGCGGTGTACAATCTCGAAGTGTCCAAAGGAGGTGATGGACTAGACGGAATCTCGCGCGGGTCTTGGCGAACGGTATCAGGTGTACCGCAAATGGCATATAGCCTGCCGAATTCTTATGGTGCTTGTGGCATCGTCAGCCTGCCCGGCCAAACGACGGGTTTCCAGCGACTGGCTGAAGCTGCCGGCAAGTCCTATAACGACTACATTCAAGCCATGCAGCAAGCTGTTACCAAAACCGCTGACAGCTTCTCTGGCACTGCTGCGCAGCTCGCCCAGGCGATCAGCAAGCGTGAACAATTGCCGGCCTATCGTGATCTTCGCAAAGATCTCAACGACTGGCGCAAGCAGCACGCGGATATCCTGAAGCAATATATCGGTGATGATAAATTGCAGAAAGCCGGCAAAGACGTTGCGGAAGCAGATGATCCACTGCAGGTGACGCCCGTCGGAGATTCACAAAGCCAGGCACTAGCCGGCAATCTCAAGAACGGCGGCTGGTTGCAAGCGGGATTCTATTATCAGCTCATCGCACGGCTGTCGGCTGACTCTAATTCGGTAGCAACTGCGCTTCCGAAAGTGACGCCAGGAGGAGCGATCGGCGCCGCGTCGAATCCGGGTGGATCGGTGCGCAATGCGATTGCTTCCCAATACGCGGATAACAACTGGTACTTACTCGGCTCGGCTGACGGCGACGCCAAGAAGTTCCTCGACCAGATTTCGGCGACTTACAACGGTACCGTTGAATGGTGGAACGAAAGCGTCGCCAGAAGCGGGATCAGGGCGTTCGTAAATGAACGCGTCGCGTTCGCGGACAGCGGCGGCGATATTTCCGACTGGATGCCATCTGCTGGTTCGCTTTACGAGGCACTGGAGTTCCTTAATCCTATGAGGCCCACCAACGATCCAATGATCGGTCTCGTCACGTTTGGAACGCAGGTCACGTTCTATACGACCGCTGCGATCATCGCGTTGTCTGTCCTTGCAGTGGTGCCATACGTGGGAACCGGTATAACAGTCCTTTCGAACTTCGTCGGTTGGGTCATAAGTGGCATTGGGGCCATGGGCATGTTCCTTGCCTTCGTGCTTCCAATGGTTCCGATGGTGACATGGGTGATCGGAATTGGCGCGTTCTTCCTTCTGGTAATGGAAGCCATCTTCGCCGCCCCACTTTGGGCGATCGCGCATCTCTCTATGGAAGGGAAGGGGATGGGCGGCAGCCAGGCCCGGCGCGGTTATGTCATGGTGCTGGCGCTCACTCTGACGCCGGTCCTCATGCTTTTTGGGCTCCTCCTCGGAATGATCCTTTTCCGGATCATGGGTGTTCTCATTAATGGCGGGCTCTACTACGCTCTGACCTCTGCTCAATCACTCGTGGGAGATAGCTTTGTTAGCTTGGCATGGTTCCTTGGGATTTTTGTCGTCATGTTTTTCATGGCGGCGGTCTATCTCGTCATCATTGAGCGATCATTCTCCCTGATCGCAGAATTTCCGGGCCGGGTTTTCCGGTGGTTCGACCATATCGGCGACGACCTCGATGCACATTCTGCGATGCGAGCTAATATTGCAGCCATGGGTACAACCAAGGAACTCGGCCGACTTTCTGAAGGGGCGAAGCATATCCCAACTACAGTCGGAAAACTCCTGCCTCGGAAGTAACAGGTGCCGGCCGAACCTTCCTATAAGAGCGGTTCTGAGTTATGGTTCAATGATGGCAACAACGGCGCGAAAGGAGCCGATATGACCTTACCGAAGTATCTGCGTCCCATTTACGACGTTGACGCCCACGGTCTGACAAAGACTGAAAAAGTGGTGCGGATGGTGATCTTCACTCCGCTGCTTATCGTTTTCTCTGTTCCGACGGTCCTCGCCGTCGTCTTCGTCTGCTTGGCCGGCTATTGGGCTTTCATGCTGCTAACGAGTGGAGTTGGAAACATCTTTGCTAATCCCGCCCAATATAGCTTCGAAATATCGATTTTTGCGGCTCTTGCCGCGTTGCTGATATTCTCAAACGTGATCGCCAGGAAAATTCGGCGTCATTTCCTGCCGTTCGGCTAAGAACGGTCGTCCAAGCGCAGAAGGCCCGCCTTGCGGGCCTTTTTCATTTCCGCCACCAAGCAAACGGCTCTTACCGTTGCATAAGAAAAAATTCCTCTTGACGGGAACCGTCTCTCCGTTGTTCTGTTTTTGTTCTATGCAGGAGCGAAGACAGAATGCGCAAACCGGAGACGATCGAACGGCTCTACCTAGATTTTGACGGATTCTTCGCAAGCGTTGAGCAGCAGTGTGACCGACGCTTGAGGGGGCGGCCGATCGGCGTCGTACCGTTCGCCGGCACGACCCGCTCGGCAGTCATCGCGTGCAGTCGTGAGGCAAAGGCCTACGGCGTCAAGAATGTAATGCCGATCGATGAGGCGAAACGCCTCTGTCCGGATCTTGTGCTTGTTCCACAAAAGCCAGATTTGTACCGGCGGGCTCATAATGCCCTGCTGTCAGAAATCGAGACCGTCATTCCGATCGATACGGCGAAGTCGATTGACGAGCTGACCTGTCGTCTCGACGAGAGCGGCCGGAATGACCCGGAGGGGCTTTCCGCCCGCATCAAGGCCGCGATCGCGGAGAACGTCGGCCCATTTATCACATGTTCGATCGGCTTTGCCGCCAATCGCCAGCTTGCAAAAATCGCCTGCAAAGAGGGTAAGCGTGGGGCAGGGCGGTACGGCGACGGGCTGGCGATCTGGCGGCCGGTTGATCTGCCGGCGCCGTTGTTCGCCGTTGCGATGGAAGACATTCCAGGCGTCGGTGGCAACATGGCGAAGCGGCTCTATCGATCGTCTATCTATACGACCGAGCAACTTTACAATCTCCAGCCGAAGCACATGCGCCGGCTCTGGAACAATGTCACCGGAGAACGGCTCTGGTATGCGCTCCATGGCTACGACATCCAGGCCCAGGCATCGAGCCGGGGCATGTTCGGACATGGGCGCGTCCTTCCTCCGGAATCTCGCACGATCACTGGCGCGCGGGAAATCTCGCGTCTGCTTTTGATAAAGGCGGCGCGACGGCTGCGCCGCGAGAATTTCTACGCGTCCGGTGTCTGGCTATGGCTATCGATCCGAGAGGGATCGTGGATGGGAAAGCGTCACCTGCCGGTTGTCAACGACGACCAGGCGATCCTATCAGCGCTCTCTGAGCTATGGGAAAAGGTCACGCAGGATTATCCACGCGGCCTTACGATCTTCCGGATTGGCGTCACGCTCTATGATCTGACGCCGGCGCACGAGCGCCAGCTAGATTTGCTTCTCAATGACGATCGGCAGCGCCGGCGTTGGGAAAACGCCAGCAAGGCGATCGACAACCTCAATGCGCGCTATGCCGCCACGGTCGTCAGTCTCGGCCAATGGCGGCCGCCGGCCGGCGGTCATGTCGGCGGCAAGATCTCATACACACGCATTCCGTCCGCGGAGGATTTTTGGTGATGGGCTGGAAACAAAGCGTCAAGGTCGGCGACCTGGCCGACAACCAGAAGCTCGAAGCGCGGTGCAGGAAATGCGGTCACGTGCATTACCTCACCCGTGCCATCGTATGCGTCTCGCCGGAACGCGAATTCCTGTACATCGACGAGCTCGAGCGCGAAACAATCTGCAGAGCGCGCGGCTGTCGTGGCACAGTACGGATTTCGATGGTGCGGCTTGATGAGCTAAGCGGGTTTGTCGGCGGCCTTGCGTAACGCCCCTTACGAGAAGAACAGCCACGCCAAGTAGCAGATTGCTGCCAGAATCATTAATCCAACTGGTATTTCATACCACCGCTCGCCGGGCCTCTTGCCACCACACTTAGGACAGTATGGAGCGTTGCTGGCGACAGGTGAGTACGAACAATGACGGCAAGAAGTAGTAGCCATATTTATTCCAATAAATTCAATGGCTTAGTCGCATAACCCTTATTATGGAACTAAGCCATTGATATTGCTGAATATTTTTGATTCACCGGGGCGAAAAGCCCTTATCGGCCAATGCTCGTCGGATTTCCGATCCGGCGTCCCACATACGGTTGGCTTCGGCTTTGTCGACGGAGCGCCGCTCAAAATCCTCTGGCAAGACGCGTTTCAGGAACTCCGCGAATGCCCTAGCCTGATCATCTGAAAGATTGACCGTTATTTCGTTCATTGACCCACCCCATTATTATCCGCGCGGATCAACTTGCGCAGAATTGTTACCATTGTCACGGATTTTCCCGACTGTGCTTTGCCAACGATGAGGCCTGTTTTAGGCACAGGCGGCGTTCCAACGCTGTTCTTTGTCATTTCTTCACCGTTCCAAAAAGGCGAGCCCCTTGTCGGTCGGATTCAGCGACCGCACACTTCCTTGCGTCATGACAGGATGTGAAATCTCAGCAAGCTCGTGATCGAGGAGCGTGCGCAGCCGGCCCCAGGCTAAATCTCGATCTTCGCCGCGTATGATCAGCGTCAGGTCTCCCCGCGCATCTTGTTCCTGGGCCTCGGTCATGGGCATAACCGTATACCAATCCTGATCAGCCATCCCGTTTCTCCTCTATGCAAGGATCTCGAACATCGACCGCGGAATAAAGCTCCGTGCCTCGCTCAACGTGATCCAGCCTTCATCGACGAGTTTCATGGTGGATTGCGCGAGCGGTCGTGCAATCACCTTGTCGGACTTCATGCCTTCCTTCAGGAGCTGGCGCACCACAGCGGACCATCCGTCGATCGGCTTATCCAGAAACCGGTCGCGAACATCATCATCGAACACAAGGAATTCGCGGACTGCAAAGCGCCTTGTGCCGTCAGACGTGCGGATAAGATGCTGTGTGATAAAGATCTGCAACGAGCTGATCAGGTCGAATGCTCGCGCTGCCTGCTCCTCGGCCGGGAACTCCATCGCCATGCGCCGTAGGCCCTCGGCAACCGACCCGGCATGAGTGGTCGTATTGACGATGTGGCCCTGAATGCTGGCCGCGATGCAGCCGCTCATAGAGCCATGATCGCGTGCCTCACCGACATTGATGATCGCCGGCGCTCGCCGAAGGGATGACCAGATTCCGGCTGCAAAGGTCGGAAGATCACGGCCCTCCCCGATCTCTGATTGGCCAATCAGGCTCGCAGAATCGCCCTGCTCGCTAAGAATGTCGGCAAAGGTGAATTCTATCGGAGCCTGGAAATCCACGATCTTTCGCGGATTTTCGTGGTTTTCGAGATGGTGACGGGTGATCGCGGCCATGGTTGTTGATTTTCCATGACCTGTACCGCCGGCGATGACGATAATGCCGGATTTTGGATTGAGGAACGGCCTCAACTCTTGCTCAAACTGAACATCGTCCAGGGTCGGCGTGCGCGACGGCAACGAGCGCATCGTCAATTCGACGCCGGAGCCGCCGTTTTTCGTGATCGGTGTTGCATTGACGCGGAAGCGATGCCGCTCATGGCGACTGACTTGGACCTCATAGGAGAAATCGAGACAACGGCCCTGCCGCAAAATGCTCGGTGCATCGCTCGATCGCCAGATGTACGACAGCAGCAGATCGACCTCTGAGCGCAGTAACATGCGCTTGGTGCCGAAATGCTGGCGAGAATTGATCTGGATGCGCGGCCGGGCTTCCGACTGGATGGTAATGTCAGACGCCCCGCGCTTGCCGGCCCCAACGATGAATGTGTCGAAAATCTCGGGCGAGGAATCAAACCGCGTCGGCTCTTCCTTCAGAACGGGTACGAAGGAGTCGGTTGGCTTGAATGGAGTATCGTCCAGACGCGATTCGTCAATCATTTCCCTCGCCTATAGAGCCAATAGCCAGCAACCACAGCAATCAGCGCTACGACGATGAAGAGACCGCCATACCCCCCTTCCTGCTTGCGAAGGCCAAGGGGGTCGGCGGGATCGACCGTGCTTGTCTGGCTCGATATAGAATTTCCGTTCACTTGGAGACCTCGAATCTCCGAGTGATCGGTTTCCAACGCCGCGGGTCGGAAACGAATGTTGCGGCATTCTCGATCTTCACCCGGCGCTGGCCGATAAACAGCTCTTCCGGCGTGCCCTTGGCACGAACCTCGCTCGACGTCACTACAAGGCTCTTGACCAGGCCAGCATCAACAAGGCGCCGATATTCGACCATTCCCAAATAGTCGCGGCGAAGAAGGTTCATGTTCTCCTTCAATGCTTCCTCGGCCTGCATCCGCCCCTGCCGCCAGCCTTCAGCCATATAGCGGTCCCAAATCTTTCGCTCTTCCTTTCCAGAAGGAAGGAACTGGTCTGAGGGATCAGGCGTCTTATCGACGCCGATAACCAGATAATCGCGCCAGCTCGGTATCACGGCCACGAGGCGACCCGGCTTCTCGATGCGGTAATATTCATCGGCCGCAACGCTTTCGCGGCCGCCGTCCGTGATGGTGATCGCTTCCTTGGCCCTGCTCACAACAGGAGGAACGACATAGCCCGCCTCTTTCGGTGCCTTGTAGACCACATCATTGAAATTGAACTCTTGCGAAAGCCTCGACGATTGCGCCTCAAGCTCTCTCAGGATCTCCCACGAACGCCGCTCATAGGCGGCCTGAGCGGCATATGAGAGCGCTGCGTCGCGCAGCGCCGAATACCGCTCTGAATCAACCGCGTTCGCACCGGTCCCGCTGCGCGTCTTACGGGCAAACTGCTCGTAAGTCATCGGTGCGGCCGTCCCGCCGGTTAGATTGTCCACTCCGCCAAGGGTTGGAGGTGGAGGCGGTTCGTCCGGATTTGATGAACCGGTCGTGGTGCAACCGGCCAGGGCAACAGAGACGGACAGTGCGGCAAGGATTGTTGGAAATTGCTTCATAGCTTGGTGTCGTCCAGGTGCGGGACCGGGCTTTTTTCAGGCCGGGCGTAGTGGATGGTCATGACGCGTGCGAACTGGTCAATTTCCAACCATGCACGCCCCTTTCCTTGGCCGAACGCTTCCCGCAAAAGTCCAAGAAGCGTCATGTCAGCCCAATGGACCGAAACCAAGATTGGAGACCCTGAACGTTCTCCATTCGCCCGAACGGAATAACCGGCCATGCGGGCCGCCTTCCGTGTGATATCATCAAGAGTACCGTTCCAACGGGCATGGACCGGCTGTAAAAGTTCTTGTCCGGCGGTTTCTGGATGCAGCCTGACAGTATTACTTGCGTGAGGCTCCAGTGCTCTAGGATATAGCGAAGCATATCGATTTTCCTCATTCACAGTCGCCAACGACGAATCGAGATATTTTCTAACCGATAGAGTATCGAAATTCTCTTTCTTGTTCGCGCAGGCACCTAATAGGAATGCCAGAGCTACAATTACTGAGTTCCGCATCAAAAGTCGCCTTGTCTCTCATTATGGACAAGCGATCAATGGAATGATCACCCTCTCAAATTCAGTCCTACCCAATTTGACGGATTTTGCAATATACAGCATCACCAAAGCGGGCATTTTCCTACAATCTTAATACGAGATTCCGTGCCCCTTCTCTCGTCCGCGCGTTTGCTGCTGCTCGTGTGCCATCTCGATTTTCTGCGCCTGTTGAGCGGCCTGAACGGTCGTCACAAGCTGGTCAGCTTTCGCGTACCCGGCTGCGAACGCTTCAACCCGCTGCTGATCAGCACCAGGCATCGCCTGGGCGAGGCGATCGCGATCAAGCTCATTTGTTCCCGGCAAAACGAACCGGTCGCGAACTGTCTCGACAAACCGGCGCAACTCACCCATTGCCTGCTGATCATCCGCCGATCTAATCAACGTCCCTAGACGATCTGCAGGCGTTCTCTCGATACGACCGACAAGCTCGCGTGCAGCCTGCGAAAGATCATCAACTGGCTCCCGCATCAGGGTACGGAACCGCTGCTCGTCCTTGGTCAGATCATTTCTCAGATTGCTTCGAACCTGGCCGTAATCCTGCAAGGCCGAGATCGCCGGCGAGACCGCTGCCAGCGCCTTTTCTCGCACGCCATCATTTCGGCCGAACATGCTTCTGCTGCCGTGAAGCTCGCCAACAGATGCTGGATTATCCCGAATGGACTGCGCGAAATCGGCGACTGGAACCCGTCCGTCATCGATCCGGTTCCGCAGCGCAGAAAGCACAGCTTCCGGCCGCTGCCAAACGGCTGCAACAGCCGTCTCAAGACGGCGTGTTGCTGATTGCATGACCGGCCGGGTTTCCATCCGTGCCGCAACCGTCGCCTCGATGCTATCGCGCCAGTCGGAGATAGCTGCAACAAGGGGTTTTTCTGGTGTCGCAAACATCGCCTGCCTCTTTTCATACTGTTCGACTACCAGCCTCTCTTTCGCTTCGCTGTTGAGCGTCTGCGCGATTTCGAGGCGCGTGAGGTCCTGACCGGCCTTCTGCCCGGCATGGATCAGTGGCCAGTTGTCGATGAAAGCCTCTCGAACCGACTCCGGTATCAGCGACTGAACCTGATTGCGATCGTCGGCGCCGAGATCCGGACCGATGGCAACGACAGTCGCTTGCGGAACAATGGACGCAATTTCCCGATTGAAGCGCTGAAGATCCGTGGCGGCTGAACCGTCCCTTAATTCATATCCAGCACTCGTGAACCAACGCCGACGTGCACGATCCGTATCGGAGATTTCGGCATGTCCTAGATTATGCTCCAATCGGGAAAGGGCTTGACGAACCGCAGAAGTCATTTCGGGGAATGTGATGTCCGGAACCGTTACGACTTGCCGCTGTGACGGTTGATATTCCGGCCGATGTTCGGCGGCTTTGCCCTGATGCTGCTCGGGCCGAATGACATGGGCGAATTTCGTACCGATGGCTTCCAAACGCTCTGCAATTTTCGTGAAGCGCTCTCGCAATGCCGCAAGCTGATGACGGAACATATCCCCAATTTCGCTCAATGATGGGATGCCTCGCCGTTCAGCAAATTCCTTCACGCTCAGACGGTAATCGTCAGTCCGTTCATAAGCGAGCGTGGTATCCTTCATGCGATCGCGTGAAAGTGTATCCACCAACTTATCCAGAGTTCCGAATTCATCGGAACCTGCATAAAGGGTCGCACTATCTCGATGCCGGCTCATCGCAACATACGTCATGTGCGCGTCCATCGTCGGGCTCGCCAGAACGTGGGCACGATCGACCGTCGCGCCCTGGCTCTTATGGATCGTCGCTGCATAACCATAATCGATATTCGCGTAATCGCTCTGTGCGACGGTGACGCTTCGACCGTCAAACAGACCAATCACGAGACGGCCGCGACTAGCCTCCTCGACATTGCCGAATGAACCGTTCTCGACGCCAAGCTCACGGCTCTTCTCCAGAAATACAATACGATCCCCAACCGCAAACTGACGCTGGCCCCGATCAGTCCGGAACCCGTGTTCTTCCTGAAGACCGCCACCCTCTTTGATGACGTTACGGGCAGCCATATTCAGAGCGAGGACATCGACATTGCGATGCGCAAGCATCAACACATCGACGCCGGCCTCCCAATCACTCCGCCAATTGGCGATCAAAGAATTCCGAGCCGATGCACTGTCAGGTTCGAGCTGTACGAGATCATGTTCGACGTAGCGCCCGATCGCGTCCGCGGTATTCCCCTTGCCGAATTCAATGGTCGCATTCTGCATCCATTCTTCGCGCTGACGGCGAACGCCTGTAAGCTCGATATACCCTGCGTCATCGGCAATAGCCCGGAAGGCGGCACCAGCTTCAATCGGCTGCAACTGGCGCGCATCGCCAAGTAAGATGAGCTTCGCTCCGGCTTCCTCCACCGCAGAAACAAATCGCTGCATCTGTGCCGAACCGACCATGCCAGCTTCATCAAGTACGAACACATCGCCCGGCCCCAACTGGCGAAGGCCGTTCTTCCAAGATGCCTCCCAGGAGGCAAGTGTGCGGGATTCAATACCAGCACTTTCCTGCAATCCGACAGCAGCCTTGCCGGCCAACGCTCCGCCTACGACACGTCTCCCCTCTCCCTCGTAAACCGCGCGTACTGCGTTCATCACTGTCGATTTGCCGGCACCTGCGTAACCGACCATGACGGCGATACCCGCATTTTCAGTCAGCCGAGAAATGACAACCTTTTGCTCTGGATCGAATTTGAAACCGGCACGTTTCTCAACATCCGCGACAACCTTATCGGCGCTCTTCTGATTGACCGCAAAACCGTCCCGACCGACTAGCGACCGCGCAGAAGCGATCATGGTTCGTTCGGTATCGAGCACTTCCGTCGTTGTATATTTTGCGCGCTCAATGATCTTGTCTGTCATCGGATCAAAGATCGGTGATGCGATCATCACCTGATTTTCAAGCGCGCCTACGCGGAGGAACAGAGCCTGAAAATCCTCGTAGGAATCGGTGTAGCGATGGACTGTTCGCGCAACGTCGCGCTCATCGAAGACAGACTTTTCAGCGGTGATCAGCTTCAGGATGATGGAAGGATCTGCCATCACCTGCTGGCGGCGTGTCGCTTCGATCTCTGCATTGATCTCTATGCGATCCGACTTCACCCCTTTCCGGTCCATCCCCTCGGCGGTAGGCCCGCGGTGCATGGTTGGTTGGATCGCAATTCCCTGCTCTGAATAGGAGCGGTGGTCAACACGAATATCGAACCCGTGTGAGGCAAGATGATGGTTCTGCACATCCGCCCATGCTTCTCTCAGTGCAGGGATGAGCTCCTTGTCTCCGGCGAACTGGCGATAGAGAGCATGGCCGTTCTTCGAGAATTTCGGCTCACCATTCTCATCAACCGCGCGAACATTTTTTGCTCCAAATCCCTCATCTGTCAGAGGCCGCAAAGCGCTCATGATATGAACGTGCGGATTGCCCTTGATCTCGTGATACGCCCAATCCGCCACGATCCCTTTCTTTGAAAAGTTCTCCTCCACGAATTCGCGGACCAGGGCGATGTTCTGTTCTCGCGAAAACTCAATGGGCAGGGCAAGTGTCATTTCACGAGCAAACTGCGCGTCCTTCCTGTTCTCGGATGCCTCAACTTTATTCCAAAAGGCCTCCGACGCTTGAACCGGGGAAAGGTTCGCAAGAGCCTGCGCCCAATCCGGCGCATTAGCTGGTATCGCGAATTCGCTGTGAACGTTTCCCCTCTTGTTGGAAAAATCATAGGACCGTTCATAGGTCTGATTAGTCATGGCGGCGCAGTGGCGATATGATGCTGCTGCGACCGCGCTTTGCCCGGTCGCCCTGCTTAAAACCTTCGCATGAAGATGAAATATCGCCATGCGAACACACATAACAAGCAGGTATCGACTTGTCGATACATAAGTGCGCCCTTAGAAACCGGAGCGCTGCGCGGCTCCGGACGGGACTGACAATGCGTTGGCTACGCCAACCCTTTGTTTTTCTCTGTGTCTCGCTATTGCTCGACAGCTTATCGAGTGGAATTCAATCTTGCCGTATAGAGCAACTGGCGGTATCAATGACGAGTGTACAGCGCAACAACGGAGGTTATTCGTGGCTCGCACATCAAAGGTATCGAAGATCCAAGACGAGATTGCACGTCTCCAGCAGCAGCTAGACGCTGAGCGCGCAAAAGAAGCTGAAAGGTTGGGAAGCCTAGCGGTCAAAGCCGGCCTCGCTGACGTTGAAGTCTCCGATCGCGATCTGCTCAAGGCTTTGAAAGAGGTGGCCGAGCGATTTCAACAAACACCCGCCGAGTGAAGCGGGACGCTTAGCGCTCCTGCTTGGTAAGCGACAAAGGGAGTATCGAGACAAGATGGCGGCAAATCGGCAAAAGGATGCGCATGAGAAAATCATGCTTGGTGGGCTCGTCGTGAAGGCAGGTCTTCGTGGTGAGAACCCCGCCTTTATCCTCGGTGTGCTGCTGACTGCTTTTGAGCAAAAGGATAACGAGAAGCTTCGCATTGCGATGATCGAAAAAGGCAGGAAGGCTTTTGAGAAATGATACGGAAACCGCCTGAACCTGCTGTTGGAGTTCTCGTTATCACTGCTATCGTGGCGGCGGTCATGACGCCGCTCTTGTGGTACTTCCGTTTCGTAAACCCATCATGGCCTACGGCGAACGGTCATTTCGTCCAACTCTCATTTTCGCAGGCATGGGATTGCCTGACGATATGGAAATGGGGCGCTTGCCGATCCCATCTTGAAGCGATCGGAAGCCCCCTCGCCGGCTCAGCTATTCGCAACCAGGTAGTCGTTATTGCGCCTCTTATAGTCGCTCTCGCCCTCCTCGGAGTATTCATTTATCAGAAGTGGCTCGTGGTTCGGCAACGCATCATTATCTCGGGAATGGTCGTAGAGGGAATGGACGCTTTGTTGCGTGCTGCTCGTTACGAGCAGAAGCACAATCGCTATCCGAAGACTCGCGGAATCCATATGTTCAATGGATGGCATTACACGCTCCCTCGCGAGACAAATCACACATTCATCCTTGGCGCTCCGGGGGGTGGCAAGACGGTAACTTTTCGTCGCATGATCGGCTCCGTTGTCGAACGCGGGGACAAAGCTATCATCTTCGATGAGAAGGGTGACTATACCCGCATAACACCTCCATCGGTTCGTGACGGAAAAGAGGTTCCTCCGCTTCTTCTGGCGCCACAGGATGACCGTTCGGCGGTTTGGGATATTGCGGCCGATTTGATCGTGTCACAGGACGCTGTTGAATTGGCGCAACGTATCATTCCCGATGACGGACATCCGTTTTTTACGCAGAGCGCTCGCGCTGTCCTCGCCGGCTGCGCTATCAAGCTGATGGCGGAAAAACCGAAGGAATGGACATGGCTCGATCTGCTCAATGAAACGCGTCAGGATCAGGAAAAACTGCTCCGGATCATGCTCAAGTATCAGCGCGGAGCCGACATATTTTTGACCGCCGATTACAAGCAGGTCATGTCCACTCTCGGACAGCTCGAAACGAATATGCGCCTGCTCGAAATGCTGGCGACGGCATGGCCGACCTATGAGGGAAGACAGCGATTCCGGTTGCGTGAATGGCTGGTCAACAAGACCGATCAGAGAACTGTCATTGTCCAGCACTCCGGTCGATATGCCGAACTGTCTGACGGCTGGATCTCCGCGCTTTACGCGGTCGCAGTCTCTACGGTAACGGACAGTAACCTGCTTTCAGACCATGACCTGCGCCGTATATGGTTCTTCCTTGACGAATGGGGTCAGCTTCCTGAAATTCAGGATTTCGAGCGCTTCGTTACTCTCGGTCGGTCCAAGGGGGTCTGTGCCGTTCTCGGTCTGCAAGACCTGTCACAGATCGCCAAAAACTACGGACAGGAAGTCCTTGACGTCCTCATTGCGTCTGTTGGCACAAAGGTCATAACTCGTATCAACTTTGGCCCCACAGCCGAACGCATGGAACGTGACCTGGGCGAGACGACATTCTATGAGTATCGCCGGGACATGATGACCGATGGCACGACGAAATGGCTGAAGGAGACGCATCGCGCCAGCCCTATCGAACGATCGGAATTCAGCACGGAATTGGGCGTCGATGATAAAGGTGTGACCGCCTTCGTTACCGGGATCGGCAAGAACGTCTATCAGGTCAAATTCCCCTTCCCTGAAGACGCAAAGGATCATCGCCCGTCGAACGTTCCGGCCGAGTGGACCTACACCTTTAAACCAACCGGCACCTTCACCAGTGACGCCGATATCGACGTCTATGTGAAGGCGGTTCTTGGTAAGAACTCGCCGCCGCCACGAGGTGCGCTCCCTTCGACCGAAGATACCGAACAAGAGGACTTGCCGCTTGAAGAAGCCTTCAAAGCGGCGGCCGCGGCCGCACGCGAAAATGCGAGTGCTCCGGCACATCCAGAGACGGCCGGAGACAAGCCCGAACAGGTCGATCTTTTTGAGAAGTACCGCTAGTCGTCCTAGTGGTAGGCCTCCATATCGGACGCCGCCCGCACATCAATCGACACGTGCTTTATGACATTCCCGTCCTTGTCTTTCGCGACAAGCATTTTGGGATTGTAAGCATAAACGCCGTTGTAATTGACGCGATAGATCACGCCGATCTTTTGCCAACGCTTTTTGGCGCGCATCACTGTATCTCGAAAGACTTCGAGTTTAGCCGCCAGCTCGTCATTTGTCGGAGTTGTCCCATCCGCTCGCGGATTTAACACCAACTCCCGAAGCATCTTAGACCAATGCCTGTTTTTTGGAGGAGGGTTATCCGCGAGTTCTGTCAACCAAGAGAGATTCACGCCGGCTTCACCCGGTTTTATTTTCTCTGGTTCAGGTGGGCCGTCAAACGTTATTACCTTTGAGATGCCCTTCATCTGTTCCGCCAGTCTGTCGTTCCCACGTTCGATTTTATTTGGTGCGCTTATTGGTGTACTTTTATACAAGAGAACGTCCTAACCGTTATCATCTCCCTTAATGGAGTCAATGTTTTGCTCCATCCAGCAGAATCATTTCACAATGAATCCTGCGACATTTTCAATGTCAAATACGACTAGCTTGGCAGGAGCTTTTTCCCCTCGGTCCGCAAGGTGCCGTCTGGCCCGACATGCCGATAAAGGGTCGATCGGGTAATGCCTAATTCTCGGCATAGTTCCCCGACCTTCGTTCCCGGCTGGCTCATCGCAGCCATAGCCAAACGTAACTTCGCCTTGGTCATTTTCGGCGGTCTCCCTCCTACTCTCCCGCGCGCTCGCGCAGCAGAGAGGCCCGCCACAGTACGTTCTATTGTCAGTTCGCGTTCATACTCAGCCAGAGCGGCGAAGATCCCGAAAACCATCTTGCCCGCCGGCGTCGTCGTGTCGATTGATGCGCCATGTCCGGTTAGGACCTTCACGCCGATGTCTCGCGCTGTAAGATCATGAACCGTGTTCACCAGGTTGCGCAGATCGCGGCCGAGCCGGTCGAGCTTCCACACGACAAGCGTATCCCCTCGCCGCAATGCTTTCAGGCACGCCGCAAAGCCCGGTCGATCGTCGCGTTTCCCCGACGCCAGGTCCTGATAGATGTTGTTCGGATCGACTCCCGCTTGCACGAGACTATCTCGCTGCAGGTCGAGACTCTGCGAGCCGTCCACCTTCGATACACGCATGTAGCCGATTAGCATTCAGCCCCCTGTGCCAAAAACGGTCATTTTTGGGACAAATGTCAGTGTGTGCCATATCACCTCCCGAATCTGTCAGAAAACCCGTAACAAAAACAACATATCAAAAACGTCAGTTTTGGGACAGCGTTTTACGGCGGCCTTCAGCCGCAGGGTTTTCCCACAGGCTCCGGCCTTCTCTACGGCGCCATTGGGGGCGCGCTCAGGCCTCCGCCTGCTACGCCTGCTTTCCCTCGAAAGCAGGCTTCGGCCCTCCGGGCTGGAAAAACCCTTACTGCATGGAAGGCCGGCTTCGCCGGCGACTATTTCCTTGTTGAAATGCACCGATCCTCGATCCGGTCAAATTGCAGAGCCTCGCCATGCTCGCGGGCTCGCCGCTGCGCGTGGCTCCGGTTCCGGTCGCAAGCGACCGAATTTGACCGGATCGGGCGGTTCGGTGCCATCCTGACCTATCGGGACGAGGGGCATCGCCCCTCGCCCGTTGGCGAGAAAGTTCGATCCGCCTCCGGCGCGGATCGAACAAGGGGCAAGTCCTATTCGAGGAGAGACAGGGCACGTATGAGCCCGCTTTCACTGTCGGGCGTCCAGCGTTGATAGTCGTAGACGCGGACAATGGTGCCGGCGGGTTCATCAGCGCTCGAGATGAGCGGAACGATCAGCTCGGGCAGCGTATCGAGCGATACACACGGATAGCAATCCAGGGCGCCATTTGGGCGTTCGAGCTCCACACGAAACAGGTGGGTTTGGGAATCAGTCATTGAACTCTCCGTCTCAGGGAAGGCGAAAGGGAAGCCCCCGCCGAAGCGGGGGCCGGGTGGATCAATCCCAGGGGATGACCGCCATCAGGCTTTCGTCATCCTGCCCCGGATAGCGGCCCAGGTTCGCGTTCAGCTTTGCAAAGCCGGTGTTGACGGTGAGCGTATAGTATTCGCCGCCCCTCTGGTTCTTCTTTTTCCAGATGCCGCCGATCTCGATCCGGCGGTTGCGCGGGGACTTCGCGTAAAGCCGGTAGACCGGAGCCTGAGGGTTCGTGCTCTCAACCGGCTCGCCGGTGATGTCGATGTCGAAGGTCAGCGTTGCGAGGTTGCCGGTCAGCGTGTCGGTTTCGGCGTCGATCTGGATGAAGTTTACGAGGTCAGACATTGCGCGATCTCCTTTGCTTGCGTTGTCGATGGACACGAGAAAGGACCGCACAAAGACCGGGCTGCACCCGAAGGGCCGCAGCGCAGCGGAGGACGGCATTGGCGGGCGATTTTGACTCGCGAGGAAGCGCCGCAGGCGCGGGGAAAATCGTTCGGTTATGCTGTTGCTGGCCGGGCGGACGGTCCTAGTGGCCTATTCGATCGACAACGCTGCCATGCAAAGGGATTTGATCGCTATGTCTTTGCTCTCGTCCCATTTCATTCCATAGCCGAAACCGGCATTTTGACCGGCACGGCTTCACAGTGTTCGTCCCGACGACATTGACATCAATGGCCTAGGCGTCGCGCGCACGAAACTTCCTGCTCCGTGCCGCCAGCTACGCTACACAGCTTTCGCGCCCGTCTATCGAAATGACAGTCGGCAATCTGGAACATGAACCAGGCCGGTAGCTTGGTCCTTCACCTCAAACTGTCAGCGCCGCTTTGCAAAGCGTGCACAGCTCCCTACATCTTGCCGGCAGGACCTCGATGCCAATGACCATCATCGGTATTCGCGCCGTCCCCCCGGCCTGCTTCGGCGGGGGCTTCCCTTTCGCCTTCAACAATTCGAGCGCCCTAGTTCATGGCAGATTTCGCCAAGGCCCGCAGTGTCGGCGCGAGGTGCAATTCACCCTTCGGCGAGCGGTACAGCATTGACAGGAAGTAGCGCGCCGGCTTCGCGATCTCGGCCGCGCCCGGCTTCAGCGCGGCGGACCGCACCAGCTTCTCAGCCACGATCGCGAGCGCCGCGGCCGCGTTCATCCGGCCGGCGACCTGTACGCCCGCGACCCATGTTTCGCGCGGTATTTGTATGAGCGCCCGGATTGTGTCGGCCTGCCCCTCCAAATCGCGCCAGGACGAGAAACTGATGCCATATTCGGCCTGAAGCTGGCGGCAAGCTAGCCGTAGCAGATCAAGGGTGGTTGCAGGATCATCATCACTACGTTCCCGGTCTTGCGCAGACGGTTCCGCTCGCACAGGCTCTTTTTCGAGAGCCCATTGATCGGCGGAGCCGATCTCAGAACTAAACTGAATCGATCGTGCGTTAGCGCGATGCCGTTCTCTTCTTACTAATGTCGTGGGGGTTGTAGTTGTATATGGGGGGACAGAATTGTCCTGCGCGGGGGACTCTTTACGGCTTTGATCGGCAGAATCATCATTCTGTGGCGATGACCCCGAAGGTTGCTCGGACGGCTCATACAGTGCAAGTGCGTCCTTTAGGAGGTCGACGAGCTGCGCAAGGTAGTCAGGATTTGCCCTCTGTTGGTGAAAATCGACTACGAGCGCATTGAACTTCTCCTCGAAACCCTGCGTCTCATGACCATCACGGCGAAGCTGTTCGAGCGCATCGACGATCTGCCGGGCGACACCTTGGCTTTGCCGTGTCGTCTCGCGCATCGATCGCCACTCATCGACATGAGCGCTCGCCAGTTCTTCGAGTTCCGCGAGCCGCGCTCTGGCGGGCGAGAAATCAAGGCCGAAGCTGCCCCCGCCTTCCCGATTTACATAGCGGCGACCGGTCGGGCTGTCGCGATAAGCGACAATGCCCGCCTCCACGAGCGAACGAATGGCGCGGGTGACGGTTTTCTCGCAGACGCCAAGATCATAGGCCAAACGGGCATTTGATATGGCGACGACGGGACGCTTGCCCTCTGTCCAGTCCTCTGCCGGGGAGATAGCAAGAAGCGTGTCGAGGATCTGGTAGGGATAGCCTTTTATGCCAAGGCGACCGGCGCATTTCTTTAGCGCGCTCGCAACCTGCGCCTTGGTCGCGGGGCGGTTGTCTTCCCTCATGGCAAGGGCAGCGCTGGCAAGAATGCCAGGCGTCACCCTTCTGAAACTGGCGATGGTCTGCATCGGATTCCTTTCTGAAATCCGGGCAAAGCTCACCCGTTCGCAAAAGCTGCGCTCGATATTGACAGTGAGGGAAAGGAGCCTTAGATTGAGACTTGAGTTTTTGAGATGGGTCTCTCGGAGCGACGGCAATCGCTTCTAAGATCATTCTTTCCCCCCGATGTAGCTTGCTGCGTCGGGGTTTACTTTTTCCGGGTTAGGGTTTCTCCTCGTTCCAAATCACACGACTCGCAATCGCGTCAGCCGCAAACGCTAACCGATTTGCTTGATAAAGCAAAATGATTCGGGAAATTTTCCGAGCTACAGCTTTCAAGCGAACCGGTCACAACTTGACAAGCGCTTGCGTCGTAAGGGTTTTTCCTAAACCCAAAGCCTGTGGGATCGCATTGTCGCACAAGCGCAATCGCATCATCGTGGCCGGCTTTACGAACACTTCCGGCACTGATCATCAATGACTGATTCTCTCGGTACTGGCGAATCTGCCCGCATCGTTACCCACTGCCAGGGAGAGGTGGAAGGGTTTGGGAAGGAGGAGGAGGGAACCGTCCCTCCTTCCCATGGGAGGGTGTTTGAGGGAGGGGCGTACCGCCCTTCCCTCATGGGGTGAGATTGAGAGGGGCGGCTTGCCCTCCCCTCTTTCGAGGGGTTTGGTCCGGTCGATCCGGGACAAACTCCTGTGCCCGCGATTTGAACCGGGCCACTAGCGCCCGTTGGATACGCGGCGGCCAGCACGATAAAAGCGCCTGCGTCAAAGGGCTGTCAGGATCGCGGTCCATGACCTCCTTTGTGTAACCAAGATTCCAGCGCTTCCACTGAAATGAATTCTTCATGTCAGCCTTCGGCCTCTATCGGACTTGAGGACGGGCAGCCTCGATAAAGGCTGCGATGGCATCTTTCCGCGTGGCGAAACCGTCCCGCATAGGGCGATCATCATTGAAGATCACAAACCATTCGCCGGTTACGAAAGTGCAATCGATAATGCCGCCTGCGTCATGTGGGTTCGTCATCATCCCGTTCGGGATTTCGCTCCATCCCGGCACGAAAGAATTCAGGGTCTCCAAATCAGTCATAGGCCGTCCTCCTTCATGGCATGGCGAGCAAGCTCCGCCTTTTCCGCAATAATCCGGTGCAGTTCCGCAACTCCGGCCTCAAGGCAGGCTCTCCCTTCGAGATGCCGGAATTGCATCCAGAAGGCGGCGCGTTCCTCGCGCGCCGGTCCTATGCCTGCCTGTTGTTCCAATTCTCCAATGGTGCCCATGGCTCATCCTTTCCCGCGCCGCTCAAGCGGCGCGACGTTCCTCGATCTCGTCAACTTCGGCTGTGATCTCGCCCGCGTCAGGCTGAAGGCTATGCAGATAGGTAACGGCACGCTCTGCATGGGATGCCGCCTGAAAAATCGCCCGTTTGTCGTTGTTCAGGACCTTGAGTTATCCGCAGCAACCCATAATGCGAAGGAAGGCGGCCAGATTGCCTAAAGTTCGGGGTTTCGGGCCACCTT
>NZ_VDGD01000019.1:0-51378 GCF_024701725.1 Ochrobactrum sp. XJ1
AATTTGATCCCGACCGCGACCTAAGAATCTCATCCAGATTGTCGCAAGCGTCTCATCCTGATTGTCGCGCTATAGCTCAGGAGTAAAAACAGGCCCAATTTTCCGTACATGATCGAAACCTCACTTCTGATGGTTACACGAATGTTTCAATTGCTGGGGGGCTAGGCTGGCGGTGTTTCAGCGCGCCGCCAGTGTGATGGAAAGTACCGCTTGCTGATGCTGCGCTATGAGCGCCGAGGGTGTTTCTTCCACATGGTCAATGGCAGCACAGGCCCGACGAATGGCGCTGGCGGTTTCTTCGCTGACGCCAACCAACGGCAGCCGTACATCTGGCGAGAAACCGCGCCGATGGTGCAAGGCGTACTTCACCGGAACGGGATTGATATCCTGTTCCATGGCAGTCAGAAGAGGCTTCAATTTGAAGCCGAGCGTTCTGGCAGCGCAGGCATCGGCTCGCTTACAGGCTTCGTAAAGTTCGACAGTGGTTGCTGGAAGCACATTCGATATGACTGAAATCATTCCGTCTCCCCCCTCAAGATTGAAGGAAACGGCGGTCGCGTCATGTCCTGATAGTTGTATCAGCCGATCGTCTATACGACGAACGATGCGTTTGGGCCGGTCGAGTTCACCAGTCGCGTCCTTGATACCAATGACGGTCGGGAGTTCACTCAGCCGTTCGATAGTTTCCAGAGAAAGATCGACGCCGGTTCGCTTCGGGACATTATAAAGGATGATTGGTATCTGAACATTGCGAGCCACGGCTTCGAAGTGGCGATACAAGCCTTCCTGAGACGGACAGTTATAGTATGGCGTCACAATCAGGGCGGCGTCAGCACCGCAGGCAGCTGCAGCGCTCGTCAATGCAATTGTCGATACAGTATCGTTGGTGCCTGTTCCTGCAACAATGGGTACACGTCCTGCAGAGACGTCAACACAGGTTTTGATGAGGCTGATCTTTTCCGCCGTATTGAGAGTTGGGGCCTCCCCGGTCGTGCCACAGGGAGAAAGAGCATGGATGCCTTCTCCAATCTGCCACTCCACCAACTCGGCGAAAGCCTTGTGCGCCACTTCTCCGTTTTCAAATGGGGTAACAAGAGCGGTTGTTACTCCGCGCAATCTGGTTCTGAGTTCGTCATAAGCCATTGTTCTGGATCTCCGTTACCCGAACCTTCGACCGCAAACGAACCTCGCATATGTCGCAGAAGCCATTCAGAACGCAGTCTTGCCGGGCGTGAACAAGCTATGAGTCCCGGCGTATAAATTCGAGATCGGGAACAGACCCGGAGTATTAGAAAGTCGTATATTGCCTCAGGGCATGATGTGACCGCGCTGGCCGTTATAGCGACTAACGTTTTTATTCTCAGGTCCTTGCCCGCTCAGACAGAGGAGTATCCGCAAAAAAGCCGGGCACTGGGCCCGGCTTCCAATAACTCTCTTTGCCTGCCGCTTATTCAGCAGCCTCTGAACTGCGCTTGGGGCGGCGTTCCAGCAGTTCCTTGAGGAAGTGGCCGGTGTAGGAGCGTTTCTCCTGCACGATGTCTTCCGGACGGCCCACGGCAACAATCTCGCCGCCGCCATCGCCACCTTCCGGTCCAAGGTCGATCACCCAGTCGGCAGTCTTGATGACTTCAAGATTATGCTCGATCACTACGACCGTGTTGCCCTGTTCGACCAGCTCGTGCAGCACTTCCAAAAGTTTCGCCACATCGTGGAAGTGCAGGCCGGTTGTCGGTTCGTCCAGAATATAGAGCGTGCGGCCCGTTGCGCGGCGTGACAGTTCCTTGGCAAGCTTCACACGCTGCGCTTCACCACCCGAAAGCGTCGTCGCCTGCTGGCCGACCTTAATATAGCCGAGACCCACCTTGACGAGCGTTTCCATCTTGTCGCGAACGGCAGGCACAGCTGAGAAAAACTCCGCGCCTTCCTCGACTGTCATATCCAGCACATCGGCGATGGACTTGCCCTTGAACAGGACTTCCAGCGTTTCGCGGTTGTAGCGTTTGCCGTGACAGACATCACAAGTCACATAGACATCCGGCAGGAAGTGCATCTCGATCTTGATGACGCCATCGCCCTGGCAAGCCTCGCAGCGTCCGCCCTTCACATTGAACGAGAAGCGCCCCGCCTGATAACCGCGCGCCTTGGCTTCCGGCAGACCCGCAAACCAGTCGCGGATCGGCGTGAAGGCGCCGGTATAGGTTGCCGGGTTGGAACGAGGCGTACGACCAATCGGCGACTGGTCGATATCGATCACCTTGTCGAGGAATTCCAGCCCCTCAATACGATCATGCTCCGCCGGATGCTCACGTGAACCCATGATGCGGCGCGAAGCGGCCTTGAACAGGGTTTCAATCAGAAAGGTGGACTTGCCGCCGCCTGAAACGCCGGTGACAGCGGTAAAGGTTCCAAGCGGAATATCCGCCGAGACATTTTTCAGATTGTTGCCGCGCGCGCCGACGACCTTGATGCGCTTGGACTTTGAAATCTTGCGGCGTTCCGCAGGAACGGCAACTTCCATCGCGCCTGACAGATATTTGCCGGTCAGCGAGTTCGCATTGGACATCACGTCCTGCGGCGACCCTTGAGCGATGATCTTGCCGCCATGGACACCTGCCGCAGGGCCGATATCGACCACATAGTCGGCAGTCAGGATCGCATCTTCGTCATGTTCGACCACGATGACCGTGTTGCCGAGATCGCGCAGATGGCGCAGCGTGTCGAGGAGACGCGCATTATCACGCTGATGCAGGCCGATGGATGGTTCATCCAGTACGTAAAGCACGCCGGTCAGGCCAGAGCCGATCTGCGAGGCAAGACGGATACGCTGGCTTTCACCGCCCGACAGCGTGCCGGAATTGCGCGCCAGCGTCAGATAGTCGAGGCCGACATCGTTGAGGAACTGCAGGCGCTCTCGGATTTCCTTGAGGATGCGGGCGGCAATCTCGCGCTGCTTGTCGTTAAAGCTGCTATCGATGTCGCGGAACCAGGCGTCGGCCTTGCGGATCGACATTTCCGTGATCTCGCCGACATGCTTCATGCCCACCTTGACCGCAAGCGCTTCCGGCTTCAGGCGGTAGCCGTTACAGGAAGGGCAGGGAGTCGAGGCCATGAAGCGCTCAATATCTTCGCGCGACCAGGCGGAATCGGTTTCCTTCCAGCGGCGTTCCAGATTGGGGATCACGCCCTCAAAAGGCTTCGTCGTCTGGTAGGAACGCAGGCCGTCATCATACTGGAAGGTGATTTCCTTGCCCTTGGTGCCATAGAGAATGGCCTGCTGGGCTTCTTCCGAAAGATCAACCCAGCGCGCACCGATCTTGAAGCCATAGGCTTTGCCAAGCGCTTCCAGCGTCTGATTGTAATAGGGCGACGAAGACCGCGCCCATGGGGCAATCGCGCCGTCCTTCAACACTGCCGTTTCGTCGGGAACGATCAGGTTCGGATCAATGGCCTGCTGCGTGCCGAGACCATCACAGGTTGGGCAGGCGCCGAACGGGTTGTTGAACGAGAACAGGCGCGGCTCGATTTCTGGAATGGTGAAACCGGAAACCGGGCAGGCAAACTTTTCCGAAAACAGAATGCGCTCATGCGTTTCGTTGGCCGACTTGTTGGCAGCACCACCTTCAGCCGTTTCTTCAGGTGGCAGCGGCTTGTCAGCAAACTCGGCGACGGCCAGACCTTCGGCAAGCTTGAGGCAGGTTTCAAGACTGTCGGCGAGGCGGGTCGACAGGTCAGGCCGCACCACGACACGGTCGACTACGACATCGATGTCGTGCTTGTACTTCTTGTCCAGCGCCGGAACATCGGCGATTTCATAGAAGGTACCGTCCACCTTGACGCGCTGAAAGCCCTTCTTCTGAAGCTCTGCCAGCTCCTTCTTGTACTCGCCCTTGCGGCCACGAACGATGGGCGCGAGGATATAAAGGCGCGTGCCTTCTTCCAGCGCCATGACCCGATCAACCATCTGACTGACGGTCTGGCTCTCGATGGGAAGGCCGGTTGCAGGCGAATAGGGTACGCCTACGCGCGCAAAGAGCAGGCGCATATAGTCGTAGATTTCGGTGACGGTGCCGACCGTCGAACGCGGATTGCGGCTCGTCGTCTTCTGCTCGATGGAAATGGCAGGAGAGAGGCCGTCGATCTGGTCGACATCCGGCTTCTGCATCATTTCGAGGAACTGGCGCGCATAGGCCGAAAGACTTTCGACATAACGGCGCTGGCCTTCCGCATAGATCGTATCAAAGGCAAGCGAGGATTTGCCCGAGCCGGAAAGCCCCGTCATCACGATCAGCTTGTCGCGAGGCAGATCGAGATCGACATTTTTCAGATTGTGTTCGCGCGCGCCACGTATGGAAATGAATTTCTGATCGCTCATTCCGCGTCCTGCCTGCTCATGATGCCATGGATAACGGGCGCCGAATGGTAAAACACGTCGCGCCGGTGTCTAATATGGGGTGAAACCCTCCAATAAGAAGGGGGCTCCGGTCATTCATCGGTGCACTCTTATCATTAGAACAAATATCGAACAACCAGCCTTCTGATAGGCGATACGAAATGTGAACGCAAGAGCGTTGACTGTCACTCCTGACAGGAGCAGACTACCCTTACTCGCTGATAGCGGAGAGGTGCCGCGGTGGGATGACACGGCATCGGCAAGAGGTCCGCAGGAGGCGGGGAGACCCAGTAGGGAGGTAAAGGAGCATGAGTCCACCTGACTACAGTGCCTAGCTTTCACAGAGATGAAAGCACAATCCGTTTCGGTTGCGGCAGCATCTTT
The DNA here is from genome assembly GCF_024701725.1 of Ochrobactrum sp. XJ1. Lineage (NCBI taxonomy): Bacteria > Pseudomonadati > Pseudomonadota > Alphaproteobacteria > Hyphomicrobiales > Brucellaceae > Ochrobactrum > Ochrobactrum sp. XJ1. The sequence goes on from NZ_VDGD01000019.1 coordinate 4,775, forward strand.
TCGCAAGGAATGATGCCTCGTTGATCGAAAGTGTGATTGCCGACAATTTGAATTTGCGCGGAATGCAAATGGCCGTGCGCCTTTGTGATCCGAAAAGACCTGCCGACGAATTAATGTCGACACATGAGCATTGCTCAAACCCCAAGCCCTGCGCGCCAAAGATACAGTGAGCGGCAGGGCTTTTCCTTGGAAGCTGATCCCGTTTGCCAAGCGCAGGCAGCTATTGCTTTATGAAGGTTGTCGGCAAGGCTGTTTTGAAATTAAGGCAGATGCAGTTTCAGCCCCTGAAATGAGGCAAACTGCATTATCAGCGCGGTAAACGGTGCAGAAACCCACTGAAATTTATGGCGAACGCAAGGCTTTTTAATGTCGGAAGGTTGCATTTTGAACAAAACAAGAACATAAACTCTGTGGACATTGAAGAATTCACCGGCCCGGATTGAGCGCGCTTTGAGCCAGTCCTGTAAGGTGAACATATGAGTTTCTGGTGATGGCGCATTGTTGCGCCTGATCTTTCATTTGAAAAGTGCCTCTTGTCCGCGCGAAGCAGTGCGGAAAGAGTGTGCATGCAAGACCCGGAGTAATTTTCGATGGCTGGTAGTGTCAATAAAGTCATTCTGGTCGGCAATCTTGGTGCCGATCCGGAAATTCGTCGTCTGAATTCCGGCGACGTGGTTGCCAATCTGCGCATTGCAACGTCGGAAAGCTGGCGCGATCGCCAGAGCGGCGAACGCAAGGACCGCACCGAATGGCACAGCGTTGTCATCTTCAATGAGAACCTCGCCAAAGTGGCTGAACAGTATCTGAAGAAGGGCGCCAAGGTTTACATCGAAGGCGCGCTCCAGACCCGCAAGTGGCAGGATCAGAACGGCAATGACCGTTATTCAACGGAAGTTGTGCTGCAAAAGTTCCGTGGTGAATTGCAGATGCTTGATAGCCGTGGTGAAGGCGGCGGTGAAGGCCGTTCGTTCGGCGGCGGTGGCGGCAACCGTAACCAGATGTCTGATTATTCCGGTGGCGGCGGTGATTTCGGCTCGTCCGGCCCATCCAATCAGGGTGGCAGCAGCGGTGGCTTCTCGCGCGATCTGGACGACGAAATTCCGTTCTGAGAACGAATATAATCCAGTTTATAAGTGAATTACGATAAGGCGCTGTTTTACAGCGCCTTTTCTATTGGATCACACTTCCGATTCTCTAGGAAAAATGATGTCTGATCGCGAGCTCGTCAGCGCGACTTGCCCTCAGATTTAACCTGCTCACCGTCCTCTTTGGTGAATGATGCGACGGGGTTTTCCAGAAGCGGCAGAACCAGCTCAGAGGGACGGCAAAGCCTGGTGCCGCGCGGCGTTTCGACGATGGGCCGGTTGATCAGAATCGGATGAGCCATCATGAAATCGATCAGCTCGTCATCAGTCCATTTCGGATCGGACAGCCCGAGTTCGGTATAGGGTGTGCCTTTCTCGCGCAGTAGTTCGCGTGGTGTCATGTTCATTGCTGCCAGCAAACCGAGCAGACGTTCCCGCGTGGGTGGATTCTGCACATATTCGATGATGACGGGCTCTTCGCCACTGGCACGGATCATTGCCAGCGTGTTGCGCGAGGTGCCGCATTTCGGATTATGAAAAATGGTAATGTTCATCGGGATTCCCTGTCTGCATTGAAAGCACCATACGTGGTTGGCACCAGCACGATTCAGTTCATGTCGTTCATCTGCGGGTCACCGGGATACGTGTCGATAGAAAACTCCATATTATCCGCTGAAAACCGTGTCAGCGAATACTGGATCGGCACTCCATTGGTGTTCACATTGATTGCCTTGGCCGTCAGTACAATAGCGCCGGGCGAAAGCTTCAAATGTTTCAGATCATCCGAATCCGCATGGCGGGCGGATATGATTGTCGATTTACGGAAGTAATCGGCAATACCTGCTTTTCGGAAAGCCACGGTGATGGAACCGCTTTCCGCATAATCCTCGGCAATTTCCGGAAATTGTTCGGCACTGATCCAGAGCGTTGCGCGCGACACAGGGCGTCCGTCAGCGCTGTGCAAGGTTTCGAGCCGCAGGACCGGTGAACCAGGCTCGATCTCTAGCGCCTCGGCTATATCCGGAGAGGCAGGCGCTGTGCCGGAAGCGAGCAGCGCGCCCTTCATGTCGCGCACCTGCGAAGCGAGCGATTGCGAAATGCGGGTGCGACGTCCGATCTGGTAGGTGAGGCGCTTTGCATTGGCAACGAAGGTGCCGCGCCCTTGCTCGGCACGCAGTACGCCCTCCTGCGTCAGCGCGGCGATGGCGCTGCGCACCGTATGGCGATTGACTCCAAACCTGTCGGCAAGTTCCATCTCGGCGGGCATACGCGCACCGGACTGAAGCCTGCCAGCCCTGATCTCACCGCGTATCTCGTCGGCAATCTGCCTCCAGATCGCCACGCCGCTGTTTCTCTCAATTCGTCTGGTCTTTGTCATCAACTGTCATCGTCCTGTCATTGGCAGGGTGTATTCATTCTGGTATTGTATAGTTGTCTATATAACTAGACAATTTGAGAGATGAAGTCAACGGGAGCGCATCCCGAAAAACATGAAACGGTTTTCGGACAAGATGCGCCTCAAAACAAACTCCAGAGCATTGATCTGATGCAATCAGGTCAAAGCGCGCTCTGGAACTAACAGGGCAGGGAAGCTCATGTACGGTACGGAGCAAAGTGCGAAGGGAGGCGGAGCCGGTTCCGCCACTGAAAGCGGAACGGTGCCGGATGCAGTGCCAGATTCAGTTCAAGCCGCACGGCAGGCAAGCATGGCAGTTCTTGCACGTGCAAGCGGCGAAGAGCTGCAAGCTTTCTGGCAGGCATGGTCCAACAAGCCGGAATTTGAAGTTCTGCGCGGACCGGAAACCGGTCTCGTAATGCTGCGTGGCCGCATTGGCGGCGGCGGCGCACCCTTCAATGTCGGCGAGGCAACGGTGACGCGCGCTACGGTGCGGCTCTCCGACGGATCGGTCGGCCACTCTTATGCGCTCGGTCGCGATCAGGAAAAGGCGCGGCTTGCCGCTGTCTTTGATGCATTGTGGCTCAATGAAGGCCATCGCGATGCCGTGGAGGCACAAGTGCTGAATGTCTTGCGCAAGCGGCTGGACGATGCCGACGTCAAGCTGCGCGGCGAAGCCGCCGCTACCAAGGTCGATTTCTTCACAATGGTCCGGGGAGACAATTGATGCTTCCTTTTTCTCTCGAAAACAGCACTTCCTCTGCGTTTGAAGGTGGCTTTGACGATCCGGTGACGGATGCGCAGTCGGCTTTTCATGCCGTCATGCACGCCATGGCTAATCCCGGTCGCATTTATCCATTGGCGCGCACAGCCACGCCACCGCAGCCGCTGACGCCTGAACTGGGCGTTATTGCAGCAACCCTGCTCGATCACGATGCAACTGTCTGGTGCGATGCAGCGATAGCAGCTGATGAAAGCGCAACCGCCTGGCTTACTTTCCACACGGGCGCACCGCGTGTCGAAAGTGCGGATGCCGCACAATTCGCTCTGGCCAGCAATGTTTCGCTGCTGCCGTCTCTGGCAGGGTTTTCGCAGGGTGATGCCGAATTTCCCGACCGTTCGACAACCGTTGTTCTCGCTGTTGCGTCGCTGACAAGCGGACAGGGCTTTGTGCTGAAAGGCCCCGGTATTGATGGCGAACGTGCACTTCAGGTTGATGGCCTGCCGCAGGATTTCATCCAGCAATGGCGTGAGAACGGCGCACAATACCCGCTCGGCGTTGATCTTGTTCTGGTCAGCGACGGCGCTGTTGCAGCGCTTCCCCGCACAACCCGCGTTTCCGCTCTGGAGGGCTGAAAATGTATGTTGCCGTAAAGGGTGGCGAAACGGCCATCCATAATGCACACCGTCTTCTCGATGATCGTCGTCGCGGCGATCGTTCGGTTCCGGCTCTGCGTCTCGACCAGATTGCCGAACAGCTGGCGCTGGCGGTTGATCGCGTCATGGCCGAAGGTTCGCTCTATGACCGCGAACTGGCGGCACTTGCTGTGCGCCAGTCGCGCGGCGATCTGATCGAAGCGATCTTTCTGGTGCGCGCCTACCGCACCACCTTGCCGCGTTTTGGCTATTCGCGGCCGATGGAAACCGCTGAAATGCTGATCGAACGCCGCATTTCTGCGACCTACAAGGATTTGCCGGGCGGTCAGCTTTTGGGACCGACCTTCGATTACACGCACCGTCTGCTCGACCCAGATCTGGCCGGTGATGTTGCCGTTCCGGAACCCGAAATGCGGGAAGCCGTGAAGGAAGAGACGCCGCGTGTAACCGATATTCTTGGCGCGGTCGGCATGATTGAGGATGATGGTTCCCTGCCGGAAGGTCACGAACCGGGCGACCTGACCCGCGAACCGTGGACATTCCCGATGGAGCGCGATCTGCGCCTTCAGGCATTGGCACGCGGTGATGAAGGTTTCCTGCTGGCACTCGGCTATTCCACCCAGCGCGGCTATGGCAATAACCATCCTTTCGTCGGCGAAATCCGCATTGGCGAAGTGGATGTCGAGTTCGACGTGCCCGAACTTGGTTTTGCCGTCTCGCTCGGCCGCGTGCAGCTGACCGAATGCCAGATGGTCAACCAGTTCAAGGGATCGGCCAAGCAGCCGCCGCAATTCACGCGCGGCTACGGTCTGGTGTTCGGCCAGAGCGAACGCAAGGCCATGTCCATGTCGCTCTGCGACCGTGCGCTGCGCGTGCGGGAATTCGATGCGGATGTGACGGCACCTGCCGAGGACGAGGAATTCGTCATCTCGCATTCCGACAATGTGCAGGCGACGGGTTTCGTCGAGCATCTGAAACTGCCGCATTACGTGGATTTCCAGGCAGAACTCGACCTCATCCGCCGCATGCGTGCGGAATATGACCAAGCGCACAATGAGACTGAAGGCGTAACGAAGGAGGCCGCAGAATGAGCGATCTGGCCAATTATAACTTCGCCTATCTGGACGAACAGACCAAGCGGATGATCCGCCGCGCCATCCTGAAGGCCATCGCAATACCGGGCTATCAGGTGCCTTTTGCCAGCCGTGAAATGCCGATGCCTTATGGCTGGGGCACCGGCGGCGTGCAGGTGACGGCTGCCATTCTGGGGCCGGATGATGTGCTGAAGGTCATCGATCAGGGTGCCGATGACACGACCAATGCCGTTTCCATCCGCGCCTTCTTCCAGAAGACTGCCGATGTCGCTGTAACAACCCATACGGGCGAGGCGACCATCATCCAGACCCGCCACCGTATCCCGGAATATCCGCTGACAGAGGGGCAGGTGATTGTCTATCAGGTACCGATCCCCGAGCCACTGCGTTTTCTGGAGCCACGCGAAACCGAAACCCGCAAGATGCACGCGCTCGCTGAATATGGCCTCATGCATGTTAAGCTTTATGAAGACATTGCGCGTCACGGTCATATCGCCAAGACCTACGATTATCCGGTGATGATCGAAGGCCGCTATGTGATGGCGCCTTCGCCGACGCCGAAATTCGACAATCCGAAAATGCATATGTCTCCGGCATTGCAGCTGTTCGGTGCCGGTCGCGAAAAGCGCATCTATGCCGTCCCGCCCTATACGCAGGTGGTCAGCCTCGATTTCGAGGATCATCCGTTCGAAGTGCAAAAGTTCAAGGAACCCTGTGCGCTGTGCGGTGCCAAGGGTGTCTATCTGGATGAAGTCGTGCTCGATGATCGCGGCGGCTCGATGTTCGTCTGCTCCGACACTGATTTTTGCGAAGACCGTCAGGCCAACGGCCATTTCGGTCATCTGGCTGCAAACAAGGAGGCCGCGGCCAAGGAGACCGTAAAATGAACAGCGAACCCCTGCTGAGAGTAAACAGCCTGTCGAAGTTTTACGGCAATCGCCGTGGCTGTGCAGACATTTCCTTCAATCTGTGGCCAGGCGAAGTGCTGGCCATCGTCGGCGAATCCGGTTCGGGCAAGACGACGCTCCTGAACAGTCTGGCAACCCGTCTGGAGCCGACTTCCGGCACCGTCGAATACCGGATGCGTGACGGTGAATTCCGCGATCTCTACAAAATTGGCGAAGCGGAACGCCGTTTCCTGATGCGGACCGACTGGGGTTTTGTGCATCAGAACCCGGCAGACGGATTGCGCATGACGGTTTCGGCTGGCGCCAATGTCGGTGAACGTCTGATGGCTGTTGGTGAACGTCATTACGGTAATATCCGCTCGACGGCCACCGAATGGCTCGGTCGTGTCGAAATCGCTTCTGACCGTATCGACGATCAGCCGCGCGCCTTCTCTGGCGGCATGCGCCAGCGCTTGCAGATTGCCCGCAATCTGGTGACCGCTCCGCGACTGGTTTTCATGGATGAACCGACCGGCGGTCTTGATGTGTCTGTGCAGGCGCGTCTTCTCGATCTGTTGCGCGGCCTCGTCAGCGATCTTGGTCTGTCGGTGATCATCGTTACTCACGATCTTGCCGTAGCCCGGCTTCTGTCCCATCGCATCATGGTCATGAAAGACGGCCATATTGTCGAACAGGGCCTGACCGACCGCGTTCTGGATGACCCGCAAGCGCCTTATACGCAGCTGCTCGTGTCGTCTATTCTGCAGGTTTAGTAAATTAAAACAGATGTTTGCAGCGTGTTGTTCGTAAATTAGCGAAACTTCATGCGTGAGGTGAGAAATGACACAAGTTAGAACATCCTCTCCGCTGGCGGTGTCGGGTCTGGCGAAGACGTTCACGATGCACTTGCAGGGTGGCATTCAGTTGCCAGTCGTAAGTAACGTGGACTTCAATCTCGAAGCAGGTGAATGCGCCGTGCTTGGCGGACCTTCCGGTGCCGGTAAAAGCTCCATTCTCAAGATGGTCTATGGCAATTATGCCGTGAATGCAGGTTCGATCCTCATTCGTCACGAAGACCGTATGGTGGATCTGGCAACAGCCGATCCACGTGAAGTGCTGGCGGTACGGCGCGATACGATTGGCTATGTCAGCCAGTTTCTGCGCACATTGCCGCGCGTCGCGGCAATTGATGTAGTTGCCGAGCCTCTGGTTGCGCGTGGCGTCGATCGCGAAGTGGCGCTGAACCGCGCTCGCGAGCTTCTGTCACAGCTCAATCTGCCAGAAAGGCTTTGGGCCTTGCCGCCTGCGACTTTCTCGGGTGGCGAACAGCAGCGCGTGAACATCGCGCGCGGTTTCATCACGGATCATCCGGTGTTGCTGCTTGATGAGCCGACCGCCTCACTCGATGCGAAGAACCGTGCGGTCGTGGTTGATCTCATCAAGACCAAGAAGGAGCAGGGCGTCGCCATGCTAGGCATCTTCCACGATGAAGATGTGCGTACGGAGGTTGCGGACCGGATTATCGACGTGACAGCTTTCTCTCCGAGGGCCGCCGCATGACCAAGCTATCGGTAGAACCGCTGGTGCATGAAACCGCCATCGTCAGCGGTTGCACAATCGGTCGCTACACAGAGATAGGCGAGCGCAGCCGCGTTTCGGAGACTGTGCTCGATGACTATTCCTATCTCGGTGTCGATTGTGAAATCTGGTGTGCGGAAATCGGCAAGTTTTCCAATATCGCCAGCCATGTGCGCATCAACGCCACCAACCATCCGACATGGCGTCCGACGCTGCATCATTTCACCTACCGTGCCGGTGATTACTGGCCGGAAGAAAAGGATGAGACGGAGTTTTTCGAGTGGCGTCGCGGCAATGCCGTGAAAATCGGTCACGACACATGGCTCGGCCATGGCTCCACCATTTTGCCGGGTGTGACGGTTGGCAATGGTGCGGTTGTCGGGGCCGGAGCAGTGGTGAGCAAGGACGTGGCACCCTATACGATTGTGGGCGGTGTGCCTGCGCGTCTCATTCGCGAACGTTTCGATGCCGCGACCGGCAATCGTCTGGATCGGCTGGCCTGGTGGCACTGGAGCCATGATCGTCTGCATGAGGCGCTCGATGATTTCCGTGCGCTCGATATCGAAGCTTTCCTCTCAAAATATGAAACGGCCGCCAACACAAATGCGGTCATGAAAGAGCTATCCAATGGCTAATGAAATCGTTCTGAAAAATGCGCAGATCGTGCTCGCTGACGAGATTGTTTCCGGTTCTATCCTGATCCGTGACGGCAAAATTGCAGCCATCGATCAGGGCTATGCCAATGGCGGCGATGACATGGATGGCGATTATGTCATTCCGGGCCTCATCGAGCTGCACACCGACCAGCTCGAAAGCCATTACGCGCCGCGTCCGAAAGTGCGCTGGAATGTCGACGCTGCGGTTCAGGCCCATGATGCGCAGGTTGCAGCATCGGGCATCACGACGGTTTTCGATGCGATGCGTGTCGGCTCCGACTATGACCGCGACTTCGTTGGTAAGGATATGCGGATGCTTGCGGATGCCATTGAAAGCGGTGTTCGCGAAAATCGCCTGCGTGCAGACCACTTTCTGCATCTGCGCTGCGAAGTGTCATCTGCGGATTGCCTTGAAACATTCGAGCTTTTTGCGGGCGATGACCGCGTCAAACTCGCTTCGCTGATGGATCATGCGCCGGGACAGCGTCAATTCGTTGATCTTGAGACCTATCGCACTTATTACATGCGCAAGATGAAGCTCACGGATGAGGAGTTCCGGGTGCATTGTGAGAAGCGCATGGCGGATTCGGACGCCTATTCGGCCAATCATCGCCGCGCCATTGCCGAAATGGCTGCGACACGTGGCATCGTTCTGGCCAGCCATGACGATGCGACCAGTGAGCATGTCGATGAATCGCTCGACCATGGCGTGCGGATTGCCGAGTTTCCGACCACGATGGAAGCGGCCAATGCTTCGAAAGGCGCAGGCCTCTCGATCCTGATGGGCGCGCCGAACATCGTTCGCGGTGGCTCGCACTCCGGCAATATCGCCGCACGCGATCTCGTCGATAATGGCAGCCTCGACATCCTGTCTTCGGACTATATTCCGTTCAGCCTCATTCAGTCGGCTTTCGGCCTTGCTTCGGGCGAACGTCCGATTGCGCTGCCACAGGCTGTCCGCCTCGTGACCAAGAATCCTGCCGACGCCATGGCCATGGATGATCGCGGCGAAATCGCCATCGGCAAGCGCGCCGATCTCGTTCGCGTGCGCCCGAAAGGTGCAATCCCGGTTGTCCGCACGGTCTGGCGCGAAGGTGATCGGGTGCTTTGATGCAGATGCAATCCGATATGCCGAAAGGCCGTTTCGTCGCCGTCGTCGGCCCCAGCGGGGCCGGCAAGGATACGATCATGGATGCAGCGCGTGTGGCTCTTGCGGGCGACACGCGTTTTCATTTTGTGCGCCGCATCATCACCCGCCCGCAAATGCCGGGCACGGAAGATCATGACAGTCTGGATGAAGCATCTTTTGCAACAGCTGCAGGCGAGGGAGCCTTCGCCCTGCACTGGCAGGCACATGGCCTGAGCTATGGATTGCCGAAATCGCTTGAGGATGAAATCGCTGAGGGCACGGTGGTGATCGCCAACGTTTCACGGCGAGTGCTTGGCGATATTCGCAGGCTCTACAAATCACGTTCTGTGGTCGTGATAACAGCCCGACCGGACGTTCTGGCAGAACGGCTTGCGTCGCGTGGTCGTGAAAGCCGGGAAGAAATCACCGCGCGGCTTGCGCGTGAAGTGAGCTTCGATGACGATGCCGGAGATGTTGTCACAATAGACAATTCAGGTGATGTCAATGCATCCACAGAGACCTTCCTTCGTCATTTGAAGGAAATAACTGTTAAAACAATTGCTTAGGTGAAATCCCTATAGCGGTGTGTAAATTTACACAAACGTCATTATGCTTTCATTGCAGTGTCATGGAAGCAATTCAAAGTGAGCATGAATGGAGACGAATTCATGCTTCAACTGAACAACATAACGCGCCGCTATAATGACAAGGTGGCGGTTTCGGGCGTGGACCTCGAAATCGAGCCGGGCACGTTTGTGGGAATTATCGGGCGCTCAGGCGCAGGCAAGTCGACGCTTCTGCGTATGATCAATCGCCTTGTCGAGCCGTCCGAGGGAACAATTCACTGGGATGGTCGTGATGTTACGGGCCTTAAAGGCTCGGGATTGCGTGACTGGCGCGCGCAATGTGCGATGATTTTCCAGCATTTCAATCTGGTTGATCGTCTTGATGTTCTGACCAATGTTCTGATGGGGCGTCTCAACTATGTTTCGACGCCCAAGTCGCTCCTGCGTATCTGGAGCGACGAAGAACGCCTGATCGCGCTTTCCGCTCTGCAGCAGTTCGATATTGCGCATCTTGCGGCGCACCGCGCCGATGAACTTTCGGGTGGCCAGCAACAGCGCGTGGCGATTGCCCGCGCGCTCGTGCAGCAGCCACGCATTATTCTTGCCGACGAGCCTATTGCATCGCTCGATCCGCGCAACACCCGCAGCGTCATGGACGCCCTGCGCCGCATCAATCGCGAATATGGCATCACGGTCCTCTGCAATCTACACTCGCTCGATATTGCGCGCAGCTATTGCGACCGCCTCGTCGGCATGTCTGCCGGCAAGATCGTATTCCGTGGCACACCGTCGATGCTGACAGATATGGCATCACGCGACCTATACGGCATGGAAGCCGCTGACGTCATCGACGCCGATGAACAGGCTGAAACAATGCCAATGCCAGTTCCGCAGTCGGCTGAAGCCGTTCTGCGCCAGCTTTCCGCCTGAGCGCATAAAGCTCCGGAAAAAAAAACACGCTCCAAACTCAGGATTAACAGGAGATACCTATGCTTAACCGTAGAAACTTTCTGGCGGCTGCTGCGCTTACCGCAACGCTGACCATGCCAATGATGGCCTCCACCGCTCAGGCTGCTGACTGGAGCAAGGATTATCCGGAAATCGTTCTGGGCGTTATCCCGGCTGAAAACGCCTCGACCACTTCCGACCGTTATGCGCCTCTGGCCGCCTATCTCGGCAAGGAACTTGGCACCAAGGTCACGCTGCGCGTCGCCAACGACTATGCCGCTGTCATTGAAGGCCAGCGCGCCGGCAACATCCAGATCGCATTCTATGGCCCGGCTTCTTATGCCCGTGCCGTCATGACCGGCGTTGAAACCACACCGCTCGTCAACCAGCGCCATGACACCGGCGTCAACGGCTACTACTCGGTCGTTTATGTTCGCGCCGACAGCCCATACCAGAAAATGGATGACCTGAAGGGCAAGACCATTGCTCTCGTTGATCCGAACTCCACGTCGGGCAACAATGCTCCGCGCTTCTTCCTCAACCGCGAAGGCTATAGCGTCGATACGTTCTTCGGTAAGAACTTCTTTGCTGGCAGCCATGAAAATGCAGTTCTTGCTCTTGCGCAGGGCACCGCTGACGCCGCTGCCAACTCCTGGAACTCGGAAAACGATTCCAACCTGACCCGCATGGTCAGCCGCGGCGTGCTGAAGGATGCTGACGGCAAGGCAATGACGAAGGACGATTTCCGCGTCATCTTCAAGTCGGACTTCCTTCCAGAAGGTCCGTTCGCTGTTCTCAACACTCTGCCAGACCAGCTGAAGGCCGACATCAAGCAGGCTTTCCTCGACATGCCGAAGAAGGACAAGGCAGGTTTTGACGCCCTTTCCGATGGCAAGGATCAGGAATTCGTAGCGACCGAAGCCAAGGATTTCGAACCAATCATCGAGATGCTCAAGTTCAACGACAAGGCTCGCAAGTCCTAATCCGTAGAACAATTGAAGTGCCCGAAGCCGCAAAAGCTTCGGGCATTTTTTTAGAGCATGATCCCGAAAAGTGGGAACCGGTTTTCGGACAAGATCATGCTTGATTAAAGGAATCTCGCATGACGGTATCCTCACTCGACGACAACGGTGCAAAAACTCTGCTTGCCGATTATCGAAGAGAAGTCGGCAAACGGCGTCTCTACGGTATCGCGCTGCTCCTCGCGCTTGTCGTTGTCGCCATTGCTGCCTCCGTCGTTGCCGATGTTCGGCCGGGCACACTGGTCGAAAATCTCTTTCGCTTTACAAGCTACCTCGGTCGCATTCTGCCGGATCTGACCATCGCCAATTTCTGGGGCGACCTCGCTGCCTGGTACTGGAACCTCGGCGGCTGGCTCAAGATGCTGTTTGAGACGCTGTTGATCGCCTATCTGGCGACGTTGATCGGTGCTGTGGTCGCTTTTGCGGCTTCTTTCGCAGCATCATCCAACATGGCTCCCAATTCGACCGTGCGTTTCATCGTTCGTCGCGGGCTGGAGCTGTTGCGTACGGTTCCGGAAATCGTCTTCGCGCTGCTGTTCGTTATCGCCTTCGGTCTTGGGCCGATGGCCGGTGTGCTGGCACTGATGCTTCACACGACAGGGGCACTGGGCAAGCTGTTCTCCGAAGTCGTCGAGAATATCGACATGCGCCCGGTAGAAGGTATTCGCGCATCGGGCGGCTCCGGCCTGCAGGTCATCCGCTTTGCCGTGCTGCCACAAGTGGCCGCAAATTTTGCTTCCTATGGCCTGCTGCGTTTTGAAGTCAACGTGCGCGGTGCTTCCGTCATGGGTTTTGTGGGGGCAGGCGGTATCGGGCAGGAACTGCTCACCTCGATCCGCCAGTTCTATTACAGCGATGTCAGCGCCATTCTGCTTCTGATCATCGTGACGATCGTCGTGATCGATCTTGTCACCCAGCGCGTGCGTCACGCACTGCTTGGCCGTATTGGTTGAGGAGAGAATTATGACCGACATTGCACAAAGTCTCTCCCGCGAAGCACATGCGCACGAAAAGGAACTCAGAGCCGAATATGCCGATCTGTTCGGCAATGGGCGCACATGGCGCAATCTGGCGATTTTAACCGTAGCGCTTATCGCTTCGGTCTGGTTCGCCTTCTACTGGCTCGATTTTTCACTGCTGCGCATTCTAAACGGCCTCGGTCGCCTCGGTGATTTCGCCTTGATGATGATGCCGCCATCGTCCGGCGGTCGTTTCAGTCTTTATCTGTGGTCGATGATGGAAACGCTGGCGATTGCCTATCTCGGCACATTGCTGGCAGCGATCCTTGCCTTCCCATTCGGCTTTCTGGCTGCGAAGAACATCATTCCGAATGTATTCCTGCATTTTGGCATTCGCCGCTTCCTCGATACCATTCGCGGCGTCGATACGCTGATATGGGCACTGATCTGGGTGTCGGTTGTGGGGCTTGGACCTTTCGCCGGTATTCTCGCCATTGCCTGCTCGGATTTCGGCGCATTCGGCAAGCTGTTCTCGGAAGCCATTGAAGGGGCGGACAAGAAGCCGGTCGAAGGCGTGGTCTCATCAGGTGGCGGCAAGCTGCACGGCTATCGCTTCGGCGTGCTGCCACAGGTTCTGCCTCTGATCGGCAGTCAGGTGCTTTATTTCTTCGAGTCAAATACCCGTTCGGCGACGATCATTGGTATTGTCGGGGCAGGCGGTATCGGCGCGCATCTGGCGGAACAGATCAAGGTTCTCAATCTTCAGGACGTTTCATTCCTGATTCTGATGATCCTCGTGGCTGTTGCCGTGATCGACTGGTTCTCATCCAAGCTTCGTCACGCGATGATCGGCAAGAAGGCGCAGAAGTCTGCTTAACCACTGATAAGTGTCTTGATGCCATCGGCAACGAACTGAACCGCAAGCGCTGCCAGAATGACGCCGAGAAGGCGTGTCAGGATGGAACGGCCGGTTTCGCCGAGAAACCGGTCGACCCGCTCTGCCAGCAGCAGCACGAGATAGGTAATCAGCAGGCAGACGAAAATTACGCCAAGAAGGGCCAAACGCGGCCCGATGCCATGGAATGAGTCCGAGGTCAGAACGATAGCCGAAATTGCGCCCGGACCGGCAATCAGCGGAATGGCGAGCGGGAAGGCGGCTATATTGCGGATATGGTCCTTGGTGATGGCCACCTCGGCGCTCTTTTCCTTGCGCTCCGTCCGCTTCTCGAAAATCATCTCAAATGCGATCCAGAACAGCAGCAGGCCACCGGCGACGCGGAACGCGCCGATAGTAATGCCGAACATGCCGAGTATCTGTGCGCCTGCAATGGCAAAGAGCGCCATCACGATAAAACCGATGATGGAGGCGCGAAGCGCCACCTGTCCGCGGTGGTGCCGCTCCATGCCCGGCGTCAGTGCCAGAAACAATGGCGCCAGTCCGGGCGGATCGATTGTAACAAGCAGGGTGACGAACGCGCTGAAAACCGTATCGTAGAACCCCATACTGCACGCGCCCTTCTTGTTGGCATGTTATGCTCAATCGGATACATGGATTGTAGACGATCAGTGGCACATGGTCGACGCAAAGCGCCAGTACGGGCAACATCGTTGCTCAATCTTTATGTGAATATCTTTTAAGTCATTGAATTAACAGACGGAAATAGCCCGCCGAAACGGTCGTGAAATTGGCGTTTTTTGCTGGTTTCCGTTATAAAGTGACTTTATCGATTCTGTTGAGAAAGAAATCTGAATAGTGTCAGATCAAACGCCTCCACCCGGTTCCGACGATATGAATGGTGGCCCAAACGGCGGCCCTAGCGGTATCGAACCGATTTCCATTATCGAGGAGATGCAGCGCTCCTATCTCGATTACGCGATGAGCGTTATCGTGAGCCGTGCGCTGCCCGATGTGCGCGACGGCCTGAAGCCCGTACATCGCCGCATTCTCCACGCCATGAACGAGATGAACCTCGCCTATAACCGCCCGTACCGTAAGTCGGCGGGTGTGGTCGGTGAGGTCATGGGTAAGTATCACCCGCATGGCGACGCTTCTATTTATGACGCTCTCGTGCGTATGGCGCAGGATTTCTCCATGCGCGATCCGCTTGTCGACGGGCAGGGCAATTTCGGCTCCATCGACGGCGATCCGCCGGCAGCGATGCGTTACACCGAATGCCGTCTGGAAAAGCTTACCGAATCCATCCTGTCGGACATCGACAAGGACACGGTCGACTTCCAGGACAATTATGACGGCCGCGAGCAGGAACCTGTGGTTATGCCTGCACGCTTCCCGAACCTGCTCGTCAACGGTTCGGGCGGTATCGCTGTCGGCATGGCGACCAACATTCCGCCACACAATCTCGGTGAAGTCATTGACGGCTGCGTAGCGCTCATTGAGAATCCGGCTATTCAGCTGGAAGAAATGATTGAGATCATCCCTGGTCCGGATTTCCCGACCGGTGGCATCATCCTCGGACGCGCAGGCATCAATTCCGCCTACACGACTGGGCGCGGTTCGGTGATCATGCGCGGACGCGCCACCATTGAGCCGATGCGCAGTGACCGCGAAGCCATTATCATCACCGAGATCCCGTATCAGGTGAACAAGGCTTCGATGATCGAGAAAATGGCCGAACTGGTGCGCGACAAGCGCATCGAAGGTATTTCCGATCTGCGTGACGAATCCGACCGCGAAGGCTATCGCGTTGTGGTCGAACTCAAGCGCGACGCCGTTGCCGATGTCGTTCTGAACCAGCTCTATCGTTACACGCCGCTGCAGACCTCGTTCGGTTGCAACATGGTGGCGCTGAACGGCGGCAAGCCGGAACAGCTCAATCTGCTCGACATGCTGCGCGCTTTTGTTGCCTTCCGCGAGGAAGTCGTGACGCGCCGCACAAAGTTCTTGCTCAACAAGGCGCGCGACCGCGCGCATGTGTTGGTCGGCCTTGCAATTGCGGTCGCCAATATCGATGAGGTGATTGCACTCATCCGTCGTGCGCCCGATCCAACGACGGCCCGCGAGCAGTTGATGGAACGTCGTTGGCCTGCAGCCGATGTGGCTCCGCTGATCCGTCTCATCGACGATCCGCGCCATCGTATCAATGAAGACGACACCTATAACCTCTCCGAAGAACAGGCTCGTGCCATTCTCGATCTGCGTCTGCAGCGCCTGACCGCGCTCGGTCGCGACGAAGTGGCGGACGAACTGAACAAGATCGGCGAGGAAATCCGCGATTATCTCGACATTCTCTCGTCGCGCCTGCGCGTGATGACGATCGTCAAGGATGAGATGATTGCGGTTCGTGACGAGTTCGCCACACCACGCCGCACCGAAATCGGTTTCGGTGGCGCCGAAATGGATGACGAAGACCTGATCGCCCGTGAGGATATGGTCGTCACCGTCAGCCATGCAGGCTATATCAAGCGCGTTCCGCTGACGACCTATCGTGCGCAGCGCCGTGGCGGCAAGGGCCGCTCCGGCATGGCCACGAAGGACGAGGATTTCGTCACCCGCCTGTTCGTCGCCAATACGCATACGCCGGTTTTGTTCTTCTCCTCGCGTGGCATTGTCTACAAGGAGAAGGTCTGGCGTCTGCCCGTCGGCACGCCGCAGTCGCGCGGCAAGGCGCTCATCAACATGCTGCCGTTGCAGCAGGGCGAGCGCATCACCACAATCATGCCGTTGCCGGAGGATGAAGAATCCTGGGCAAATCTCGACGTCATGTTCTCAACCACGCGCGGTACGGTTCGCCGTAACAAGTTGTCCGACTTCGTTCAGGTCAACCGCAACGGCAAGATCGCGATGAAGCTCGAAGACGAGGGCGATGAAATCCTCTCGGTCGATACCTGTACGGAACTCGACGATGTGCTTCTGACCTGTGCCGGTGGCCAGTGCATTCGATTCCCGGTTACCGATGTGCGCGTCTTCGCAGGCCGCAACTCGATCGGCGTGCGCGGCATCAATCTGGCCGATGGCGACAAGGTCATCTCCATGGCGATCCTGCATCACGTCGATGCCGATGCATCAACCCGTTCTGCCTATCTCAAGCGTTCGATTACCGAGCGCCGGGCGCAGGGTGCGGACGACGCAGACGACATCGTGGTTGTCGGCGAGGAAGTCGGAACCGATGCGGAACTGACCGAAGAGCTCTATCAGGAGCTGAAGGCCCGCGAAGAAACCGTGCTGACTGTCAGCGAATACGGTTACGGCAAACGTTCCTCGTCCTACGAGTTCCGCGTTTCAGGCCGTGGCGGCAAGGGCATCCGCGCTACCGACACGTCGAAGACCGACGAAATCGGCAAGCTCGTTGCCCTGTTCCCGGTAGAGGCGAGCGACCAGATTCTGCTTGTTTCCGATGGCGGACAGCTCATTCGCGTACCGGTTGACGGTATCCGTATTGCCGGACGTTCCACCAAAGGCGTCACGATCTTCAACACGGCGGATGGCGAAAAGGTTGTCTCGGTCGAACGCATATCCGAAACGGATAGCGATGAAGAAAACGGCAGTGAGGGCGAGGCAGCTTCTGAAGGCGAAGCACCAATCGCGGACACCGAAGAATAATAAAGAAGCCCGGGTTAGAGCATTTTCGAGCCAAAAGTGTGAAACAGTTTTGCATCGGATAATGCGACAAACCAACGGACCCGGGCTTTTTATATAGATCAATGAAAAAGGCCGATGGCGGGAACCATCGGCCTTTTTCAGATGCCAAGACTGGAGGAATTGGCGATCACAGAAACTCTTTCACAGCAAGCTCCAACGCTATTGCGTGAACTCGGCTGCTAATACTTAGCGCGAACGCATGTTGCGCAAGCTGTTGATGTCAAATGTCACCTGACGCACGCGCTGACGTTTGGACTCGTTCTCTTCGAGAAGGAGTATGATTGCCGATGCAGCCATCGCGACCATCATGGATAATGCCAGAAGAAAGATCATCATCGTGTTATCCTTTCGACATACATACGCTTCAGAAGCGAAAAGGTTGCACCAAACTTGCACCTATCTTGGTAAATCGGTTGTGAACTTGTCGTGAAATCGCTGTTCATATCGCGTTCATCTGGTTTCTTGGTTTCTGTTTTCTTATCGCAGTGGTTCTTGTTGAAAATCCCGTCAGAAAAGGCTAGCTGGAAGAAATGACGATCGCGATTTATGCGGGCTCCTTCGACCCGGTGACAAACGGCCATATGGATGTCCTCAAAGGTGCCTTGCGCCTTGCCGACGAGGTTATTGTCGCGATCGGCGTTCATCCCGGCAAAAAACCTCTCTTCACCTTCGAGGAACGTGTGGCGCTCATCGGTGAAAGCTCCAAGGCCATATTGGGCAAGGATGCCGGCCGGGTTTCGGTCATGTCCTTCGACGGATTGGTCATCGATGCAGCACGCAAACATGCCGCACAATTGATGGTGCGTGGTTTGCGCGATGGCACCGATCTCGACTATGAAATGCAGATGGCGGGCATGAACGGCACTATGGCGCCGGAATTGCAGACCGTGTTCCTGCCGGCAGACCCGGCAGTACGCACAATTACCGCCACATTGGTCCGCCAGATTGCCTCCATGGGCGGCGATATAAAGCCCTTCGTTCCTGCGGCTGTTGCTGCCGCCTTGAACACCAAATTCAAATCCTGACTGCAGGGAGTTTTTCGATCATGTCTTTCATCCGTTCGGCGCTTGCCGCTGTTGCCTTTATCGCGCTGTCGCAAGGGGCGGTCCAGACGGCTTCCGCCGCCAAGGCCGAAAACACCGTCGTTCTCAAGCTGAAGGACGGCGACGTTGCCATCCAGCTTCGTCCCGACCTCGCGCCGAAGCATGTCGCCCAGATTGAAAAGCTGGTCGGGGAAGGCGCCTATAATGGCGTTGCATTTCACCGCGTCATTCCAGGTTTCATGGCCCAGACCGGCGATGTAAAGTTCGGTAACGTGGACAAGGGTTTCGATGCTTCGCGCGTCGGCACCGGCGGTTCCGACTATCCCGATATTCCGGCAGAGTTCTCGAAAGAACCCTTCGTGCGCGGCACGGTCGGCATGGCCCGCAGCCAGAATCCGAACTCAGCCAATTCGCAATTCTTCATCATGTTTGCGGACGGCGCATTCCTCAACGGCCAGTACACCGTGGTCGGCAAGGTTGTCAGCGGCATGGAGATCGTCGACAAGATAAAGAAGGGTAGCGAAGCCGATAATGGCGCCGTGGAAAACCCCGACAAGATCATCAAGGCCACGCTTCAGGCCGATAAAAAGTAAAATACGATAAGAAGTAAATACAAGGAGAGGCCCAATGGCTTACAAAGACCCTGAAAACACGCTCGTTCTGGAAACCACCAAGGGCAACGTCGTTCTTGAACTCTATCCAGACCTCGCGCCGGATCATGTTGCGCGCGTCAAGGAACTGGCTCGCGAAGGCGCTTATGACGGCGTTGTGTTCCACCGCGTAATCGACGGCTTCATGGCACAGACCGGCGACGTGAAGTTCGGCAAGACCGGCGGCGCGCATTTCAATGGCTCGCGTGCGGGCATGGGCGGTTCGGACAAGCCAGATCTGAAGGCTGAATTCTCCAACACGCCGCACAAGCGTGGCACTGCTTCGATGGCCCGTTCGGCCAACCCGAATTCGGCCAATTCGCAGTTCTTCATCTGCTTTGCCGACGCTCCGTGGCTCGACCGCCAGTACAGCGTCTGGGGCCAGGTCATTGAAGGCATGGACAATGTCGACAAGATCAAGCGCGGTGAGCCTGTTGCCGATCCGGACACGATCGTGACGGCCCGCATCGCTGCCGACATCTGATCCTACCGATTTCATTGAGAAATTACGGCTCCGGTTCATACCGGGGCCGTAGTCATGAGGTTCATAATGCGTGTTGATCTTTTCGATTTCGATTTGCCGGAAGAGAGCATTGCTCTGCGTCCAGCGGAGCCGCGTGATCACGCCAGATTGTTGCGTGTCCGTCCCGGCCAGCCATTCGAAGATCGACAGGTGTTCGAGCTGCCCGATCTGTTGCAACCCGGCGATGCGCTTGTTTTCAATGATACCAAGGTGATACCCGCGCAGCTTGAAGGCATGCGCGAGCGCGATGGCAATATTTCGCAGGTCAGCGCCACGTTGCATATGCGCACCGGTCCGGATCGCTGGAAAGCGTTTCTGCGTCCGGGCAAGCGCGTAAAGGAGGGCGACCGCATCCGTTTCGGCCATTCCGGTTCAAGCTGCTTCCTTGGTACACTTGATGCCACCGTGGCGGAAAAGGGCGATGCGGGCGAAGCGCTTCTCGTGTTCGACCTTTCCGGCGCCATGCTGGATGAGGCCATCGCATCGGTCGGGCATATTCCACTGCCACCCTATATCGCGTCGAAGCGCGCCGAAGACGAGCGCGACCGCAAGGACTATCAGACGGTCTATGCCCGCGAGGAGGGCGCTGTTGCCGCTCCCACTGCCGGATTGCATTTCACGCCGGATCTTCTGGAAAAGATCAAGGCCAAAGGCGTTGAAGAACATTTCGTAACGTTGCATGTGGGGGCGGGAACGTTCTTGCCGGTCAAGGCCGACGATACGACCGACCATAAGATGCATTCTGAAATCGGTTATGTGTCGCAGCGGACCGCCGATGCGCTCAATGCTGTGCACGAGCGGGGCGGCAAGATCATCTGCGTCGGTACGACGTCGCTGCGCCTGATCGAAAGTGCTGCGGGCGAAGATGGCATCATCCGTCCGTGGGCCGGTGCGACCGATATCTTCATCACGCCGGGCTACAAGTTCCGTGCAGTCGATCTGCTGATGACCAACTTCCATCTGCCGCGCTCGACGCTGTTCATGCTGGTATCGGCCTTCAGCGGCTTTGAGACGATGCACGCCGCCTATGAGCACGCCATCAGCAATGGCTATCGCTTTTATTCCTATGGTGACGGCAGCTTGCTTGAGCGGGCCGACAAAGCTAAAGACACCGCATGACTCTGGAAAATCTAAAGACAAGCGAAAACTTCGAATTCAAAGTGCTGGCAACCGACGGCGCTGCTCGTCAGGGCGAGATTTCCATGCCGCGCGGCGTGGTGCGCACACCTGCCTTCATGCCGGTCGGTACGGCTGGCACGGTCAAGGCCATGTATATGGACCAAGTGAAAGAACTTGGCGCCGATATCATCCTTGGCAATACCTATCACCTGATGCTGCGGCCGGGTGCCGAGCGCGTGGCGCGGCTGGGTGGCCTGCATGAGTTCGGCGGCTGGAAAGGCCCGATCCTGACCGATTCAGGTGGTTTTCAGGTCATGTCGCTCGCGCAACTGCGCAAGCTCGACGAGAACGGCGTGACATTCCGCTCGCATATCGACGGCAAGCCTTATGAAATGACGCCGGAGCGATCCATCGAGATTCAGGGGCTGCTGGATAGCGATATCCAGATGCAGCTTGATGAATGCGTGGCGCTGCCTTCACCGGAAAAGAACACCGAGCGCGCAATGGAATTGTCGCTGCGCTGGGCCGAGCGCTGCAAGGTCGCTTTCGGCAATCAGCCGGGCAAGGCCATGTTCGGCATCGTGCAGGGCGGCGATGTAGCGCGTCTGCGTGAGAAATCGGCGGAAGCGCTGAAGGCCATGGATCTCAAGGGCTATTCGGTCGGTGGACTTGCGGTCGGCGAGCCGCAGCAGGTCATGCTCGACATGCTGGAAGTGGTCTGCCCGATCCTGCCATCGGAAAAGCCGCGTTACCTGATGGGTGTCGGCACGCCGGACGATATTCTGAAGTCGGTGGCGCGCGGGATCGACATGTTCGATTGCGTGATGCCGACGCGCGCAGGCCGTCACGGCCTCGCATTTACGCGCTTTGGCAAAGTGAACCTGCGCAATGCGCGCCATGCAGACGATCATCGCCCGCTCGATCCGGAATCGGATTGTCCGGCATCTCGCGACTATAGCCGCGCCTATCTGCACCATCTGGTAAAATCCGGTGAAGCGCTCGGCGCCATGCTCCTGACCTGGAATAACCTGGCCTATTATCAGTATCTGATGAAGGGCATCCGCGCATCGATTGCCGACGAGCGTTTTGGCGATTTTTCCGCCGAAACTTCGGAAGGATGGGCGAGGGGTGATATTCCCGCGCTCTGATTCGAAACTTGCTAAAATTAAGGGCGCCCGGCGCCCTTTTTCTTTATAGCTGTCAGTTTTCTGTCAGCATGTTTTCCAAACGGACGAGAACGGCGCGCTGTTCCTCATCGTTCAGAATTTCACATTCCATCAGTTTGGAGCATTCGAGACCCGCGACGGCCAGGTAGACAATCAGCGCGGTATCGGAATCGGTCGTGTCCTTGATCATGCGGTCGAGAAATGCCCTGTGATATTGGCGAACCGGCACCATGAAACCCGGATCTTCAGCAAGCGCAGCAAGGACACCACAAGCCGGTGGCTCATCATCGGCCTGAACTCGGTAAACATCGAGAAAAGCCCGTGCCACGCGGTTTTTATCGCCTTTCTGGAGTGTTTCCTGAACCTCCATGGCGTGTTCGTGCTCTTTCATATATTCTTCGACCACCGCTTCGAGCAGTTTGGCCTTTGTCGGAAAAGAATAAAGTAATCCGCCTTTTGAAAGGCCCGCACGGGCTGCTACAGCATCGAGAGACAGGTGAGCGGGTCCGATCTCACGGGCAAGCTCAGTAGCAGCGCGCAAAATACGCTCGCGCGACGAGACCTTCTTTTTTGTTAGCAATTTACTGGTGTCTCCTGACAGTTCGTATGTTGACAATACCGTCCAGACGGTACAGTTATTCGCCACTTTCATTCAAGTAAAATACGCGCGACCTTTGCGTGACTGCGAAAGAAGGCGCCGCGGCCAATCCCCCAACCCTGATCGATCAGGGAGCCATCTGGAGTGCATCCGCAATGATCAAGCGCCTTATTCTGGCAATAATATTCCTCGTGATCGTCGTTGGAGGCCTCGTTGGCTTTAACCTGTTCCGATCACAGGCCATCAAAGACTTCTTCGCCAACATGCAGCAGCCCGCCCAGACGGTTTCGACCGTGACAGTAGAGCCGGGCGTATGGAAGCCTGGTGTGGAAGCCATCGGCACGGCCAATGCGCTCAACGGCGTCGATCTGACCGTACAGCTTGACGGCCTCGTGCAGAAGATCAACTTCAAGGCCAATCAGGAAGTCAAGGAAGGCGACCTGCTGCTTCAGCTGGAAGACAGCATTCAGAAGGCGGACCTCGCAGCCGCCGAAGCTGAAGCCGTTCTTGCCCAGCAGAACCTGAAACGCGCCGATACGCTGCGCACGCGCGGTGTCGGTGCTGTATCGAATGTCGATACGACCGCATCGGTCGCCAATGCCGCCGGTGCGGTGGTGGAAAAGATGCGTGCAACGCTGGCGCAGAAGTCGGTCAAGGCTCCGTTCTCAGGCGTTATCGGCATTTCCAAGGTCGATCTCGGCCAGTATCTGACGCCCGGCACGGTCATTGCCACGCTGCAGAACACCGACGTGATGCGCATCGACTTCACTGTCCCGGAACAGTCGCTTGCCTCCATCAAGCTTGGACAAACCGTCAAGGTCGGTTCGACTGCAGAAGCACTCAACTTCACCGGCACGATTATCGGTATCGATCCGAAAATCGACCCGACGACCCGTCTCGTTTCGGTGCGCGCGGAAGTACAGAATCCGGATCATGAACTGACACCGGGTCAGTTTGTGCAGGTTCGCGTCGAGTTGCCGGAAGAAGACAATGTCATTGCTCTGCCGCAGACCACGATCATCTCCAGCCTATACGGCGACTATGTCTATGCGGTCCGTCCGGAACAGAAGCAGGAAGGCGCGAAGGCTGCCGAAGGCGACAACACCGCCAAGGCTCCTGTTGCCGATGCCAAGCCGGAAGATGGCGAGAAGCAGTTCGCACAGCAGGTCTTCATCAAGCTTGGACGCCGCTATTCCGGCATTGTCGAAGTGACGAGCGGCCTCAAGGGTGGAGACATCATCATCACGGCAGGCCAGAACCGGCTCTCGCCCGGCGTACCGGTGAACATCGACAACACCGTCAATCCGATTCCGGCCGGCCAACCGGCTGACAAGCAATAGGCGATCCCGATGAGCTTTTCTGATATTTTCATCCGGCGACCCGTGCTTGCCACGGTAGTTGCCCTCATGATCATTCTGTTGGGCCTTCAGGGTATCGCGCAGCTGACGGTGCGCGAATATCCGAAGGTCGATGAAACCGTTATCACGGTCACAACAAACTATGCCGGCGCGAGTGCCGATCTCATTCAGGGTTTCATCACCGCGCCGATCGCCGAAGCGGTCGCTACGACTGAAAACATCGACTATGTGACGTCTTCGAGCCGTCCGTCGTCGAGCACGGTGACCGTGCAGATGAAGCTCGGCGCAAACCCCGACGCGGCGCTGACGGAAGTAATCGCCAAGGTCAATCAGGTTCGCGGCGACCTGCCGGACGAATCCGATGATCCCGTCATCGTCAAGGGAACGGGTCAAAACTTCGCTACCATGTATCTGGCAGCGCAGAACCCGAATATGACGAGCGAACAGATCACGGAATATCTGGAACGCGTTATCCAGCCGCGCATGTCCACCATTCAGGGTGTTGCAAAGGCTGAAATTCTGGGCGGTCAGGTCTATTCGATGCGTGTCTGGCTCGACCCGATCCAGCTTGCGGCACGTCAGATCACGGCACCGGAAGTTCTGGCGGCAATCAACGCTTCCAACTTCCTGTCGGCGCCCGGCACGACCAAGAACGAATATGTGTCGTCGTCGATCACATTGAAGTCGACCTTGCAGACACCGGAAGCCTTTGGCGCCATGCCGATCAAGGCTTCGGGTGACGACGTCGTTCGTCTGCGTGATGTTGCGCGGGTCGAACTGGCTGCGAAAAGCACGGACACCATCGTTTCGTTCAACGGCTCGGCTGGTACCTTCCTCGGCGTCTTCCCTACACCGGCGGCAAACCCCATCGACATGGCCGCTGCCGTCCGCAAGGAACTGCCGTCTATCCAGGCGTCGCTGCCGGAAGGCATGTCGCTTGTTCTCGTCTATGACGCGACCGAGCAGATCAGCTCTTCGATCAAGGAAGTCTTCACGACCATCGGCGAAGCTGTGGCTATCGTCATTCTGGTCATCATCGTCTTCCTCGGGTCGTTCCGCTCGGTGCTGATTCCGATTGTCACGATCCCAATCTCGTTGATCGGCGTGTGCTTCTTCCTTTATGCGCTCGGCTTCTCGATCAACCTGTTGTCACTGCTCGCGATGGTTCTCGCCATCGGCCTTGTGGTCGACGATGCCATCGTGGTTCTGGAGAACATACACCGGCATATCGAAGAGGGCCTCCGGCCCATGGACGCTGCCTTCAAGGGCATGAAGGAAATCACCGGCTCGATCATCGCCATGACGATCACGCTGGCGGCGGTGTTCGCACCACTCGGCTTCACGGGCGGCCTGACGGGTGCCCTGTTCCGCGAATTCGCCTTCACGCTGGCTGGCGCCGTTATCATTTCGGGCGTTGCCGCCTTGACGGTTTCGCCAATGATGTGTGCGCGTATGCTCAAGCATGGCGACCAGACCCGGTTCCAGAAGTTCATCGACCGGACCTTCTCGCGTTTCGAAAAGTGGTATCACCGTCGTGTCTCCAACTCGCTCAACTATCGCGGCATTACGCTCGCAATTGTCGTAGCGCTGATGGGATTGACGGGCTTCCTTTTCATGAACACGTCGAGCGAACTGGCACCGGAAGAAGATTCCGGCGCGCTGTTCTCGATGTTCCAGGCTCCGCAATATGCAACCTCGGCCTATACCAATCTCTATGCCGAACAGATCGACGAACTGACCAAGGATCTTCCGGAACTGAAGACCCGTTTCCAGATCGTCGGCATGGACGGTGGCACGACATCCGGTATCGCGCTGTGGGTTTTGAAGGACTGGAACGAGCGTACCCGTTCGCAGAAGCAGATTCAGGAAGACCTGACCGCACGTATTTCCAAGGTCGCAGGTGTTGAAGCATTCATCTTCGCGCCTCCGTCCCTGCCGGGAACGGGTGGCGGCCTGCCGATCTCGATTGCTATCCAATCGACTGGCCCAGCCGATCAGGTTTTCGCACTGGCTGAGGAAATCAAGAACGAAGCACAGGCTTCCGGCCAGTATATCATCGTGCAGAACTCGCTTTCCTTCAACGCACCGCAGGTCACGATCACCATCGATCGCGACCGCGCAGCAACGCTGGGTGTGCAGATCAGCGATATCGGTTCGACACTGGGTCTCCTGACCGGTGGCGCATCGGTGGCGAAGTTCGACCGCGATTCGAACAGCTATGACATCATCACGCAGGTGCCCGATGCATACCGTTCGAACCCGGAAAAGCTTGGCGACTTCTATGTGCGCAGTGTTTCCGGCTCGATGATCCCGCTGTCGTCGGTCATCACGATCAGCCAGAACGCATCGCCTGCAGCAATCGAGCAGTTCAACCAGCTGAATTCGGCCACGATTTCAGCTCTGCCGCTGCCTGGCGTTACAACCGGGCAGGGCCTGCAAACTCTGGTCGATCTGGCCAAATCCAAGATGCCGGAAGGCTTCTTCCTGGATTATTCCGGTCAGTCGCGTCTGGAAGTGGAGCAGGGCAACACGATCCTGATCGCCTTCGGCCTCGCCGTCATCGTGATCTATCTCGTGCTTGCGGCGCAGTTCGAAAGCTTCCGCGATCCGTTCATCATCATGATGTCGGTTCCGCTGTCGATTTTCGGTGCCATCGTGCCGCTGAACATCGGTCTCGGCACTCTCAACATCTACACGCAGGTCGGTCTGATCACCCTTGTCGGGCTGATTACCAAGCACGGTATTCTGATGGTGGAATTCGCCAACCAGCAACGCCGTCTGCATGGTCTTTCACGCCGGGATGCGATCATCGTCGCAGCTGAAACCCGCCTGCGTCCGATCCTGATGACCACTGCCGCCATGGCGCTTGGCGTTGTACCGCTCATCATCGCGACCGGTGCCGGTGCAGCCGCACGTTACTCGATGGGTCTGGTGATCTTCACTGGTATCGTGATCGGCACGATCTTCACGCTGTTCGTGGTGCCGATGTTCTACACCTTCATCGCCAAGAAGGATGTTGAAGGCGAATATGTTGCGTCATCGGATGAAGGCGGCGAACCGGCTCCAGCGCAACATCACTGAAACTTGCGTTGAACCAATGACAAAGGGCGGCCTAGAAATAGGTCGCCCTTTTGATTTTTGCTAACGTTGCAAACGCTGCGTTCCAACCCATATGAGCCAGTATGATACCCTTATCCGTTCTCGATCTTTCGCCCGTTCCCGAAGGTAGCGATGCAGCACAATCGCTGCATAATACGCTGGAGCTTGCGCAACATGCCGAACGGCTCGGCTTTCACCGTTACTGGCTTGCCGAACACCACAATATGCCGGGCATCGCCAGTGCCGCCACATCTGTGGTCATCGGTTACGTCGCCAACGGCACCTCAACCATTCGCGTCGGTGCTGGCGGCGTCATGCTGCCCAACCACGCACCTCTGGTGATTGCAGAACAGTTCGGCACGCTGGCTTCCCTGTTTCCGGGGCGTATCGATCTCGGTCTTGGGCGCGCTCCGGGCACTGACCAGATCACCGCTCATGCGCTTCGTCGCAATCTCGACAGTGACGCCAATGCGTTTCCGCAGGATGTGGTCGAGTTGCTCAACTATTTCAAACCTGCCGAACCGGGCCAGCGCGTGCGCGCCGTGCCGGGCGAGGGGTTGAATGTGCCTGTCTGGATTCTCGGTTCCAGCCTGTTCGGCGCGCAGCTTGCCGCAATGCTGGGGCTGCCTTACGCATTTGCCTCGCACTTCGCGCCTGCCGAAATGGAGCGCGCCATCGCTCTATATCGCGAGCGGTTCGAGCCATCGGAATATATGCAGAAGCCTTATGTGATGCTGGGCCTAAACGTGATCGCAGCCGACACGGACGAAGAGGCGAACCATCTTTTCACGTCGCAACTGCAGGCTTTCGTCAACCTGCGCAGCGGTCGCCCCGGCAAGCTTCCTGCACCGGTCGAAGGCTATGCGGAGCGGCTTGATCCGGCAGCGCAGGCGCTTGTTCGCCAGATGCTGTCATGCCGTGTGGTCGGTGGACCGGACACGGTAGCGAAAGGCATCAAGGCCTTTGCAGAAAGCACCGGCGCCGATGAACTGATGTTGACCGGCATGATACATGATCACAAGAAGCGTCTGCATTCATACGAGATCGCCAGCCGTTCAATCGGCCAATCAATCGCCTGAGCGGCTGTTTTCGCTTTTGACTTCCGCCAACAGCCAATCCCGGAAAGCCGACACCGCCGGAGTGCTCGAACGAGCCTTCGGCGTCACAAAATAATAGCTGCTCGGGCTTTTGACCGTATGCGGACAGGCAACCACAAGCTGGCCACTATCGATTTCGGCGCGAATGAGGAACAGCGGCATCAGCGCAACGCCAAGGCCTGCAATGCAAGCCTGCGAGACGTTCGAAAACTGTTCAAAGCGCATTCCCGGTGAAACCGGAGCCGCGATATCGAGGTTCTTGAACCAGTGGTCCCATGCACCGGGGCGTGAAGCCATATTGAACAGGGGAAGCGGCAACAGATCGGCAGGCGCATGAACCGGATTCTGCTGTAGAAATGCAGGGCTGCACACAGGCGCAACCGTTTCATCCATCAGGAAGACACTATCGGCGTTGGGCCAGTCCGGCTGGCCAATATGGATCGCTGCATCCAATCCTTCGCGATCAAAATCGAACTGCCCGATACGCGTCGCAAAATTGAGGATGATATCGGGATACTTTGCCACGAAACGCGGTATGCGCGGGATCAGCCAGCGTGTGCCGAATGTCGGCAGAAAAGCGAGATTGAGCGTGGTGCCACGCATATGCGACATGACTTGTAGCGAAGCGGCACGGATGGATGCCAGCGCTGGCCCCACCGCCTTCAGATAGACGCGCCCGGCATCGGATAGAACCACATTGCGGCTGGTGCGGTCGAAAAGCGCTGTTCCAAGCTGCTCTTCGAGTGTTGCAATCTGTCGGCTCACCGCGCCTTGCGTGAGCGACAGTTCCTCGGCTGCAGCCGAAAAGCTTTCATGCCGCGCAACCGCATCGAAGGCGGCAAGCGCACTGGTGGAGGGGAGCAAGCGGCGTGATATCGAAGTCATGATCCATTACTAAATGGAATAGATCGATGAGTAAACGTCGATTGCACCAGACCTCGGCACAGTTCATATTTCCTGTAAATTTTCATTGAGGAGAATACACTGATGTCACGTGCGGCTTTTAGCTGGGAAGACCCGTTTCTGCTGGATGACCAGCTGACCGAAGACGAGCGCATGATCCGCGACTCGGCCAAGGCTTTTGCGACGGACGTTCTGCTGCCCCGCGTTGAAAAGGCCTATCTGGATGAGACGACCGATCCGGAACTGTTCCGTCTGATGGGGCAGGCTGGTCTTCTGGGCGTGACGCTTCCTGAAGAATATGGCGCAGCCAATGCCGGCTATGTTGCCTACGGCCTGGTGGCGCGCGAAGTCGAGCGTGTCGATTCCGGTTATCGTTCGATGATGAGCGTGCAGTCGTCGCTCGTGATGTATCCGATCTATGCCTATGGCTCGGACGAGCAGCGCAAGAAATATCTTCCGGGCCTCGTCTCCGGCGAGCTGATCGGCTGCTTCGGCCTGACCGAGCCCGATGCAGGCTCCGATCCGGCAGGCATGAAGACCCGCGCCGAAAAGATCGACGGTGGCTATCGCCTCAGCGGCTCCAAGATGTGGATTTCGAACTCACCGATCGCCGATGTGTTCGTCGTCTGGGCAAAGTCCGCTGCGCATGACAACGCCATTCGTGGCTTCATCCTCGAAAAGGGCATGAAGGGGCTTTCCGCACCGAGGATCGGCGGCAAGCTCTCGCTGCGCGCATCGATCACCGGCGAAATCGTCATGGATGGTGTCGAGGTTTCGGAAGACGCACTTCTGCCGAATGTCTCCGGTCTCAAGGGTCCGTTCGGCTGCCTCAATCGCGCCCGCTACGGCATTTCCTGGGGCGTCCTCGGCGCTGCAGAGGATTGCTGGTTCCGTGCCCGTCAGTATGGTCTTGATCGCAAGCAATTCGACAAGCCGCTGGCTGGTACGCAGCTTTACCAGAAGAAGCTGGCTGACATGCAGACCGAAATTGCTCTTGGCCTTCAGGCAAGCTTGCGCGTCGGTCGTCTGTTCGACGACGGCAGGATGGCCCCGGAAATGATCTCCATCGTGAAGCGCAACAATTGCGGCAAGGCGCTCGATATTGCCCGTCAGGCCCGCGATATGCACGGCGGTAATGGTATCCAGATCGAATATCACGTCATGCGCCATGCGCAGAATCTGGAAACAGTGAACACCTATGAAGGCACGCATGACGTTCATGCGCTGATCCTGGGCCGCGCCCAGACCGGCATTCAGGCTTTCTTCTGATCGCTGTATCGCCAAGCCTTCCATTCGGGCCCGTTCGCAGTTCGCGGGCGGGCCTCTTTATTTTTGTACGGGATTGCTGAAAATGCAGAACACGCCGCTTGACGGTCTCAAGGTGGTAGAACTGGCGCGCATTCTTGCCGGACCATGGGTAGGGCAGACGCTCTCCGATCTTGGCGCCGACGTCATCAAGGTGGAAAGCCCTGAAGGTGACGATACGCGCAAATGGGGCCCGCCATTCATCGATGTGGACGGCGAAAGGTCCGCCGCCTATTTCCATGCTTGCAATCGCGGCAAGCGTTCGATCACTGCAGATTTCCGCACTGATGAGGGCAGGGAACTGGTGCGCCAGCTCGTGGCTGACGCCGATGTTGTCATCGAGAACTTCAAGCTGGGTGGGCTGGATAAGTACGGCCTCGACTATGAGAGCCTGAAGGCCATCAATCCACGCCTGATCTATTGCTCGATCACCGGTTTCGGCCATACCGGCCCATACGCCGAGCGTGCAGGCTATGATTTCATGATCCAGGGTATGGGCGGCATCATGGATCTGACCGGCGAACCTGACGGTGAGCCGCAGAAAATTGGCGTGGCTTTCGCCGACATTTTCACCGGGCTTTACAGCGTGATTGCGATCCAGTCCGCACTCATTATGCGCGAGCGCACCGGCATCGGCCAGCATATCGATATGGCGCTATTCGACTGTATGTCAGCGGTTTTGGCCAATCAGGCGATGAATTTTCTGGCGTCCGGTGTTTCACCAAAGCGCATGGGCAATGCCCATCCGAATATTGCGCCCTATCAGACGCTGCCTGTTTCCGACGGCTATTTCATCATCGCCTGCGGCAATGACGGACAGTTCGGAAAACTGACCTCATTGCTTGGCATTGGTGACATCGCAGGAGACGAGCGTTTCGTCAGCAATTCGGCGCGTGTAGCCAATCGGGCGGCTCTCACGGCACTTCTGGAAGAAAAGACTCGGGCATGGAAGCGCGACGATCTTCTGGCTGAGCTTGCCAGAATTGGCGTGCCTGCCGGTCCGATCAACACGGTGGCCGATGTATTCGCAGACCCGCAATTCGAGGCGAGGGCGATGAAGATCGACCCGCAAGGCGTTCCCGGTCTGCGGACGCCTATTCGCTTCTCCGATGCCGAATTAAAGCTCGACAAGCGTTCGCCGAAGCTGGGAGAACACAGCAACATCATTCTTTCGGAAATCGGCAAAAGCTGAACGAGAATAGTGTCATCAACCAGACGCGCTCTTCATCGAAGGGCGCGTTTTTGTTTGTATTGCATCGATGAAAAGTGAAAGCCTCTAATCAAGAAACAACTTTAACCCCTTGCGGGGAAAGCATTTTAAATTGTTCTTGAGAGAAGATGGTGCGGTCGAGAAGACTCGAACTTCCACGGGTTGCCCCACAGCGACCTCAACGCTGCGCGTCTACCAATTCCGCCACGACCGCCCGTGGTAGGAGCCGAACTCCGTCGGCGAGTGGGCATTTAGCAAATCACTTTGGGGTGCACAAGCCCCATCTGCATCTTCCGGCAATCTTTTTGAAAAAGAATGTGAAAAAGGCGGCACGCAATCATCGAAGACATCGTTGAAACCCCGAATTTCCGGGCTTTTTCAAAGGCTTCCGTAAATCAAAAAAAATTCCGAAAAACGTCACCGAACGAGAGTGTAGCGGTGGAACAAAGGGCTGCCAGGGGCAACAAGAGCGAATCCGACGAATCCGATTCATTCGGATTCGCCTCAATCGCCAAAAAATTATCTGGCGATGCCCTGCAAGCGCTTGATATCCTCAAGACGCTTCAGCGTTTCCGTGTATCCGGCGTCGATTGCCTCGGATGCGCGATGGAAATCGGCAAGCCCGATCTGTCCCACAATCGGCATAAGCGTGACATCCGGTGGATCGCCCGCCATGCGGGCTCGCGAGATGCGGTCCTGAATGATGTTGAAAGCTTCCATCATCACGCCTGTAATGCCAAGGCGCGCTTCCTTCTCACCATGAATTGCCTCGGCCAGACCTTCCTGGCGTGATTGCGCATGTTTGATGACTGCAGCGCGACCATACTGGTCGTAATGCAGGTTCACCGCAAGGACGAGGCGCTGCTCGTAAGCACGGCACACAGATACGGGAACAGGGTTGACCAACGCGCCATCGACCAGAACACGCTCCTGCCAGCGCACGGGCTCGAAAACACCGGGCAGGGCATAGGAAGCACGCATGGCATCAATAAGCGGGCCAGATGACAGCCAGATTTCGTGACCGGTGCGTAATTCGGTGCAGATGGCAACGAAGGGACGGTCCAGTTCCTCGATGCGCAGCCCGTCCAGATGCTCGCGCAGGCGACCATCGAGTTTCATTCCGCCGAACAGCCCGCTACCGCGAAAGGTGATATCGAGAAGATTGAACATGCGCCGCCGTGTGAGGCTGCGGGCGAAATCTTCCAGTTCATCGAGCTTTCCGGCCAGATAACAGCCACCGACAAGCGCGCCGATGGAAGTTCCGGCAATCATCTCGATATCGATATTGGCTTCGTCCAGCGCGCGCAGAACGCCGATATGCGCCCAGCCACGCGCAGCTCCGCCGCCCAGCGCCAAGGCTATCCGGCGCGGCTCACGCTTGATTTCAGATTTTTCAACGATTTCTTCTGTCGGCGGTGCAAGGTCGTTATTCGCAGCCTTCCGCCTC
Organism: Ochrobactrum sp. XJ1; assembly: GCF_024701725.1. NCBI lineage: Bacteria > Pseudomonadati > Pseudomonadota > Alphaproteobacteria > Hyphomicrobiales > Brucellaceae > Ochrobactrum > Ochrobactrum sp. XJ1. The sequence continues at coordinate 37,590 of NZ_VDGD01000019.1, forward strand.
TGCCCCCATGCAAGCATCACGATGGATACCTCTTCGTCTCGATTTGGAGCATTTCCGACAAAAGACTCAAGCGGTTTGCGTCAGGAAATGCACAGACAAATGGCTAAAACGATTCCGACAACTCCGTTTGAATGGAACCGCTTCAGATTAGCGAAACATAGTATCCAAAGAATAAATGCTGCGAATTGATGGCGCGACTCATATTCGCGCCATCACATCCTTTTGACCAAGATTAATGCTCGTGATCGCAAGCGCCTTCAATAGCCAGCGATATATCGCCGTTCTCGGCAACAACCTGCCGATAGAAGCAGGAGCGGCGGCCTGTATGGCAGGTCGGCCCGTCACCGGCGACGCGCACTTTCAGCCAAAGCGCATCCTGGTCGCAATCCGTTCGCAACTCGACAACGCTTTGCAGATTGCCCGACGTCTCGCCCTTCTTCCAGAGCTTGCCGCGCGAACGGGACCAGTAATGCGCAACTCCCGTTTCGAGGGTAAGGCGCAAGGCTTCCTCATTCATATGGGCGACCATCAGTAACTCGCCGTCACGCGCATCGGTTACAACGGCTGTGATGAGACCCGATGCATCAAAGCGCGGCATGAATGCCGCACCTTCTTCGATGGCCTTCTTGTCGGAAGGCTGGACAGGAAAGAAGCTCATAGTCTGCCGCTTATCTGCGGGTCAGGGTCATGAAGCGAACCTGTTCCTCCGCATTCACCTGCATTTCGCCGGTAAAAGTGGTGGTGATGGTCGTCGAACCCTGCTTGCGGATGCCGCGCATGGCCATGCACATGTGCTCGGCCTCGATCATGACGGCGACGCCACGCGGCTTCAAAATGCGCTGGATGCTATCGGCGATTTGTGCGGTGATGCTTTCCTGTGTCTGCAGGCGGCGCGCGAAAATATCCACGACGCGGGCAATCTTGGAAAGGCCAACCACCTTGTGATCAGGCAGATAGGCGACGTGCGCCTTGCCAATGATCGGCACCATATGGTGCTCGCAATGCGAATGGAACGAAATGTCCTTCACGAGGACAAGATCGTTATAGCCGCCGACTTCCTCGAACACCGTGCCGAGGACTTCTTCCGGGCTTTCCGTATAGCCTGCGAACAGTTCCTTATAGGCCTTGGCAACGCGCTTCGGCGTTTCCAGAAGACCTTCACGCTCCGGGTCGTCTCCGGCCCAAAGCAAAAGCGTGCGTACGGCTGCTTCTGCATCGGCCTGCGTCGGCTTGCCATGCAAAAGAGTTACATCTGCCTGCTTGTTCGGCAGGCCGGATTCGTCATCTTCTTTGAGGATGCGAGCGTCCATCAGTATTCTCCAGTAGTCTCCTTCAAGGAGGAGACGAGTTAAACGGACAATACAACGATGCGCTTTGCGAGCGGGCGATGTATTGATCCGGCGCTTGAGGCCACCGGACAGGTTTTCGTGCGACTGCCCCCGGGTCTGTGCTAATGTTACCCATAGCGCAGACGCTACCTGCCTATTATATAGACATTAAATTGCAACTTCAAACCGCAGTCGGACGACAAAATTATGTTTTTCTCCGGCACTGCGGAAGGTTCGCCTCCATGATCGATGATATTTATAACAAACGTATTCTGGAATTCGCTGGAAACATGGAGCGTCTGGGACGCCTTCCTGAGCCCGATGCCGTCGCCAAAGTGCATTCCAAACTGTGCGGATCGACCGTTACCGTCTACCTGAAAATGGCTGACGGCATTGTGACGGATTTCGCACATGAGGTGAAAGCCTGCGCACTTGGGCAGGCTTCTTCGTCCGTGATGGCGCGCAATATTATCGGCGCTTCCGCAGAGGAACTGAAAGCCGTCCGCGATGAAATGTACAAGATGCTGAAGGAAGAAGGTCCGGCGCCGGAAGGGCGTTTTGCCGACCTGAAATATTTCGAACCTGTCCGCGAATACAGGGCTCGCCACGCCTCCACGCTGCTTACATTCGATGCGGTTGTCGATTGCATCCGGCAAATCGAGGAAAAGGCCAAAGCTGCCTGATGTGCTCTTGCGACAAGAATCACGCAGGCGAGGGCGCACCAAAGCGCTATAGCCGGAATTTTACAGATCCGTGGCGCAAGACACCCGGAAGAGTGATCGGCACTTCGTTCGTGCGCTTCTATCAGGTGACATTGTCGTCTCTCATCGGCAATTCCTGCCGCCATCTGCCGACCTGTTCCGAATATGCCTATGAAGCCATTGCTCGCCACGGCCTGTGGAGCGGCGGATGGATGGGGCTTTTTCGCGTCGTGCGTTGCGGGCCGTTCGGAACCCACGGTTTCGATCCGGTGCCGCGTGCACTCTCCAGCGATCTCAAATGGTATCTGCCCTGGCGGTATTGGCGCTGCTCGGCATCTTAGGGCGCGATGCGCTTTATCAGAGCCGTCTCCCAGTTTCCCCGAATTACCCCCAGCTGTGAATTCTGACAGTTTTTTGTTAGCTGATTATAATTCATTAAGGATATCAACGTTTCATTGAGAATTGGAATTTAAGGCAGTCCTGTGGTCTTTTTCGGGCCGCAATTTGCCTGCATGTCCCCCCGGCGTCCCTATTCCTGTGAGCTGTTATGCTGAAATCATCGTCCCCTCTTTCACGTCTCATTGCATCCTTAGCGCTCGGTGCGAGTGTGCTTTGTACGTCTGCGGCGATGGCGAATACGTCCTGGGTTGTTTTCGACGCCGATAGCGGGCGAATCCTTGGGCAGGACGATGCGAATGTGCAGCGTGCACCAGCTTCACTGGCCAAGATGATGACGCTCTATCTCGCCTTTGAAGGTCTCAAGACCGGCACGCTGCATTGGGACGATGCAATGCCTGTGTCGAAAAATGCGGCTGCAAAGGTTCGCATGAAGCTCTGGCTGAAGCCGGGTGAGACGATTACCGTCCGCGATGCGATCAATGGCATGATTATCGTGTCGGCCAATGATGCGGCGACGGTCATGGGCGAATATATCGCCGGATCGGAAGCGGCTTTTGGCCGGTTGATGACGCAGCGTGCGCGCCAGATCGGCATGAAGAGCACTTTCTTCGTCAATCCGTCGGGACTAACGGCGAAGTCAACCCAGCTGACCACAGCGCGGGATATGGCCGTGCTTGGCATGTCGCTCCGCCGTGACTTTCCGGAACAATATGAGCTGTTCTCGCAGCGCTCCTTCACTTTCCGCGACCGTGTTCGCAACGGCCACAACAATCTGATGTATCGCTATCAGGGCGTCGATGGCATCAAGACCGGCTATACGGATGTATCCGGCTACAACCTCGTTTCCTCAGCCGTCATCAACGACAAGCACCTTGTCGGTGTCGTGCTGGGGGCAGGATCGGCGCGGCAGCGCGACGACCAGATGGCGAAACTGCTCACCCGGTTCGGCACGGAAGGCACTGAGGCCACGGGGCGGCTCGTTGCAATGGCAAAGCCGCAGCCTGTCGCCAAACAGGCAGCTCCGGCCCAGCCGAAAGCAGACGCAGTAGCAGACCTGATCGACGATTCCCGTATCGAGCAGGGCGACGGTGGCTTCCTGATCGCCTCAGCCGCTGGAGCATCGGCCTGGACGATTCAGCTCGGCGCTCCACCGACACTTTCCGGTGCCAAGGAGCTGCTGGACAAATATCGTCCGGCGGTCGACAAAGTCGCACCGGGCCTGAAAGCTGAAATTTCGCCTGCCGAAAAGCGCCGCAAGGTCTATCGCGCGCGTTTTTCCGGTTTCAGGGACTCTACATCCGCCGAAAAGGCATGCTCGCAGTTGAAGCAGCAGAAGATCGACTGCCTCCCGATTCGGAACTGATTTCATTTCAATTGCACAGATGAGCGCGACCTGACGCTGTCAGTCTGTCGCGCTTTACTGGCTGGGCAAAAAAGACTAGAACCCAACCTTCATTTTCATACGCATGAACCCACCCGCAATCGTTGGCGGGACTGGATAAGGATGATCAGAATGTCGAATACCGTTTCCATGCAATTTCCCGATGGCTCTGTGCGTGAATACGATGCGTCGATGACCGGCGCGGGCCTCGCGGAATCGATTTCCAAATCTCTCGCCAAAAAAGCTGTTGCCTATGCCGTCGATGGCACCGTGCGCGATCTTTCCGATCCTCTCGGCGCTTCCGGCAAGATTGAGATTCTGACCCGCGAAGACCCGCGCGCGCTCGAACTCATTCGTCACGACACGGCGCACGTACTGGCAGAAGCCGTGCAGGAGCTTTTTCCGGGCACGCAGGTTACCATTGGCCCCGTTATCGAGAACGGCTTCTACTACGACTTTGCGCGTAATGAACCGTTCACGCCCGACGATCTTCCCGTGATCGAAAAGAAGATGCGCGAGATCATTCAGCGCAACAAACCGTTCACCAAGGAAGTCTGGTCGCGTGAAAAAGCCAAGCAGGTTTTTGCCGACAAGGGCGAGAACTACAAGGTCGAGCTGGTGGAAGCCATTCCTGCCGGGCAGGACCTCAAGATTTATTATCAGGGCGACTGGTTCGACCTCTGCCGTGGCCCGCACATGGCTTCAACCGGCCAGATCGGCAATTCCTTCAAGCTCATGAAGGTCGCCGGGGCTTACTGGCGCGGTGATTCCAACAATCCGATGCTGACCCGCATCTACGGCACGGCTTTCGCCAACGACAACGATCTTCAGGCCTATCTCCATATGCTTGAAGAAGCCGAAAAGCGCGATCATCGCCGCCTTGGCCGTGAAATGGACCTGTTCCATTTCCAGGAAGAGGGACCGGGCGTTGTGTTCTGGCACGCCAAGGGCTGGAAGATGTTCCAGAATCTGGTGAGCTATATGCGTCGCCGCCTCGACAGCCATGGCTATCAGGAAGTGAACGCGCCGCAGGTGCTCGACAAGTCGCTTTGGGAAACCTCGGGCCACTGGGGCTGGTATCGCGACAACATGTTCAAGGTAACCGTTGCCGGTGACGAAACCGATGACGATCGTGTCTTTGCGCTGAAGCCGATGAACTGTCCCGGCCATGTCATGATCTTCAAGCATGGCCTCAAGTCCTATCGCGACCTGCCGATCAAGCTTGCGGAATTCGGTAATGTGCACCGCTACGAGCCGTCAGGCGCGTTGCATGGCCTGATGCGCGTGCGCGGCTTTACGCAGGACGATGCGCACATCTTCTGCACGGAAGAGCAGATGGCTGCCGAATGCCTGCGCATCAATGACCTGATCCTGTCAGTCTACAAGGACTTCGGTTTCGAAGAGATCACCATCAAGCTGTCGACCCGTCCTGAAAAGCGCGTCGGCTCGGATGAGCTCTGGGATCGTGCCGAAAGCGTGATGATGTCGGTGCTGGAAAAGATCCAGCAGCAGTCCAACAACATCAAGACCGGCATTCTGCCGGGCGAGGGCGCGTTCTACGGTCCTAAGTTCGAATATACGCTGAAGGATGCTATCGGCCGTGAATGGCAGTGCGGCACCACGCAGGTGGACTTCAACCTGCCGGAACGCTTTGGCGCCTTCTATATCGACAAGGATTCTGAAAAGCGCCAACCGGTCATGATCCACCGCGCGATCTGCGGCTCGATGGAGCGCTTTCTAGGCATTCTGATCGAGAACTTCGCCGGTCACATGCCGCTGTGGTTTGCGCCGGTGCAGGTTGTTGTTGCCACGATCACCTCGGATGCCGACGAATATGCGGCGCAGGCTGCGGCAAAGCTGAAAGCCGCCGGACTGCAGGTCTCGACCGATCTGCGCAACGAGAAGATCAACTATAAGGTTCGTGAGCATTCCTTGCAGAAGGTTCCGGTGATCCTCGTCTGCGGCAAGCGCGAAGCCGAAGAAAACACGGTTAATATGCGCCGTCTCGGTTCGCGCGATCAGGAATCCATGACGCTCGATGAAGCCATTGCACGGCTGGTGGAAGAGGCGACCCCGCCCGATCTGCTCCGCCTCAAGAATGGTGGCTAACAATAAAAAGGCCGCGCATTGCGCGGCCTTTTGCTTTTGAAGATAGTTTAAACTCAATCCATGCTGTCTTGAACGGATTCGGATTCGCCATTGGCGACGACTTCGACTTCCTCGTTCTTGCCGGATGAAACCTTGAAATCGCGCTGATAAATGCGGTCCTTGTTCTTGGCGACGGCGACATAATCGCCTTCGATAAGAACCATCGAAGAATAAGCACCAGCACTTTCGCGTACCACATCGCCGGAAGCGTTCAGGATTGACCATGACGTATCGGCAAGCGCTTCGCCGCCGCGCTCGCGCACAAGCTTCAACGTCACTTCCGCGGCCCGATGCTGAACGGTCGCTTCCGTCAGTTTTCCGGCTTCCACGCGAATATCGGCCCGAATGGTGGCATTGGCCGTGCCATAGTTGGAAACAACATGATAAGTGCCGCTGTTGAGGCGAATGATCGCGTTCGGCTTGACGTCGGGCACAATCAGCGAACGATCATTATTGTCTTCGTCCGCATAGATCGAGAAACGCAGGAGATCGTCATTAATCTTGCCGCCATCCGGCAGAATCGCACTGAGCTTCATCCCGCCTGCATCGAGCATCATCACTTCATGACGGGTCGCGTTGCCGACCGTGATCCGCTTGGTAGCACCGGCGCGCCCATAGGCGACATGCACCAGATAGCTGCCCTCGGGCAGATTGAAAACAGCGCTGCCGCCCTTTGCACTTGCGATCAACGGCAGTTGACCATCCGCTCCGACATCCGGCGAGAACACGCGCCATACAAGCCCCGCCGGAATATCACCGCCACCTTCACTCAACCGCGCCTTGAGATCGAGTTCACGCGTCTGGACGAGCGGATTGTTCTCCGGGCTGGATGGGGCGGCATAAGTGTTCAGTGTCGGAAGATCGAGCGCTGGCTGCGGCAAGTCTGGCAGGCCAGTCGTGGTGGTCTGCAACTGTGGAATATTTGTCTGCGGATCTAGGCTCTGAGCCAACGATGGCATTGCACTGACGGCAAACGCGAACGCCGTAAAAAACGATCCTCCGCGCAGGGCAATTTTTCTCTTTGGGTAAAACAGGTTCAAGCGATCCGACATGTTGTATTTTTGAGCCCATGCGGGTGGCGAATTCAAGGCCAAATCGCTTCCGGCACCCGCATTTTTCCAACTTCTGTTGATTAATCGTTTCTGGAATTTTGACTTTACAGTACGGATGCAACGGGCGAGAAGAAGCAGCCCCGAATAAGTGGAGCAATATAAGCAGCATTTTAGTGACGAGGTTATCCGTGGCCCATCCGATCTTCGATTTTCTGGCACAGCGCAGTTCCACCCCGATTTCGGCAATTTCCGGACCAGCACCCGAGGGCGAGGAACTTGCAGCCTTGCTGAAAGTTGCCGCACGCGTGCCTGACCACGGACGCCTGACACCCTGGCGTTTCATCCTTTATCGCGGCGATGCGCGTCTCAAAGTCGGCGAGTATCTGGCCCAACGTGCCGAAGAAATTGAGGGTCCGATGCCAGAAGGGCGGAAGGAAAAAGAGCTGACACGTTTTTCGCGCGCGCCGCTCGTTGTTGGCGTGGTGTCATCGCCCGTCGCACATGAACGCATTCCGGAATGGGAGCAGTTCCTTTCGGCGGGCGCTGTCGCGATGAACCTTTGCACGGCTGCGAACGCGCTTGGTTATGCCAGCAACTGGATTACAAACTGGTATTCGGACGACGCTTACGCCCGCGCTTTTCTGGGACTGGCACCCAATGAACGTGTTGCCGGATTCGTCCATATCGGAACGGCGGCAAACAAGATGCCCGAACGCCCGAGAGCCGACATGGACAAGATCGTTACCGAATATTCCGGCCCATGGACGCAAGCTTAGAACTGACTTCAACAAGACTTTCTAATCAGCGGATAAACATATGTTTTATGAACCGAGGGAAGGGCACCCGCTGCCCCATAATCCGTTCAAGGCAATCGTTGCACCACGCCCCATAGGCTGGATCGGGACGAAATCGAAGGAGGGCGCCGTCAACCTCGCGCCCTACTCCTTCTTCAACGCGATCTGTGACACGCCGCCTATGGTCATGTTCTCATCGAGTGGTGTGAAGGACAGCGTTTCATTCATCGAAGAAACCGGCGAGTTCACCGCAAATCTGGTGAGCGATCATTTGAGAACCCAGATGAATGCATCATCTGTCGACGCGCCTCGCGGTATCAGCGAGTTCGAATATGCCGGACTAACCCAGACGTCGAGCAGGCTTATCGCAGCCCCACGCGTCAAGGAGGCCTATGCAGCGCTTGAATGTGTCGCGGTGGAAATCAAACGATTGCAGGACAAAGAGGGCAGGCCGACCGACAATTACATGGTGATCGGCGAGGTTGTCGGCGTGCATATCGATGAACAGGTCCTGACCAACGGTCTCATCGATATCGCGAAAGCCAGACCTGTCAGCAGGCTTGGCTATATGGATTTTGCCACGACGGAAAGCGTCTATCAGATGTTCCGTCCAAAATGGGAAAACGAAAAACAGGCCGATTGAGCATTCCAGCGAAAGTGTGAAACGGTTTTGCGCCCGGAAATGCTTAAAAACAAATAGTTAGAGGCCTTTTTTCTTGGCTTCGCCCCAGATTGCTTCCATTTCATCGAGAGTAGCGGCGTCAAGGTCGCTTCCGGTTTCACCGAGCGTTTTTTCGATGAAATGGAACCGCCGCTTGAACTTCTCATTGGCTGCGACGAGCGCGGTTTCCGCATCGATCTCAAGATGGCGGCCCAAATTGACCATAGCAAACAGCAGGTCACCATATTCCTCTTCGATATCCGCGCGCTCCTTCGCCGCCATAGCTTCCTTCAGCTCTGCGGTTTCTTCGGCGATCTTGTCGAGGATCGGTGCTGCCTCAGACCAGTCGAAGCCGACTTTCGCGGCTTTCTGCTGAAGTTTCAAAGCACGAAGTAGGGCAGGGAAGGCGTGTGGAATATCGTCCAGAAAACCGTTCTTCTCGGCCGTTTCAAGTCCAAGTTTCTCACGCCGTTCGGCCCGCTCGGCTTTTTCCTCAGCCTTGATGCGATTCCACGAGCCCTTGGCCATGCCTGCATTTCTGGCTTCAGCGTCACCGAAAACATGCGGATGCCGACGTATCATCTTGTGCGTGATAGCTTCGACAACATCGCCAAATGCAAAGCTGCCCTGTTCTTCGGCCATGCGCGAATGGAACACCACTTGCAACAACAGATCGCCAAGTTCTTCGCGCAGATCGTCCATATCATTGCGCTCTATGGCATCGAGGACTTCATAAGTTTCCTCAAGCGTATAGGGCATGATGGATTCGAAACTCTGCTCCACATCCCATGGACAGCCGGTTTCGGGGTCACGGAGCGCTGCCATGATTTCCAGAAGGCGATCGATATTGCGGGATGGTTTCATCATCGCTCCGTCAAACTTGGCTGATCTATTGCAACCATTCAAGAGAATCGCACCGGATGGCTTGAAGTCTGTTACTGATTTTGCATAGTCAGCCGGGGATCGCACATCGGGGCGGTATGTTCAACAAGCGGATACATAAACGATGACAATTCTTGTGACTGGCGGCGCTGGTTATATCGGCTCGCACACCTGTGTTCAGCTCATCGAGGCAGGCCACGACGTCGTTGTGGTCGACAATTTTGACAACAGCCACCCGGAAGCCCTGCATCGCATCGAAAAGATTACCGGGCGCACGCCGCGCCGGGAAGCAGGTGATATTCGAGATCGCGCTTTTTTGGAACAAGTGATCCGGCATCACAAATGCACTGCCGTCATTCACTTTGCCGGTCTGAAGGCCGTCGGTGAATCGAGCGAAAAGCCGATGCTCTATTATGATTGCAATGTGGTGGGCACGCTCCGCCTGTTGCAGGCCATGGAAGCAACCGGCGTCAAGACACTGGTTTTCAGCTCATCAGCCACGGTCTATGGCGATCCGCAGAAATTGCCAATCACGGAAGACCAGCCGCTATCGGCAACCAATCCCTATGGTCGGACCAAGCTCGTCATCGAAGACATGCTTCGCGATATTTATAACGGCGACAACAGCTGGAAGATCGCCATCCTGCGTTATTTCAACCCGGTTGGCGCACATGAGAGCGGCCTGATCGGCGAAGATCCAAAGGGCATTCCGAATAATCTGATGCCGATCATCGCGCAGGTCGCGACCGGTCGTCGCGAAAAACTGAATGTCTGGGGCAATGATTATTCAACGCCCGATGGCACCGGCGTTCGCGACTACATTCACGTAGTGGATCTGGCCGCCGGCCACTTGAAGGCACTCAAGAAGCTGGATGAGCCGCAGTGTTTCGAGGTGAATCTCGGCACGGGGCAGGGCTATAGCGTTCTGGACGTCGTGAAGGCCTTCGAGCATGTTTCGAACCGCGAGATCAAATACGAGATTGCGCCGCGCCGTCCAGGCGACGTTGCTGAATGTTACGCTGATCCAACCTTTGCCCGCGATTTCCTTGGCTGGTCTGCAGAGAAGAACCTCCGCGAAATGTGCCAGGATATGTGGCACTGGCAGTCGAAGAACCCTAACGGTTACGAATGAACCAGCTTGGATTGTAAATTGGAGGCCACATTTCAAAAGTGTGAGCTATCGCGCCATATCGGGAGGATTGAAACTCCTCCCGAGAGGTTTATGAACGAATGTGAGTTTTGAATGAAGCGGGCGTCGCGCTCCGCGATGCCTGCAAGATTGGACGATATGATGCGCTTCCTGCCTGACAAATTCACCAGCATGCTGATCGTGACCATTCTGCTTGCGTCCGTGCTCCCCGTGCACGGTGATTTTGCAGACTGGTTTGCGCTGGCGACGAAATTTGCTGTCGGGCTTCTGTTCTTTCTGCATGGTGCGAGGCTCTCGCGTGAGGCCGTCGTTGCAGGCATAACGCACTGGAGACTGCATCTGGCAGTCCTGTCATCGACGTTCATCCTGTTTCCGATCCTCGGTCTGGCGGCAGGTTGGACCATTCCCGGCTTGTCGCAATCAGCTTTCTACACAGGTATCCTCTTTCTCTGCGTTCTGCCTTCGACGGTCCAGTCGTCCATAGCCTTCACCTCAATTGCGGGCGGCAATGTTTCAGCGGCAATCGTATCAGCATCTGCATCGAACATTTTCGGCATGTTTCTCACGCCCTTGCTGGTCGGCTTGTTGTTCGCAGTCAAAGGCGGTGGTGGAATATCGGTCGATGCGCTCGAATCCATTCTGTTGCAGCTGCTCGCACCCTTCGTGCTCGGACAAATTCTGCAGCCATGGATCGGCAGTTTCATGCGGCGGCACAGCAAAGCACTCGGCTTTGTTGACCGAGGCTCGATCCTGATGGTCGTTTATCTGGCTTTCAGCGAGGCTGTGGTTGAAGGTCTTTGGCGTACCGTTTCGTGGCACGATCTCGGCATGATGGTGGGCGTCAACATCGTTCTGCTGGTCGTTGTGCTGCTGGCCACCTGGTACGGCAGCAAGTTGCTCGGCTTCAATCGTCCCGACCGCATCACGATCATGTTCTGCGGATCAAAGAAGAGCCTCGCCAGCGGAGCTCCAATGGCAAGCGCAATTTTCGCCGGTGCAAATGTCGGCAGCATTGTTCTGCCCTTGATGCTCTTTCACCAGATCCAGCTTATGGCCTGTGCTGTGATTGCACGAAAGCTGGCGGACCATAAAGGACAAGACGAGCGCGTCACAGCAGCTGCCGAGTAGGGAACCATCTGATTGCAGCGACCCCGCTTGCGAGATTTTCCAGATAAGCGTAGGAAGCGGGGAGGGATACTCTTGCTCTACGCGCTCGAATGTCCACCAAAGTAAGAAATTACAGATTTTACAAACACTTACATACCGCATCTAACAGATGCCAAGAACAGAAGAAGGGCCGATCTTTATGGCTGAGAATGACCAACCAGCTTTTGATCAGGAAGCGCTTGCAGAAGCCTATGAGCGGGCGCTTGCACTGGAAAAAGCTGGCGATTTCGATGCCGCTGCCAAGGCCTATGAAGATGTGCTGCGGATCGATCCTGATGACCATGGCGGCGCAGCCGTGCGGCTTGCGAGCATGGGACGCGGCGCGGTACCTCTAAAGGCACCGGATGCCTATGTGTCGACACTCTTCGATCAACATGCCGAAATGTTCGACACGATCCTTGTTGACCAGCTCGGTTATGACGTTCCGCTGCAGCTGCGGGAAATGCTCCTCGACATGAACGACGAGTTTTTCGCTGAACGCATGCTCGATCTGGGCTGCGGCACTGGCTTGTCAGCTGATGCGCTCGATGACATGGCCGGACATAAGACCGGCGTCGATATCTCGGAGAACATGATCGAAGTCGCTTACGAGAAAGGCGACTATCAGGTGCTGTTCGTCGGCGAAGCCGTTCGTTTTCTCGAAACCACGAGCGAACAGGATTGGGATCTGATCGTGGCTACCGATGTTTTGCCATATATGGGCGAACTCGACAAATTCTTCACGGGCGTTGCCGCGCATCTGCTGCCGGGCGGATATTTCGGCTTCTCCAGCGAGACGCTGGACGATACAAGGCTTGCCGGGCGTGCATTCATGGTCGGAGACTATCAGCGCTTTGCACACGCACAAACCTATGTGCGTGCAATGCTCGACAACCACGGAATGGATTGTGTGCGTTGCGAAGATATCGTCGTGCGCAGCGAACAAGGAGCGCCAGTTCCAGGCCATCTCTATATCGCTCAGCGTCGCTAGTACTCTGGGCTGATATTCAGGGTTCACATCTAAGAGCCTGAATCATAATGAATGTAACGATATCAGGCTCTTGCGATGCGCCGGGTGAGCAGGCGGATGTTTGCGATGTAGACCCAGGCTTCAGCAGACGCGACGGTTTTTTCGAAATCTTTGGCCAATCTACGGCAACGTCCGAGCCATGCAAACGTTCGCTCGACCACCCATCGGCGTGGTAAGAGTTTGAAGCCCTCAGCGTGATCGGATCGTTTGACGATTTCCAGCGTAAATTTTCCGACCGTTTCCAACCTGTCTTTGAGCTTGGGTCCCGCGTATCCACCATCAGCAAAGATATGCCGTAACCACGGCCAGCGTTTGAGGATGGTTTTCAAGACATCAGGTGCACTATCTCTGTCTTGAATACCCGCAGAATGGATCACCAGACCAACCATCAAGCCGAGGGTATCAACCACAATATGACGCTTGCGACCGTTGATCTTTTTTCCCGCGTCAAAGCCCCGTATTCCGCCACTTTCCGTGGTTTTTATTGACTGGCTATCGATCACGCCAGCGGTAGGGCTGGGCTGCTTTCCGGTCAACTCGCGTGCTGTCATCACGAGCGCGTTGTTGATCGTGCGCAGCATCCCTTCATCTCGCCATCGATAGAAATACTTTTGCACCGTGGAAAATGGTGGGAAGTCCGTGGGCAAAAGCCGCCATGCGCCACCTGATGAAGCAATATAAAGCAGCGCATTTACCACCTCTCGCAAATCCGTCTTGCGAGGGCGTCCGAGACGGCTCGGTGCAGGCATCATCGGTTCGATGACAGTCCATTCCGCATCCGTTAAATCGCTTGCATAACGCGCGTTGCGTCGTCCATATTGTTGCCGAGCGGTTGCAGTCCAGGCCATCATGATCTCCATCGAATGTAAGCTATCCGATTGAATCATAACCTACTGAAATCGCTCAATCCTTTTTGGAACAGGCTCTAAGTCTCGAAGGAGCTCAGATGTCGACAGCGCCGCAAGCGAGTCGCGATGTTTCAAGACAGATGGATATGAGTTGGTTCCATAATCTATCTTATGTGATCGATGTATATAACAGGGTACATTCTATTTTAAACTGCAACATGCCAATGAATTCATGTGGTTAGCCATGGAGGAAATTGGATGTCGAATTG